>CAZYEV010000074.1:0-23690 GCA_964646615.1 uncultured Saprospiraceae bacterium
AGATACACAGCCAGCTGCCGAAAATACGTGCTCTTGCCCGTCTGGCGCGGCGCCCAGATGGTGAAATAGCGCTCCTGCTCCACCATGCGCAGACCCTCCGCTATTTGCGGGCGCCGCTCGATGGTGTAGTGCCGCTCCGGAGTGTTCGGGCCCGATGTGTTGAACTCTCGCATGGCCTTTCCTTTGCGGCCAAAGGTACGGCTTTTGAAGCGGTTAACTTGCGCGCGGCGCAGGCGGTTATCCCGTCTCGAATGTTCCGGTAGGGATGAATTGCTTTTCGTACAGTTCGCGGTAACGGCCACCTTCGATGGCGAGCAGTTGGTCGGGTGGGCCAAATTCGCGCACTTCGCCGCGTTCGAGGACGAGGATGTGTTTGGCGTGTCGGATGGTGGAGAGGCGGTGAGCGATGACGATGCTGGTGCGTCGAGCGATGAGGCGCTCGATGGCGTACTGGATAACGCCTTCAGTTTCAGGGTCAATGGAGGAGGTGGCTTCGTCGAGGATGAGGATATCGGGGTCGAAGACGAGCGCCCGCACAAAGGCGATGAGCTGCCGCTGGCCCATGGAGAGGGCTTGCCCGCGCTCTTGGACGGCGTACTGGTACCCGCCCGGCAAGCGGAGGATGAAGTCGTGAGCGCCGATGGTTTTGGCGGCTTCGATGGCCTGTTCTTCGCGGATGTTGGGGTCGCGCAGGGTGATGTTATCCAGCACGGTGCCGGAGAAGAGGAAGGGGTCCTGGAGCACGACGGCCATACGTCGGCGCAGGGCGTAGAGGTCGTATTCGTGCAGGTCGTGGCCGTCAATGCGGATATGGCCGGAGTGGATTTCGTAAAAACGATTGAGGAGGCTGATGATGGTGGTTTTACCGCTGCCGGTGCTGCCCACGATAGCTAAGGTGTCGCCGGGTTCGATGCGGAAGGAGACGCCTTTGAGCACGGCTTCGTCGGGTTGGCCGGTGTAGGAGAACCAGACGTTGTCAAATTCGATCTCACCGCGCAGGCGTTCGGGGCGCAGGGTGCCAGCGTTAGCGGCGGTGTTTTTATTTTCCAACAGATGAAACACCCGCTCGGCGGCGATGAGGCCCATTTGCATGGTGTTGAACTTGTCGGCCAGCATGCGCACGGGCCGGTAGAGCATGCTGATGTAGAGTGGGAAGGCGACCAGCGTACCGATGGTTACTTCGTCAGAGAGCACGCCTCGGGCGCCATACCAGACCATGAGCCCCAACGATAGGGCGGAGATGATGTCCACCACTGGAAAGAAGATGGCATAAGCCAGGATGGAGCGCAGGTTGGCCTCCGTATAGGCGCGGTTGATTTGACGGAATTTTTGGGCTTCCTGCGCTTCGGCATTGAACACCTGCACGGTGCGCATGCCACTGATGCGCTCCTGGAGGAAGCTGTTCATGGCGGCGATGTGGGTGCGCACCTTCTCGTAGCTCTGCCGCACGCTTTCTTTGAAGCGATAGCTGCCCCAAAGCAGCAGCGGGAACACGGAGAGCACCACTAAGGTCAGTTTCCAGGAGGTGTAGAACATGATGCCCATGACGGCAGCCAGGGCGAGCAGGTCGGCCAGGATGGTGATGCTGCCTTCGGCAAAAACGGTATTGATGGCTTCGATGTCGTTGATAGTGCGCGTGGTGCTCTGGCCTACGGGTGTGCGGTCGAAGTAGGAGAGATTGAGTCGCAATACGTGGTTGAACACACGCACGCGCAGGTCGCGCACAATCATCTGGCCTATCCAGTCGGTGTAATACAGGAACACATAGCGCAGCACGACCTCGACCAGCAGCACGGCGACGATAAGCGTCACAACCTTCCCTATGCCCGTCAGGTTTCCGACAACGACGTAATCGTCCACCATGATTTGCACCAATTTAGGGCGCGCAATGGCCAACACAGCCAGCACGATGGCCAGCACTATCGTCAGCAGGAGAATGCCCCGGTAAGGTCGCACTAAGGCAAGAAGACGCCGTACTATAGGCGCGCGCCCGGATGTGGTAGGGGTGTTTTCGGTCATAGCGAACAGTTCGAGTCAGACAAACGCCGGTGGGGCGGAAAAGGTTGCCGTTTCAGCCGCCGAGGCCGAGAGCCTGCAGGGTTTCGATGTCCACGTTGCCGTCGGCGGGCAGGTCGTTTTCCTGTTGAAATTGCTGGATAGCGGCTTTCGTCTGGGCATTCAGCACGCCGTCGGCGCGGCCCTGGTAATAGCCTCGGGCTTTGAGGGCTTCTTGAATTTGTCGGATGTTCAGGTTGGTGAGTTTTTCTTCACACAGCACTTCGCGCCAGGTCCAATAGCCGCCCTGTTGCACCAATCGGCGTTTCAGGATGGTGGTGTACTCGGCTGGTGCAACTCGGGTCTCCAATCTGCCGTCGCGCAGGAGCACTTTGCGCTGGATGGGTGCATACACGGCAGGTATGGTGTCGGCCTCTACGCGCGCCTCCTGGCGCAGTACTTTGCGCCGCAGCGTCATGTATTCGCCCTGAGCGTCGGCGGGCACGGGCGGTTCCTTTTCGCCGGGGCGCAGCTGCCAGCGGGTAACGATTAAAAAATCGCCCGTTTCGATGCGCTCTATGGCGCGCGCGGGCTCCTTGAGGCGCTCCACAGGTTTGAGCGTCGTCTTAGCCGGTACAATGGTGTAGCGCACGCAATCTTCGGGGTCTTCGCTGTTGCAGCCTACAGGCTCCTGGCGATACACCGTCTGGGTTTGCGCGGGTGTTTCCACCAAGCACCATACCGCACAGTTTTCCGGGTCGGCATCCAGGCAGCCACTTGCCGGCTTCTTGCGTACCCAGCGCCGGCTGGCGGGGCGCACCTCTACCACCTGCGGCACCCACTGGTAATGCATGGGCAGCACCTCTATCTTCTGATGTGCCGGCTCCACCTCCACGGCCTCTTGCGCCGACTCCCATACCGGCTCGCTGAGCAGAAACATCCGCGCCGGCGGCCTGACCCAGATAGTCTCCTGCACGGCACCGTAGGCCTCTGGCTTTACCTTGCGCCCTGCGGGCGAAACCAGTATGCGCATCTCTTCCTCGGCCCATTGGGGGGCCACAACCCGAAAGCGAACATAGGCGGGGCGCACTACGTAACTATCCCGACGCTCAGCAAATTCTGCCGGTAGGGCGACTGTTTCCTCATGCTCGGGCCGCAGGATGATGTTTTCCGAAACCCACTCATAGCGGTCGGGAACTAAGCATTGCACGTAGCAACGCCCCGGCACGGCCTGCGGGAAATCGAAGCGCTGGGCCGATAATACAGAAGAAAGCAGAAGGCTGAAGGCGAAAAAGGGCCATTTGAACATAGTGCGTCAGGCTGGAGTGTGTGGGCCGCAAAGGTAGATATGCCGGGCACAACGCGCCACGGGAAGGGACTACGTCGCAATGCCCTTCGAGGCTCGGAGCGCAAAACGGCAGGTTTGGCGCAATTTGCCCGGCGGGGCGGGCTCTTTCATTCCATAGAAAAGAAGGAGAAATATGTCTGTCCGTAGTTTCGCACATCGGTCAGGTGGGGATGGTGGGTAAAGTCGCGCTGCGGGTTGTGTTCCAGCACGAGTAGGCCGCCCGGGCGGAGAATGTTGGCGTTCAGGATTTTATCGGGCAGGGTTTCCATGCTGGGCAGGGCATAGGGCGGGCCGGCAAAAATGTAGTCGTACTGCTCTGGGGTGAAGGTGATGAAGCGGAGTACGTCCATCTGGTAGATTTTCAGGTAGGCTTCTATGCCCCATTGGGCGGCCATTTGGCGCACGAAGCGCACGCATCCGGGGAATTTATCCACGTAGGTGGCGTCTGTGCAGCCGCGGGAAATGAATTCATAGCAATGGCTTCCAGAGCCGCCGAAAAGGTCGAGCATTTTGACCGCTTCGAAGTCTATGCGGTTGTTCAGAATGTTGAACAGGGCTTCTTTGGCGAAGTCCGTAGTTGGGCGTGTGGGCCAGTTGGCAGCGGGCGGCTCAAAGCGCCGTCCCTTCAATTTTCCTCCAATGATACGCACGATGGTTTAGCGGGCAGGCAGGCTCATCAATTCAAAGTAGCAATGGAGTGGCAGTGCTACGCCGGTGGCCTCGCGGGGGAAGCGCCAGGTTGCGGGCGGTTCGGCAAAGCGTATGTCGCGCACGTAGGCGTACAATTTGCGATAGAGCTCCGACTCGGGCACAATAGCGCCGGCCAGCCACAGCGGCACCTGTTCGGGGCTAAGCCGGAACTGGTGGTAAGCCAGCAGTACGTAGTACAGCAAGTCCTGGCCGTCGGCGAAGGTGAAAGTGTTGTAGAAGAGCAGGTTCTGGCGTTCAAGCACGGCGATTTGCACGATACGGTGGCGCACATTGGCCAGCACGGTGTGCTCCTGTCGGGTGGCTAACTGGCGCGCAGCCAACAGCCACGGGGCGGCCGAATGGCGCAGGCGCGCCCCGGGAAACAGGGCTTGAAAAAACCGCGCCTGTGCGCGGTCGGTTGCGGACACTAAGTAGGCATCCCAGGGTGTCAGTTCCTCACAGGTGTAGGCATAGTCGTCTGGCTCGAGCAGGAGCCGGAAGTAGCCCGAGAGGTCGCCGTGTTGAAACAGCCGCCGGGGCACGAGTGTCGTGTTGGGATGGAACACAAAGCCCTGCCGCTGCCCAAAGGGCAGATGCCATACCGGCGAAGACTCCAGCATGCGCTGCGCATGTGGTCCGATGCGCCAAAACGGTGCGTTCGGCTCTGAATAGTCGCGTTGTACGGCAGCCAGCACTTCGCCGCGCGCATCCACCGCCGCGTAGGCTGCGCTGTCGGCGCCTACGATTACCCACAAGGTGCAGGCAGGCGCCAAATCACCTGTCAGGCGGCTATCTATCCAGTCCACAGTGTGCTGATTCATACTCGGGCGGTGCTCACAGCAAAACCTTAATTCGCAAAGGTGCAGCAAACTGCCGAAGTTTGGGTACCCATTGGACGTTTTTGGCGCAAAATGCAGCCAATGGCCGCCCTCTTCAGGCCAGCGGGTAAGAGCATGGCTAAGGAATTAAGGTCGTGAGGCCGTCGCGTTTCAAATCTGCCCTTTTTGCGCAAAGTTACCGTGAGGCCAAGCGCAAAGGTCGTAGAGGGCTGTTAAAAAGCCCTTCGCCCTTGAATACCATGCCGACTGCCTACCTTCGCCCTTCAAGCCATTGTCATCATCGAACCATGCACTATTGGATACCCTTATTCGCCTGCCTGCTGGCCCTGACTCCCTTGAACGCCCAACGCCCGGCGCCCAAAAGGGCGAGCGCGTTGCTCAATTACGTCAATCCCTTCATCGGCACCGACGCCCACGGGCATACCTTCCCCGGCCCTACGGCGCCTTTTGGCATGGTGCAACTCGGCCCGGATACCCGTCTGGAGGGCTGGGATGGCTGCTCGGGCTACCATTATTCCGACCGCAAAATCTACGGCTTCAGCCACACACACCTGAGCGGCACCGGCGTGCCCGACTATTGCGACGTGCTCATCCAGCCCTATCTGCGCGACCTGAGCTTAGAACCCGGCGGCAATGCCGCCCCTTTTGACAAAAGCACAGAGGTGGCCGAGCCAGGTTACTACGCCGTTACCCTCAACCCGAACACGGTGGACGAAATTTTTGCCGAACTCACGGCCACGGAGCGCGTGGGCGTGCACCGCTACACCTTTCCGGCCAACCGCGAATTTGCCCACCTGTTCATAGACCTGCGCCACCGCGACGAGGTGCTGCAATCCAGCCTCTCGATGGTCAGCGACCGCGAGCTGGTTGGCTACCGCGTCTCAAGCGCCTGGGCCAAAGACCAGCGCCTGTATTTTGCCATCCGCTTCTCGCGACCGTTCTACAACCTGCGCATCTTCGACATGACGCAGGACCCCATCCGCTCCACACGCACCGTTACGAGCCGCGCCATCACGGCCCTGGTGGACTTCCACAACTACAACGGCACGCCCATCACTGTAACGGTAGCCCTATCGCCCGTCAGTGTGCAGAACGCGCGCCGCAACTTAGAGGCAGAGTGCAACCACTTTCATTTCGACTCCGTCCGCATCGAAACACAGCAGAAATGGGCCGCCCAATTGGCTAAAATTGACGTCGAAGGCGCTGAAAATGAGGCGCAACTGCGCACGTTCTACACCGCCCTGTACCACACCATGCTGGCGCCCAACCTCTACTCCGACGTCAACGGCGAATACCGCGGGCGCGACAAGCAGGTGTACAAGGCCGAGGGCTTCGACTACTACACCGTCTTCTCGCTATGGGACACCTACCGCGCCCTGCACCCCCTGCTGAACATCCTGGAACCCAAACGCACGGGCGACTTTATCCAGACCTTCCTGCGCCAATACGAACAAGGTGGCCTGCTGCCTGTGTGGGAACTGAGCGCCTGCGAAACCGACTGCATGATTGGCAACCACGCCATCCCTGTCATCGCCGATGCCTGGCGCAAGGGCATCCGCAACTTCGACGCCGGGCTGGCCCTCAAAGCCATGCTCACCAGCGCACACCAGGACCGCTATGGGTTAAAATGGTATCAATCGCTGGGCTACATCCCGTCCGACCAGGAGCCGGAGTCGGTGTCGAAAACGCTGGAATACGCCTTCGACGACTGGTGCGTGGCCCAAATGGCGCTGGCTTTGGGCGATAAAGCCACCGCCGACGTCTTCCTGCAGCGGGCGCAGTACTATAAAAACCTCTTCGACCCGGGCACGCGCTTCTTCCGCGCCCGCAGCAACGGCACCTGGCGCACGCCGTTCGACCCCTTCGAGGTCAACTTCAATTACACAGAAGCCAACGCCTGGCAATACCGCTTTGCTGCCCCACACGACGTGTCGGGCATGATGCGCCTCTTCGGAGGTCCTGAGGCTTTTGCTCGTGCGCTGGACTCGCTCTTCACTGCACCAACCAAGACCACCGGACGCCAACAGGCCGACATCACAGGCCTTATCGGCCAATACGTGCAGGGCAACGAACCCAGCCACCACATCGCCTATCTGTACAACTACGCCGGCCAACCCTGGAAAACCCAGCAGCGCGTGCGCCAGATAATGGACGAACTTTACTCCGACCGTCCCGACGGCCTCAGCGGCAACGAAGACTGCGGCCAGATGTCGGCCTGGTACGTCTTTTCCGCCTTAGGCTTCTATCCCGTCGTGCCGGGCAGCGACCAGTACGTCATCGGCACACCGCTGTTTGAAAAAGCCGTCGTCTATCTGGACAACGGAAACACCTTCACCGTGTTGGCAAAAGGCGTCTCGTCCAAACGCCGCTACATTGCCCAGGCCTATTGGAACGGCCAGCCCTGGTCGCACACGTACATCACGCACGACATGCTCATGAGCGGCGGCGAGCTGCGCTTCGACATGAGCGACCGGCCCACCGAATGGGGCAAAGCCGAAGCCGACCGCCCCGTAGCCGCCATTGAGGCAGAGCCCATTGTGCCGGTGCCATTCATCTATGGCGATGCAAAGCGGGTGTTTGAAAAAACGCAAACGCTGCGCTTAGGCTGCGCCGACCCGGAGGCTGCCCTTTACTACACCCTCGACGGCAGCGAACCTGACCCGGCTACGGCCCTGCGCTACGAAAAGCCCATCGTCATCGAGGGCAATACGCACTTGCGCTTCGTAGCCGTGCGCAACGGCCGCCGCAGCGCCGTAGAAGAAGCCCACTTCTTGAAAATGCGCTCCGACCTGCGCGTGGTGCGCATTGCTCACCGATACAGCCCGCAATACACCGGCGGCGGCGACCAGGCGTTAGTGGACCTGCTGCCCGGCGGCGCCGACTTTCGCTCTGGCCGTTGGCAGGGCTACGAGGGCGTCAATTTAGATGTGGTGGTGGACTTAGGCAGCATCCGACCCGTGCGCTCTGCCGGCATCAACTTTTTGCAGGACGAAAACTCTTGGATTTTCTTTCCCCAAAAACTCCGCGCCGAGGTCTCGAACGACGGCAAGACGTTCCGTCCGGCGGGCGAAGCGCTCAACGAGGTACCGCCTACGGCTACAGGCTCTTTGCAGCAAACACTGCGCGTGCCGCTCAGCGGCGTTTCGGCCCGCTATGTGCGTTTTGTGGGCGAAACACTGGGCGTTTGCCCGCCCGGCCATAAAGGCGCGGGCAAACCGTGCTGGGTGTTTGCAGATGAGGTATCTATAGACGAATAGGACGGCCTGCCGAACTGGCTCGAGTTAAGATGGAAGTGGTCTGTGCCTGTGGATCGGCGGCTTCAGGGCGCTCAAAGGTGCGGTGGATGCGTATTTTTGCCCCCATGTTCACGCTATTTCGACATCTTTACCTGCCGGGGCTTCTGGCTGCATGGGCCTTCGCAGCCCCGCTGGCGCAAGCCCAGCGTTTTCCGCAACACCCTGAAAAGGAGTCGCGCAATACGGGTCGTGCTGTTCTGCTCAGCGTGAAGGTCGGCGCCCATCTGCCGGGCGGCGACCTGGCCCGACGCTTCGGCCCTTTTGGCAGCCTTGGCGGCAATGCCGAGTGGCTGGGTGAAAACAATTTCATCCTCGGCGTCGAAGGGCACTACTACTTCGCTGCCCCTGCCCGCGAAGACCCGCTGGCTATTTTGCGCACGCCAGAAGGCGACCTCATCGGGCGCGACCAATACTTAGCTGACATAGCCCTGCGCGGACGCGGGTATTACCTCGGTGGCACGGTCGGCTACCTTTTCGCCCGCTCGGGTACGCGCTCTGGCCTGCGCGTGGCGGTAGGCGCTGGCATGGTGCGCCACAAAATTCATGTGCAAGACGATGACCGTACCCTCATCCAGGTGCAGGGCGAATATGCCAAAGGCTACGACCGCCTCACCGGAGGGCTGGCCTTCAACCAATTTATTGGCTGGCAGCACTTGGGGCCTGACCGCCGCTCCAACTGGTTTGCAGGGCTGGAGTTTACTCAGGGCTTTACCAACACCTTGCGCGAATGGGACTTTAGCAGCATGCAAAAACTGGATGCTCGCCGCACCGACCTGTGGTTTGGCCTGCGCATAGGCTGGACGCTGCCCCTTTACCAGACACCGCCGGAGAAAATCTACTACTGATGCGCCTGCTGTACGCCCTGGCCATTCGGCTCTTGAGCGCAGGCGTCTGGGTGGCGCAGCTGTTTTCGCCCAAAGCCCGCCGGTGGGTGCAGGGGCGCCGCCATTGGCGCACTCGCCTGACGCCCGCGCCCGCAGAGCGCCGCCCGGTGCTGTGGATGCACGTAGCTTCGCTGGGCGAGTTTGAACAGGGCCGCCCCGTGCTGGAGGGCTTCCGCCGCCAGTTCCCAGCCGGCTGGGTGGTGCTGTCGTTCTTTTCGCCCTCCGGCTACGAAGTGCGCAAAAACTACCCGCACGCAGACGTTGTATGCTATCTGCCCCTCGATACCCGCCGCAACGCATGCGACTTTCTGGAGCGCATACGCCCCGATATAGCCGTTTTTGTAAAATACGACCTGTGGGCCAACTACCTGTTTGAACTGCGCCGACGCGGCACGCCTGCGCTTCTCATTGCGGCACTGTTTCGGCCCGAGCAGCCCTTTTTTCGGCCCTGGGGCGGCCTTTGGCGGCAAATGCTGGGCTGCTTTTCGCATGTTTTCACTCAAAACGAGGCTTCGGCAGCGCTGGCGCGCCGCCTTGGCCTGACGGCCGTAAGCGTGGCCGGCGACACGCGCGTGGACCGGGTGCTGCAGCTGGCCCAAGACGCCAGCCCGTTGGAACGCCCGCCCTTCGAGGCCGACGTCATCGCCGGCAGCACGTGGCCTGCCGATGAGGACCTCCTGCTGGCGGTCATTCACACACCCGAACTGGCGCACTGGCGCTGGATTATTGCGCCGCACGAGCCCTCAGAGCAGCACGTGCGCCGCCTGACCGAACGCCTCCAACGGCCCTGGGCGCGCTATTCGCAGTGGGACGGTCAAACCGCCGTAGACGTGCTGGTCATAGACAGCGTGGGCCTGCTGGGGCGGCTCTACCGTTACGCGCGCATCGCCTATATCGGCGGTGGCTTCGGACGCGGCATTCACAACACGCTGGAGCCGGCAGCATACGGGCTACCAGTGCTGTTTGGCCCTAAGTACGAACGCTTTGAAGAGGCCCGCCAGTTCGTGCAGCGCGGCGGAGCCTTTCCTGTGCGCCACCAGGAGGAACTTCTGCAAGTGCTTCGGCGTTTACAGCAACCCGATGCCTACCTGAAAGCGTCAACTGCCGTTCGGCAATTCTTGAGCGAAAACCAGGGCGCTACGGCGCACATTTTGCAGTTTATGGCCGAACGTCTTGACCACCGGAATCTATAAGACTCGTTCCTTTTTTTCCCGAACACTTAAAACACGACACCTCTGACGACGACGACCACTCAGGTAAGCCGCTGGCGCCGCTGGCAGCGCCTGTTGCAGCGCGCCCTTCGGGGCGAAGAGCTGGACTACACACGCGGCAGCATAGACCAGGCAATTGTACTGCTGGCCATTCCCATGATTTTGGAGATGGTCATGGAGTCGCTGTTTGCCGTAGTGGACGCCTACTTTGTTGCGCAGATAGGCAACGCGGCGGTTACGACGCTGGGCCTGACGGAGTCGGTGCTTACGCTGGTCTATTCGGTAGCTATTGGGCTGAGTGCGGCGGCCACAGCGATGGTGTCGCGGCGCGTAGGCGAAGGACGACGGCGGGCCGCGGCGGTGGCGGGCGCGCAGGCCCTGCTCATTGCGCTGGTGCTGTCGGCCTTGCTGGCCGTGCCCGGCTATGTGTTTGCTGGCGATATTCTGCGCCTGATGTCGAGCGACCCGGCAGTGGCGGCCTCTGGCGAGCCGTTTACGCGGCTGTTGCTGACGGCCAACCTGCCCATTTTGCTGCTGTGGATGCTCAATGGCGTTTTCCGCGGCGCAGGCGATGCAGCTACGGCCATGCGCGCGCTGTGGTTGGCTAACGGCATCAACTTAGTGCTCGACCCGCTGCTCATCTTTGGCTGGGGGCCGTTTCCGGAACTGGGCCTGTTGGGCGCGGGCATAGCCACCACCATTGGGCGCTCGGTGGGGGTCCTGTACCAGCTGTGGCATCTGTTTGCCGTCGGGCGGGCCGTTCGCCTGCATGTGCGTTTCATGCTCAAGCCGTACTGGGGCATCGTGCGGCGGCTGTTGGTCATTGCTTCCGGCAGCACGGGGCAGTACCTCATTGCTTCGTCGAGCTGGATTTTTCTGATTGGAATTCTGGGCCAGATAGGCACGACGGTTACGGCCGGCTACACCATTGCTATTCGGATTATGATTTTTACCCTGCTGCCCTCGTGGGGCGTGGCAAATGCGGCAGCGACGTTGGTTGGGCAAAACTTAGGCGCCGGACAGCCCGATCGGGCCGAGCGCTCGGTGTGGCGGGCGGGCTTTTTCAACCTGATTTTCATGGCGGCGGTAAGCGCATGCTACCTCTATGCTGCCCCCATGCTTATTGGGCTGTTCACCCAGGACGCGCAAACGGTGTCGTCAGGGGCGCTGGCGCTGCGCATCATTTCAGCAGGCTATGTCTTCTACGGCTACGGCATGATCCTGTCGCAGGCCATCAATGGCGCGGGGGATACGCGAACGCCTACGGTGCTCAATTTCATCTGCTTTTGGCTCATCGAGGCGCCACTGGCCTGGTGGCTGGCCATCGGAATGGGCTGGCAAGAGCGGGGCGTTTATTACAGCATTGTCATTGCTGAGTCGGTGCTGGCGCTGGCGCTGGCGGTGGTCTTTCGGTGGGGCCGCTGGAAGAAAACGGTGGTCTGAGGGCGCTTTTGCCCGGTTTTTCAAATGGTTATAGAAGGGTAGGGGGCCTTCGAGGGCCGCACGAGACCGTTTGAGGAAAACGACTTTCTGTTTTACCCAGGCGAGTTTAATCAAAAGTTGCCGTGATTTGTTTTTCTAAAATGCTCGCCTGATACTGCTGCCTTATGACCCGCAAACATTTTCTCCAACTGCTGGCTACTCTGCCATTTACCACCGTCGCTATGAAACTGCGCGATTTGAATGCTTTGCTCGAGCCACTCCGGCCCACAGCACCCATGCCTGTGCTCTTTCTGGGGCACGGCAGCCCTATGAACGCCATTGAGGAAAATGAATTTGTCGCCGGTTTTCGCCGTATTGGCAGCCAGCTGCCGCGTCCAAATGCCATCCTGTGTGTGTCGGCCCACTGGGAAACGCGCGGCACGTGGGTAACTGCCATGGAAAAACCGCGTACCATTCACGACTTCGGGGGCTTCCCCAAGGCCCTCTACGAGGTGCAATATCCTGCTCCTGGAAGCCCAACTTTGGCCCGGGAAACCGCCCAATTGGTGCAAAAGACAGGCGTCGGCCTCGACCATCAGTGGGGCCTCGACCATGGCGCCTGGTCTGTCATCAAACACCTTTTCCCTAAAGCCGACGTGCCTGTCATTCAGATGAGCCTCGACTACACCCAGCCGCCGCGCTGGCACTACGAACTGGCGCAGGAATTGGCCGCCCTGCGTCGAAAGGGTGTCCTCATCATCGGCAGCGGCAACATGGTTCACAACCTGCGCCTCGTGGCCTGGGACCGCCTCAACGACGTCGGCTTCGCCTACGACTGGGCTGCCGAAGCCAGCGAAAAAATGAAGCAATACATCCGAGCCGGCGATGCCCAGCCCCTCATCAACTACGCCGCCCAGGGAAAAGCCTTCCAACTGGCCATACCTACGCCCGAGCATTACCTGCCGCTGCTTTACGCTCTGGCCTTACGCCACAAAGACGAACCCATCGAACTCTTTAACGACCGCCCCGTAGCCGGCGCGCTTACGATGACCTCCGTCAAAATTGGTTAATACTGCGCGCCAGATGTCGGCGCACTGAATAGCCGACTTTGGAGCGCCTTTTCACACCTGACGCAAGGCTCGTACCTTTGCGGGCCCCGATGAGCGCCCAGGGCGCCATCGCTTTCTTTTAGCGTCTGCATACTATGGTCTATATCACGCGCATCGAACGCTTCAATGCCGCCCACAAGCTGTGGGTAGAAGACTGGACGGAGGAGCAAAACCTGGCCACGTTTGGCAAATGCTCTAACAAAAACTGGCACGGCCACAACTATACGCTACACGTAACCGTCAAGGGCCGCCCTGACCCCGTTACGGGCTTCATCATTGACGTGAAAAAACTCAGCATCATCATCAAGGAGCACGTCGTGGATCACCTCGACCACAGCAACCTCAACTTAGACGTGCCCTTTATCCCTAAGGGCATGCAGCCCACCACTGAAAATCTGGTGCTGATCATCTGGGAGCGCCTGGCCGAGGCCCTCAAGCCCTATCCCTGCCAGCTACACGCCATCAAGCTGTGGGAAACGGAAACCATCTACGCCGAATACTACGGCGAATGAACCTGTTGCCGCTAAGGGCTGTTCAAACGCCCGGTGCTCAACGCAATGACCTGGCAAACTATGCAGCAGAGTGCGTGCCCGGCTTTTTGAGTACGGCATCTCCTTTTTTTCATGAGTCATTCAACAGACGTCATTCGTCAGCAATTTGAAATCATCCTGGAGGAAATCGGCGAGGACCCTCACCGAGAGGGCCTGCTCAAAACTCCGGAGCGAGCGGCCAAAGCCATCCAATTCCTGACCCAGGGCTATCGGCAAGACCCGGCGGCCATTCTGCGCTCGGCCATGTTTCAGGAGGATTACAGCGAGATGGTCATTGTCAAAGACATCGAGGTGTACTCTCTGTGCGAGCACCACATCCTGCCCTTCTTTGGCAAAGCACATGTGGCTTATATCCCGAACGGCTACATCGTGGGCTTGAGCAAAATTCCACGCGTGGTGGACGTCTTTGCCCGCCGCCTGCAAGTGCAGGAGCGGCTTACTATCGAAATACGCGACGTCATCCAGGAGACCCTGCGCCCATGGGGGGTGGCAGTGGTCATTGAGGCCCAGCACATGTGCATGATGATGCGTGGCGTGCAGAAGCAGAACAGCGTAACCACCACATCAGCCTTCACGGGCGAATTTCAGAAAGCCGAAACGCGCGGCGAATTTCTACGACTCATCGGTGCGCGGCTGCACTGAGGCGTTAGTCCGGCTCGCTTTCGCTCCAGCGGTAGGTTTTCAAATCAAAACCGGCCAGGTCGAGCACGCGGTCAACAACGGTGGCGGCAATTTCTTCCACCGTCTGCGGACGCGAATAGAACGACGGGCAAGCCGGGCAAATGATGGCGCCCGCTTCGGTAAGCAGTTTCATGTTGTTCAGGTGAATGAGGCTCAGCGGCGTATCGCGCGGCACCAGAATGAGCCTCCGGCGCTCCTTCAGGATTACATCTGCCGCGCGGGTGATGAGGTCGTTGCTCACACCCGCCGCAATGCGCCCCAGCATGCCCATCGAGCACGGGCACACGAGCATCGTTTCGTAGCGCGCTGACCCCGACGCAAACGGCGCGTAGAAGTCGTTTTTCTGATAAAAATCAAACGGATACCTGTCCAACGCGGGCGGGCCAATCTCTAACTCCCAGTTGACCAGCGCATTGTCCGATAGCACCACGCCTACGGCTGTCCATTGCTCGCGCAAAGCGGCTAACTTATCCAACAGCACTTTGGCGTAGATGGCGCCCGAGGAGCCAGCAATGGCAACGACAACTTTTTTCATGCTGGCTTAGACAGGCAAGGACGGGAAATGTTCGCGCGGAGCCACACAGGCTTCGCCGGGTTTACGCTCTTTAACCACCACACCTGCAACCTTTACCGGCATTACCCTCAGCGTATTCAACCAGTGCCTCTTCCCTCACTCCCACAGCACACTATGCCCCCGCCGGATATACCGCCGGATATTCACCCAAAAGGCGATAATCAGATACACAATCAGCGGCGAGCCCATGGCGATAAACGAGGTGTAAATAAAGTACTTGCGCACCTCTGCCGGCGCTATGTGCATCTTTTCGCCCACGTATTGGCAGGCGCCAAATGCCCGTCGCTCCGCTAAATCCTTGAGCCAGTGGTGTAGCATAGAACCATGGATGGTGTGTTTGATGAGGCAAATATAACGGCAATCGCGCCTCAGTGTTCGCACAGCGAGCTGAAACGTTTTGGAGGGTAGCTACCGCCGGGGCCGCTTAAAATCATTGCAAGGGGCGACAACACTCACCCCTGGAGCGCTGAGGCGCCTGTAATGTTGCTTATTCATTACAAAAGAAGCCGTTTCTACTATGCACCCTATGTGGGAGTTGGATAAAGCAGCCTTTGAGGCCCTGCAAGCCGGGTTGGTTTGCCAGTTTGAAACCCACTTCCCCGACCCACTGGCGTTCAAAACGGTGGTCGTTGTACCCAGCCAGACGCTCGACCAGGAGATATTGGCCAAAGTATCGGGCATCAGCCACTACGAAGAGCGGCTGCTGTGCCTGCTCATGTTGCTGCGCATGCCACGCACGCACATGATCTACGTAACCAGCCTGCCCATTGACGAAACGGTCATTGACTACTACCTGCACCTGTTGCCGGGGGTGCCACCTCGCCATGCGCGCCAACGCCTGACGCTGCTCAGTTGCCACGACGGCTCGCCGCGCTCGTTGACCGAGAAAATCCTGGAGCGGCCCCGCCTCATCGAAAAAATTCGGCGCCACATCCCCGACGACCACGCTGCCCACATGGTGGGCTTCAACATCACGCCCTACGAACACGCGCTGGCCCTGAAACTGGGCATCCCCATCTACGGCACACCGTATTGGTTCAGCCACTACGGCACCAAAACCGGCAGTCGCGAGGTGTTCCGGCAGGCAGGGCTCCTGCTGCCGCCTGGCTACGAACACCTGCGCGATATGGACGACGTCCTGCAAGCGCTCCGAATGCTCAAGCACGAACACCCGCACCTGCGCAAAGCCGTCGTCAAACTCAATGACGGCTTCTCGGGCGACGGCAACGCCACCTATTCCTTTGAAAAACACGGCTTGCCATACACCGACGACGACCTGCGCGCCCACCTGAAACTCGTGGCCCAAGATATGGACTACGACACCTTCGCCCAAAAAATGGCCCAAATGGGCGGCATTGTCGAGGCTTTCATTGACGGCGCCGAGAAAACCTCGCCCTCCGTGCAGTGCCGCATCACGCCGCTCCGGCAAATAGAGGTCGTCTCTACACACGACCAGCTGCTCGGCGGCCACGACGGCCAGGTGTACCTGGGCGCCACCTTTCCGGCTAATCCGGCCTACGCCAGCGAAATCGGCCACCTGGGTCATCGCGTGGCGCAACGGCTGGCGCAGGAAGGCATCATTGGGCGCTTCGGCATTGACTTCGTCTCCGTCAGGGAGGCCGGTGGCTGGTGGCAGCACTACGCCATCGAAATCAACCTGCGCAAGGGCGGCACCACGCACCCTTACCTGATGCTCCAGTTCCTCACCGACGGCTACTACGACCACCACACCGGTGAATATCAGACACCGCAAGGGCAGGCGCGCTACTACTTCGCCACCGACAATATGCAATCGGACGCCTACCGCGGCCTGACGCCCGACGACCTGTTAGACATCGCAGCCTGCAACGACATTTACTACGACGCCGCCGTACAGGAGGGAGTGGTGTTTCACCTGCTGGGCGCCCTATCGCAATACGGCAAACTTGGCTCTGTGTGCATCGGCGCTACGCCCGAACGAGCCAGAGGTTTTTACGAAAAAACGAAAGCCGTACTCGACGCCGCCACCTCACTCTAAAAAATACGCCCCGAGGAAAGCACCTACCGTGGCGACAAAGCCCATGAGGAAGACCGTGTAAGAATAGGTGAGGAGGCGGTACTTTTTGTCCAGCACCTGGCCGAGGTGGTAGAGGTCGCGGGTCATGTTGCCGAAGAGCAGCCGCCCGTCGCGCAGCATGGCGTCAGTGGCTTCTTCGTACTGGTCTAAGGTGAGGTGGACGAAGCTGCCAAAGAATACCGGGCTGGGCACCTGGCCGGGTGTGGGTGGTATGCTCGTTACGCGCGGGCGTGAGGAGAGCACGGCGAAGGTGAGCGAAGTGAGACTCGTTACCAGAAACATGATGATGGGCAACACGTACAGCGGGTTTCGGTTGGTCAGCGTCTGGTAGGTCAGCAACGAAATGGCCACCGACAGCAAGATGGAGTTGACGCTAATCATGATGTGCGCCTTGTTGTCAGCGATGGCACTCAGGCGGATGTGGTTGGCGTAGTTGGCGCGGAAGTACGTCTGGATACTCGAGCGCAGCGGGCGGCGCGCCAATCGCTCGAAGCGTTCCGTTTTGCGTTCGCGTTTTCGGGGGCGTTCGCCCTCGCCCTCCTGGCCGTTGCGCGCTTGCAGCAGCGCAAAGGCTGGCTCGAAGTGCCGCTTGGCGTAAGCGGTGTAAAAGCGGATGCGGCGGCGTTCGTTGTCCGTCCAGTGGCGCCATTCGGCATCGGAAAAGGTTTTTTGGTGCAACCATTCCCATTCTAAGCGCAACAGCGCCAGGCGTTCGGTGCTGTTGGGGCCCCAGTCCGTCAGGGCGATGGCGTCGCGCAGCAGCATGGCCTCGGCCGTGGTCGGAGGGTTGGTGTCGTAGGCCGCGGCGATGCAGGCGCGCACGCGGCGAATGAGTTCGGGCGCGCAGCGCTGGCTGACCAAGAAAAACTCTGCCCGAATGGCGCTGGCATCGGCTGGGGCAGCAGGGTTTTCCAGATAGCCGATATTGAAAAACCACGCCGCCAGCAGTGCCACTTCCGCCGCATCGGCGGGTGCCCGCTCTTCCTGGGCCAGAAAGGCCACGCGCTCGGCTACTTCGGCAGCCTGAGCATAGTTGTGGAAAGCCAGACGCGCATCGTGTCGGTCGTTCCACACGCGCAGCACATGCGCCTGCGCAGCCGCTGCCAGCGCTCCCGTATGCTCGCTCTCGTGAGTAAATGCCGTCGCTTTTTTCTCCATGTGCTCGCTCTGGATGTCCTGCAAAAATAGCCGCTCCGCCTGTCGCAAGTATTGAGCCAGATGGCCGGGTGCAAAAAAGTCCTGCCGATATCATCTCGGCAGGACTTTTTAAAACACTCCGTATTTGTGACCACGACTGGAGTCGAACCAGCACATCCTTTCGGACACTACCCCCTCAAAGTAGCGCGTCTACCAATTCCGCCACGTGGCCATACTTTGGGCAAGGGCCGCTCAAAGTGGGTGCAAAGGTAAAGGGAAAATGGAAAACGAAAAACGGAAAATGAAAAACGGAAAATGAAAAAATGACCGCAACTCCGGCGAGGCTCCTGCCTCGCCGGAACCTGTTCCCAGCGCTCCACCCTGAGCCATCCCTATCCATTTTAGAAGTGTTACCCATTCTTTTTATTGCCCCACCCACGCATGCTGCGCAAGCCGATGCCGGATAAAGCCGGCCACCACTGCCAGAGCCTGCTCGAAGTGGCGATTGTTATTGACCACCAAATCGGCCTCTTCGCGATAGGGCAGGATGTAGCGCTCGTAGGCAGGCAGCACGTGGTGCTGGTATTTGTACAGCACGTCTTCGATGGGGTAATTGCGTTCCAGCTGGTCGCGGTAGATGCGGCGGATGACCTTGAGGTTTTCTTTAGTATTGATGAAAATTTTCAGGTCGAGTTGGGCGGCCACCTTTTTGTAGTGGAAGACGAACAACCCTTCCACCACTATAATAGGTGCAGGTCGGACGACAATCAGGCCCGGCTTTACCAAGGGGTTGTTGTACGTGTATTCTTCGCGCTCGACGGTTTCGCCTCGGCGCAGGCGTTCCAGGTCGCGGCGGAATGCCTTCTTATCGAAAGACTTGGGCAGGTCAAAATTGCGCTCGCCGCGGTCATCGGTGTGTTGTTGGTCGCGGGGCAGGTAGTAGTTGTCTTGTGAGAGCAGGCATACCTCGTCGGGTGCGAATTGCTCGCACAGGCGTTTGACGAAGGTCGTTTTACCGCTGCCGCTGCCGCCGCTGATGCCAATGACAAAAGGGTGAAAGGAGGGTGGTGGGGCGTCGCTCATACCGTATGCTTTTGGGCGCAAAGGTAAAATGCCCCATCCGTGCAGAGCGCGTCGGCGGACAGGCTAATCGCTGCGAAGGACCAGAAAGAAGCCAGCGGCTATTCGGCAGGCTTCTCGTCTTCTTTGTCGCCCAGCAGTTCCTTCGCCTTGTCGGAGATGTAGCCCAGGGCGCCGCCCTCGTGTGCCGCGATTTTTTCTTTGGCAGCCTTCAGTTCAGCGGCCTTTTCTTCGGCTTCGCGTCGGGCTTCGGCGGCCATGTGTTCGGCTTTCTCGCTCCACTCTTCTAAGCGTTCGCTGGCGGCCTCCTTAAGTTGCTCCAGCTTTTCGCCCGCTGACTCTAAGATGGGCGCCACCTTTTCAGCGGCCTTGTCGCCCAGCTCATTGATTTTTTCAGCAGCGTCTTCCGCCAGCTCCCGAACAGAGTCCAGGAATTCCTCCATTTTGCTTTTTTCGTTCTCTTCCATAAAAAATCAGAATATGCGATGTGATTGAGAGATGCTTTGCGGTGTTTTAGCTGCGCTCCTCCCAGATCTGGGCGAGGTGCACGATGGTTTCGGCGGCTTTTTCCATATCCTGCACCGATACCCATTCGTATTTGGAATGGAAAGCGTGCTCGCCGGCAAAGAGGTTAGGGCAGGGCAGGCCCATGAACGACAGGCGCGAGCCGTCGGTGCCGCCACGAATGGCGCGCCGGATGGGTTGGGCAAAGCCAGCGCGTTTGAGCGCTTCGATGGCGTTTTCCACTACATGGGGATGACGGCGCAACACCTTGCCCATGTTGCGGTATTGCTGCACGATGGTTACTTCGGCGCGGGAGTTAGGGTATTGCTTCACCACACTGTCCACCACCTTTTGCAGCGTGCGCGCGTGGCGGCGCAGGCCAGACTCGGTAAAGTCGCGCAGGATGAATTTCATCGTTACCTTCTCTAAGCCGCCCTCGATGAAGGTCGGGTGAATAAAGCCCTGGCGGCCTTCGGTGTGTTCGGGGCTGAAGCGGTCGGGCAGTTTGGCCAGTATCTTGCCCGCAATTTTCATGGCGTGTTCCATTTTGCCTTTGGCAAAGCCCGGGTGGGCCGATACGCCGTGGATGACGACCGTGGCGCCGTCGGCGCTAAAGGTTTCGTCTTCGATGCTGCCGGCGGTTTCGCCGTCAATGGTGTAGCCGTAGCGGGCGCCAAGTTTTTTGAGGTTGACTTTGTCCACGCCGCGACCGATTTCTTCGTCGGGGGTGAAGAGGATGCGGATTTTGCCGTGTTTGATGTGTGGGTTGTTGACCAGGATGTGTGCGGCATCCATGATGGCGGCGATGCCGGCTTTGTTGTCGGCACCTAAGAGCGTGGTGCCGCTGGCTGTAACGATATCGTTGCCGTGCTGATGCTTGAGGTCTTCGTGTTCGCTTTCGCGAATGACGATAGTGGGGTCATCGGGCAGCACGAGGTCCTGGCCCTGGTAATTGCAGTGTACGATGGGCTTAACGCCGGCGCCAGAGCAGTCGGGAGCGGTGTCCATGTGCGAGCAGAAGCAGATGACGGGCACCTTTTTATCCGTGTTGGCCGGGATGGTTGCGTACACATAGCCGTATTCGTCGAGTTCAGCATCAGTCAGGCCCATATCGTGTAGTTCCTGCACGAGCAGGCGGCCCAGGTCTTTTTGCTTTTCAGTGCTGGGCGTGGTGGTGCTGGTCGGGTCGCTTTGCGTGTCTATTTGCACGTAGCGCAGGAAGCGCTCCAAGGCAGTGTGCTGGAATTTAGCCATGCGTTTCGGTAGGATGTTCGTCGGCAGGTGTTTGGGCTGCCGGGATGTTTTTTTGTATTTTTTGATAAAACGCCTGCGCTTCTTCCGAGAGCTGGCTGGGGTCGAAGGTCAGGCTTGCCAGTATGTCTAACAGGCAATTGATGCGGCCTTCGGTGTCGAAAAACTTGTTGATGACAGCGATGCGCCGCTGCTCGACGACGCAGTAGCCGCTCTGGAAATGGCCCTTTTCATAGCGGACAGCATAGTCGAGCTCGCTGAAGAGTTCTTCGAGTTTTTTTAGCGTAGACTGGGTGTAGCGCATGCCGTGTGCCTATCTTGCGGCGGCGAAGGTATGGAGCAAATCCGGTTTTTGAGTTGTTGAAGCGGGGGACAATCCGGATAAATAAAGGATAGCCGTCCTGCGAACGGCAGTATGCTCAGGTTGTTTTTCCGGGTTGCAACAAAATGCGGATTAAATTTGCAGAAAAATAGGACAGCTATGACTAAAGAAGTCCGTGTGCAATACTTGACGGATGAGGCAGGCAACAAGCAGGCAGCAGTTGTTCCTTTTAAGGAATGGGAAGCAATTCTGCATGAGTTAGAGGAACTGCGTGCGCGGTCTTTCATAATAGAAGTTGGGCGCGAAAATAGCCCGGTATCAACGGAGGCTTCAGAGAAGTTGCGGGTCCTGCTTTTCAGAGAACGCCTGAAGACAGCGTTTTCCGAAGCAGATGCTATCCGGCAAGGGAAGACTCCACGTATCTCATTAACCGAATTTTTGGATGAAGGTTAATGTAATCGTTACGCCCTATTTTCAGCGAGAGGCCAGGCAACTCATGAAAAAGTACCGCTCGCTGCATTCAGAACTTCGGGCGTTAGACTCTGACTTGCAGGAAAACGCCAGAAAGGGAACGCTCATTGGACGCGACGTGTACAAAATACGTTTGCTGGTAAAGAGCAAAGGGAGGGGTAAGAGTGGGGGGCTACAGGTCATCAGCTACTTAGAGTTCATCGAGGCTCAGGATACGTTAATAGCTGATGTTTACCTTCTTTCCATTTACGACAAATCGGAAACAGGCAACATCCCGGATAGCGTTTTAAAAAAGATGGTCGCTGATATTCAGGGAGAAAAGCATAGCGAGGAAGGGACAGATGCCCCGGAATAGCGGCCCTGCCCATGGGTGTGCCAGGGCATTGAAAAAGACTAACAAGCGTAAAAAAGACTCAAACGCATGCAGAACAGAAACACGCTTATTGATTTTCCTCCCAAACACCTGCGGATTCCCGCCTGGTTAATGATTGCTTTAGCGGCATGGTTGCCCACTAATATGCACGCCCAGCGCTTTCAGGCGGGCATCATTGCCGGCCTGACGGCCTCTCAGATTGATGGTGACGCCTCGGCGGGCTACCACAAACTGGGCCTCCAGGGCGGTCTGCGCGGAAACATTCTCTTAACGGAGGCTCAGTTTTTCAGTGTAGAGCTGCTCTACACCCAGCGCGGCTGCCGCAGCGAAGCCGACGACCCGGTATTCTTCAAAACAACGCTGCACTACGCCGAAATTCCCATTCAGTGGCACTGGCGTATCTGGAGCAACGACGGTGGCCAGGCGGTCGTGCTCAACGCCGGCATCTCGTACGGGCGCCTGCTGGGCAATACCAACGACGCCGAACTGGGTGGCGGCATCACGGCTGCCCTGCCCGACCTGCGCAGAAACAGCTTCTGCGCGCTGGGCGGCCTGAGCATCCACGCCTCCGAACGCATCGCCTTCACCTTTCGGTACCACCACGGCATCAACCGCCTCTACGACCCCTTCGCCAAACCCGGCACCAACTTCGCCAACTCCCTCCTGGAGCGCTTCTTAGCCTTCCAGGCCATGTACCTCCTGTAGCCGCCAAACTTGTTTGGCCTCACGTACTGACCAAACTTGTTTGGTGGGTTTACTGGTCGGTATAAACTCCATCCTCCTTACAGCAAAAACGCCTACCACCACAGCAAAAAACCATTTATCAATATGAAAAACAGCCCTTTACTACTCTTCTTCCTGCTTGGCCTGCTATGCCTCACCATGTCCTCCTGTGCCCCTAAGGGATACACAGAATATGAATATGGCTTCTTTAGCGGCCTCTGGCATGGCTTCTGTTTCCCTATCGCGCTCATTGGCAAACTCTTCGGAGCCGATATTGGACTATACGCAGAGAACAACACCGGTTTCTTTTACTGGTTGGGGTACATCATTGGGCTTTTCAGCGACTTTGGTGGTGGGTACAGTTACAGCCGCCGGGATGGGTATTGACGTCAGGCATAATCTCCATTCGTCAAGCCGCTCGAGCGGCCAAACCTCAGTTTATTGGGAGTATCTGCCGCCAATACCTCTTCTTTAGAGGCTTCGCCCTGCAATTGCCCGAAAAACTGAAAAATCGGGAGTACTCTCTGGCCAGGCCGCTTCCTATCGGAACCGGATCTACCAGGCGCTTCGGCGGATCAAAATGCAATAGCTCTACCCCTTGAGGCGCTATCTTTGCCCAAAATACAAGCGCGCGATGTTCAAACTGCCCATTGGCATTCAGGATTTTCGAACCATCCGAACAGAGGGGTATAAGTACGTGGACAAGACCGAATATGTGCATCGCTTGGCTACGTCGGGTAAGTTCTACTTTCTTTCCCGCCCGCGTCGTTTTGGCAAGTCGCTGACGGTGTCCACCCTGCAAGAGTTGTATTCGGGCAGTCGGGAATTGTTCGAGGGCTTGTGGATAGCGGATAAGTGGGACTGGACGCGGCGCCACCCGGTGGTGTGGCTGTCGCTGACAGGCACCGGCTTTGCGGAAGTAGGGCTGGAAGCAGCGCTGCACTATGCACTCAACAAAGTGTATGCAGAGCACGACGTGCCACCCATAGATACTCCGTCAGCTGCCCAAAAATTTGATTACCTGATTCATATGTTGGCAGGCAGAGGACGGAAAGTCGTCGTTCTGATAGATGAGTACGATGCTCCCATTGTGCACTATCTGGGTAAAGACCTTCAGACGGCCTACGCCAACCGCGACCTGCTTCGCTCTTTTTATGTGGTGTTGAAAGAGTT
>CAZYEV010000075.1:0-59155 GCA_964646615.1 uncultured Saprospiraceae bacterium
TACGAGCGAACGCCGTACTCTCTGCACAACCTCCACAGAGACCTCGAAAGCATCTGCTATAGCCGCGTCGTTCCAATCCGGATTTTTCTTCATAAAGGCGCGCAATGCTCTTTCCAAACCTTCTTCGCGACCTTCCTTGCGACCTTCCTCGCGACCTTCCTCGCGACCTTCCTTGCGACCTTCCTCGCGACCCTTTTCAAGGCCTTTCTCGAAACCCTCTTCCAGAATTTCCTCGTAGGCGCTTTTTGCGCGCTGCTCATAAGCCGGCGGCAATGTTTGTATCAGGTCCATAATCTCTTCTTTTTGAAGGGTGGATGCTTGTTGAATATAGATGAACGTCGCCTCGAACAAATCCAGCGACACCTCCATGTGCTCGTTTTCAGATACAAAAGTAAGCACTTGGCGGAAATGTACGCGCAAGTATTCCGCATCACGGATGTGCTTGAGCACCAGCAAGACGTATCGCAACAGTAGCCCTTCGCACATATGCTCAATGGACTCGTCCGATAGGGCCTGCACATCTATGCAAACGATGTCAAAGTGCGGAATATAGCCTGCCAGCAGCGGCGAAACAGGGCCGTATTGCTCGCGCAACGGGCCGAGGCTCAGGGGAGACTCTCCGTGATAAATCAGTATCGGAATGGTCAGGGTGAAATACTCGCGCCCCTGTCGGATGTCTTCTTCCTGAATGCCGCGCAGGTAGTTGATCATCTGCACATAAATGTGGCGCCCGGGCAGGCTGCTTTTATGCTCGAACAGCAGACAGATGCGCACCGCCTCGCCGTTGACGGTTTCGCAGGTATAGACCAGATCGGAGAACATCTCCCGCTGGTCGGCGCCCACGAAACTATCGGACGATAATTGCAGGGTGTCTAAATTGAGCAAGGCGAATTGTTCGGCGGGCAGGAAGGTCTTCAGCGTCTCGCGGACGATGCGCAGGTACCTGAGCACGCGCTTGAGATAGCGGTCGTGCGGAGAGCGAAACGAAAAGGAGACTTTCTTCATAACGAGCAAGGAAGGTGCATGGCCAATGTTCGCGGAGGTCCGACGAGGGTCAACCGAGCCTGTAAGGAAGCCATTCCAAACAAAGATACCAGCTCGTACGCACACTTTCCACCATTTTATAGCGCCCTTGTGCGTGCGCCTGCGCAGGACGTTTGTGAAAAATGTCCTCGCTCTCCGTCATGGCAATTTAAAAGACCATCAGGTCAAGTATGGTCAGCAGACCAAAGATGACACTGGCAACACCATTTGTGGTAAAAAAAGCCATATTCACGCGGCTGAGGTCGTCGGGCTTCACTAACCGATGCTGGTAAACGAGCATAGCCAGAAAGACGGCGGTACCCAGCCAGGCAAGCCACCGGGCCTCAGGCAAACGGCTGTGCAAGAGACCACCAGCGATGACCATGAAAGCCGCTGCTCCCAAATGAAGCCACTCTGAAATGTGCAGCGCGCGCGCTTTGCCTACGCGGGCCGGTATGGAAAACAGGCGGTTTTCGCGGTCAAACTCTTCGTCCTGCAGGGCGTAGATGATGTCGAAGCCCGCCGTCCAGAGCAAGACGGCAAGGCCATAAAAGATAGATATCCATCCGAAGTGCCCCGTAGCTGCGATGTAAGCTCCGACCGGCGCCAGCGCCAACCCTAAGCCCAGAATGAGGTGGCACAGCCAGGTAAAGCGCTTGGTATAGCTGTAACCCAGCACAACTGCCAGCGCCACCGGCGACAGGTAGAAACACAGCGGATTGATGAAATAAGTCGTTGCAATAAACAACACACACGCCAGCACCACAAAGCGCAGCGCCGCCTGAGGCGAAATGATACCCGCCGGTATCTCGCGCATTTGCGTGCGCGGATTGAGCGCGTCCACGTCCCGGTCCAGCCAACGGTTGAACGCCATTGCCGCACTGCGCGCAAAGACCATGCACAGCACCACCAACAACAGCAGGCGCCAGCTGAGGCCCTGCCCATGCTCGGCAACGCCGACAAAAAAGCCCACCAGCGCAAACGGCAGAGCAAAAAGCGTGTGGCTGAATTTAATCAGCGATAAATAATGCTTCATTTGGCTGCAAAAATACACCCGCCCAGGCCCATAGGCTGCCGACTTTTGCCAATACCTTTGCTCCGGTTTTAACACGGACTTAATATGCCAAACAAATTGCGAGCCGCCATCACGGGCGTCAACGGCTGGGTGCCTGAAGATCGGCTGACCAACGCCGACCTGGAAAAAATGGTGGACACCTCCGACGAATGGATCACCACACGCACCGGCATCAAAGAGCGCCGCATCCTGCGTACACCCGGATGGGCCACCAGCGACATGGCCGCCGAAGCCGTGCGCGGCCTCATGCTCAAAACCGGCATCTCGCCCGGCGAAATTGACCTGCTCATCGTCGCCACCGTTACGGCAGACATGGTTTTTCCCGACACGGCCAACACGGTATGCGATAAAATCGGCGCCAAAAATGCCTTCGGCTTCGATATCAATGCCGCTTGTTCGGGCTTCCTTTATGCTCTTACCACTGGCGCCCAGTTCATCGTCTCGGGCGCTTACGAAAAGGTCGTCGTCGTCGGGGCCGATATGATGTCTTCCATCGTGGACTACACCGACCGCAACACCTGCGTCCTCTTTGGCGACGGCGCCGGCGCTGTGCTCCTGGAAGGACGCCGCGACGGTACCGGCATCCAGGACTTCGTGCTGCGCGGCGACGGTGCCGGGCGCGAATTTCTGCACATGAAAGCCGGCGGCTCCTTGCGCCCCCCCTCACACGAGACCATTGATCGCCGCGAGCACTACGTCTATCAAGAGGGCAAGCGCGTATTCAAATTCGCCGTCGAAGGCATGGTCAGCACTGCTCAGGAAGTGCTCCGCCGCAACCACAAAACCGTGGACGAAGTGGACTGGGTCGTCCCGCACCAGGCCAACATGCGTATCATCAGCTCTGTGGCCGAACACTTAGGTGTGCCCATGGAAAAGGTCATGGTCAACATTCACAAATACGGCAACACCACCGCCGCTACCATTCCGCTGTGCCTGTGGGAGTATGAAGACCGCCTCAAAAAAGACGACAACCTCATCCTGACCGCTTTCGGCGGAGGCTTCACCTGGGGCTCCATTTACCTGAAATGGGCCTATTGAAGAGGATAAAATGGAAGGTGAGCGATGAAAAACGGGCGCCTTTTTTCGCTGGATAAATGGGGAACGGCGGGCCTTTTCCTGACGGCTGTGCTATCGCCTTGCTGCTTTCCGCTGTTTGCCGCAGCGGCCTCGGCGCTGGGTTTGGGTAGTTTTGAACTCTTCGGCGGCTGGACGATGTGGGTCTTCCAGGGCATGGTCGCTCTGAGCATAGGGGGCTTAGCCATGGCCTATCGCCAGCATCGCTTTGCCTATCCGTTGGCCCTGGCCATCGTTAGCGGCCTGCTCATCCTGTACGGCTACCACCTGGACGAAAGCGACTACTGGACGTATCTCCTATACACAGGCATGTTTGGCCTTTTGGGCGCAACGCTGTGGAACCACTACTATAGCCGCCGCGCCGTCCTTTGTAGCTGCGAGGCCTGCGAGCCAGAGACTGCTGTGGACACAAAAGCAGCTGCCACAGCCTCCTGCTGTGCGCCTACCAATGGGGCACAAGAACACACCTCTATCCTGACCTGCCCCAAATGCGGGCATCAAAAAACAGAGAGCATGCCCACCGATGCCTGCCTGTTTTTCTACGAATGCGAGGGCTGCCATACCCTGTTGAAACCTCTTCCGGGCGATTGTTGCGTATTCTGCAGCTATGGCACGGTCAAGTGCCCGCCCGTCATGGCGGCCGCTAATGCCCGATAGGCAACACGCGCGCGGTGCCCTTGCGCTGTTCCAGGTAGCCGCGAATGATGCGCTCTGCATTCGGGTCCTGAAAAGGCATATGCGCCGCGCTCAGCACCTCCCGAAGCGAAAGGGTTTCGTGCGTAGAACAATAGGTGTACCCTGCAAAAGCGCCTTCCCATACCACCACCACTGCCTGCTCATCGGGCGAACGCCCGGGCTCAATGACGGCAAAACTACCTGATAGCCCGCGCGAAAGCGCCATAATGGCCTGCTCTGCCCGCTCGTTGTAGGCATCCGGTGCCTCTACTCCCACGCATGCGCCCAAACAGCGGTGCAGGCCGTAATGAAAGCAAGCACCGGTGGTATCTTCCAGGTGGCAGAGCTTGTAGCACAACTCGAAGCGTCGTGCCGTGCTCTCCAGCCAGCTGCGCGCATTCGACAGGCGCGGCAACTCGGCAATGCGCTCCAGTGGTGTGCGCGGCGAGGGCTGCAGGCGGCCCACCACCAAGCGCCGATACCCGCGCTCGTCGGTGTAGGCGTAGATGGCAGCACTGAACTCGCGCACGCGCAACGCCCGGTTGATGCGCGGCTGCAAGCGTTTAATTTCGGCGCTTTCCAGCAACAGGGCGATCAATTCACTGCCCGTAACCTCGTAGCTGAAATCGGCCACACCAGCGCGCAGCTTTTCGCCTTTGGGTGAGGTATCGGCGAAATGCTCGAACAGGCGCTTGCGGATGTCAATGCTCTTGCCCACGTACACCACCTCTCCGCGTGCGTCGTGGAGGTAATAGACCCCGCAGGCTTCGGGAGCTTCGTTGAGGCGCTCCAACGTCATGCCTTCGGGCAACCGCGATGCCTGCACACCGTGCTGGATAAGCGCCCGGATGTTCTGCTGGCCGTTTTGGGCTGCCAGAATGTGCTCAAGCAGCCGGGCGGTGGCCAGCGCGTCGTCCAATGCCCGATGTGCGCGCTCCGAGCCAATGCCAAAGTGTGCGCGAAGGTTGTCCAAACTGTAGCTGGGCAGGCCCGGAAATACCTTGCGTGCCAACCGCACCGTACACAGCCGCTGCCGACAGGAAAAGGTGTAGCCCAAGCGCGCAAACTCCTCTCGAAGAAAGCCGTAATCGAACGACACATTGTGCGCCACAAAGACGGCCTCGCGCGTCATTTCTACAATGCGGCGGGCCACCTCGAAAAAGCGCGGCGCATTGGCCACCATTTCATCGTTGATGCCTGTGATGCGGGTGATGTTCCACGGGATGCTGCGCTCCGGGTAGAGCAACGTCGAGAACGTGTCCACCACTTGCTGCCCGTCGTGCAGCACAATGGCAACCTCAATGACACGCTCGTAGCGGGCCGAGCCGCCGGTGGTTTCTACGTCAACAATAGCGTACATCGCCGGCAAAACTATGACGCCGGCTCAGTGTTTGCGCCAGAAAGATTGCGCTGCTTACGGCGCCAGCACCACCCGTTGCACGCCCACGGCGCCTTCGTCGGTGAACGCCCACAGGAAGTACACGCCGCGCGGCAGGTGAGCCACGGATATTTCCAGCGGGTCGCTTGCGGATGCCGTATTTTCCCACACCCACCGTCCCTGCGCGTCGAAGAGACGAAGAGCACGGTATTCCCCCTGGATCCAAAAGCGGTCATGCGCCGGATTGGGCCATACCTGCACCGGTTCGGCAATAGGGCTGGGAGCGCTCAAGGTCTGGCAAATGCTAAAGGGCCAGTATCGGTCGTCTGCACCGCGGCTGAAGCAGCGGAAGAAGAAATCATAGCCGTCCACAAAGCCCATACAGTAAGGGAGGCTGAGCAGCAGGAACGCGCAAACATTTTCTGCCGTTGGGTCTTGAGCCAACCCCGTCATACCGATGCCCTCCATGGCAGCATAAGTGGGGCCGGTGCCTTTCCATCGAAAATGCTGCACCTGGCGCTGCTGATGGCCAATCATTCTGCGCATAGTATCGGTAATGACGTACCAGCGAGCAGTGTCTATACGCAGGGTGTCGCCTGGGCGCAGGGAGAAATCGTAAATTTTGAACACCTTAGGCGGGCTGACAGAGAAAAAATCCAGGTGAAACACCTGCTGCCCCTCCGCGCGCGCCAGAAAGGTTCTGGGAGGACGATTAATTTCGCGATAGACAAGTTTTTTCCAAAGTGTATCGCCCAGGAGCGTGTCGCCCTCTACGGTCAACCGGTGATGCCCCCAATTTGGGAAGTTCCAGGCGGTCGTTACATAATACGTCCATTCGTCGCCGTTTTGAAACCACGTTTGGGCGGGGAGTGTATGGGCCAGGAAGGCCAGAAACAGGGCAAAGCACAATCGCTTGAGCATAACGAAGTCGTTTTAGTAGAGTAATGCTTTGCGGTTTTTCCCTTGCCATTGGCGAAGGCGAAACCGTCTTCTTGCAAGACTGCTTTTCGCGGGGAAACGCTGGCCACTTTTAAAAAAAATAAAAAGCGCGCACAGGTAGCCTCTCTGAAGGTTGAGACGACCTCCACGTATTCGTCCTGGCGGAATTTGCCGCCCCTGCAAAGCCTCGGTTGCTGTACTTTTACGCGCTGACGCATCACCCAAACACATCTGCTCTACTTCGTCATGAAACGCGCTCTACTCCTGTTGCTCCTTGCTGGCTTATCTCATGCAGCCGCCTTTGCCCAAAGCGAGGGCGACAAGAACGCCCTTCACCCTTGCGGCACGCCGACTGGCATGGACCCATGGCTACGCAAGTACCTGGCCAACCTCATCAGTGTGCCGGAGAACAACGACACGCTTTGGACGGCCCTGCAAATCCATCTGCTGGCGCGCAACGACGGTAGCGGGCGCTTTGGCCCCGACCGCATGCTCGATGCCTTCCACCGCCTGAACGAAGACTTTGCCCAAACGGGCATCCGGTTTTATTTCAAACACCCGTGGAACCTGCTGAACAGCAGCCTGTGGTTCGAACACGACTCGGTAGTGCAAGGGCGCGAAATGATGTTTGCCAACAACATACCCGGCGCGCTCAATGTCTATTTCATGGCCCGGGCGGCGGGAAACTGCGGTTACAACCTGCCCTACGCTGGCATTGCCATGGCCCATGCGTGCTCCGGGCCCAACGACCACACCTGGGCACACGAAGTAGGCCATGCCCTGGCCCTACCGCATCCGTTCTTAGGCTGGGAGGGCAAGCGCTACGACCCCGACCTGCCCACGCCTGACACACTGCTGTACGATTACACCCACTTCCACGCCGAGCCGGACACCATCGTGCCGGCGCCTTTAGACACGGCTTTAGTGGAATACGTGGACGGACGCAACTGCACCATTGCCGCCGACCGCATCTGCGATACCGGGCCGGATTACCTCAGCTACCGCTGGCAGTGCAACGCCCAGGGCCTGAGCAGCGTGCAACAACGCGATCCGGCGGGCGAGCCGTTCTTCTCCGACGGCACGCTCTTCATGTCGTACGCTGCCGACAACTGCCAGCGCCGCTTTACGCCGCAGCAAATCCAGATCATGCGCACGCGCCTGCGGACCGACCGCGCTCATTGGGTAGCACCCGCAGCGCCGATAACAGGTCTGGTAACACAGACGGCTCCATTAGTGGCACCCATCAACAGTGCCCCCAGCCCGGTCAACGCCACCGTACTACAGTGGCGGGCCGTGCCCGATGCCACGCACTACTTGGTGCAGGCGGCCAAGGTGGGTAGTTTTGGCATCCGAGACTTCGAGGTCATCGTGAGCGACACGTTCGTACTGGCTCAAAACCTGACGCCCAACTGGAACTACTTCTGGCGTGTGCGAGCGTTCAACGCCGCTTCTGTAGGGCCGTACAGTACTGTTGGTCGTTTCCTGTCCACGCCGGCCAGCTCGGTGCTAACGGCGGGCGAGGCGGGCTGGAGCATCTACCCTACGTTGTTGCCCTCCGGCGTGCCGCTGGCGGTAGAAACGCCCGAACATTGGCGCGGTCAGCCCCTGACGCTGTCGGTGTTTGATGCGGCCGGGCGCATGGTCTTTCGTCAGGAACGCACCTTCTTCAGCGAGCGCGAGTGGGTGCTGCTGCCCACCGAAAAATGGGCTGCCGGCGCTTATTTCCTCGTGTGCGCCGGCAGCCCGGGTATTGTCCGCCAGCCGTTGCTGCTGGCAAAGCCTTGAGCGCGGTCAGTCTTGCGGCACGGGGGCCACAACAGCCTTGATGCCTTCCATACGCCGCACGATGACGGGCGTCCCTTCGGCAATGGGCGAGTTGTCTTCGCTCAGGGCTATCCACAGTGTGCCGCGGTAGTTGATGCGCCCTTCGCCATTGTGCGGGATGGCTTCCACCACTGTGGCGCGATGCCCTACGAAGTCGCGGTATTCGTCCACCTTTTCATTTTTCCCAAAAAAACGAACCGTGTAGCGCCGAAAAAGCGCCATTGAAACCAGCGACACGAGCGAAAAGCACAGAAACTGGCTTGTGGCCTCTGAGGTAACGCCCAACCACGTAAGCAAAGCCGTTACGGCCGCTCCGGCGGCTAAGAACATGAAAAAGAACGACACGGTGAACAGCTCGGCAATGAGCATCAGCACCGCAACAACCAGCCAGAATTGAGCGCTGAATTCCATAGTACGATTGGTTGAGTTTACTTCTTCGCTGCAATGTCGGTGGTCTGCTGCTGCTGTTTGACGACCGTCATGGCTGAGGCGATGAGCGAGGCCATATCGCCAAAGTTGGCCGGCACGATGAGCGTGTTGTTCGTGCGCGCCAGTTTGCCGTATTGCTCCACCAGCTGCTCGGCTACGCGCAGCTGCACGGCCTCCAAGCCGCCCGGCTGCTGGATGGCGCTGGCAATGCGATTGATGGCTTCAGCCGTAGCACCCGCCACCGCGCGGATGGCTTCGGCCTGACCGTTCGCTTCGTTTATCTGGCGCAATTGCACGGCCTCCGACTCCAGCACGACCTTTTGCTTCTGGCCCTCCGCCACGTTAATCACCGACTGCTTTTCCCCTTCAGACTGCAACACGCGCGCCCGCTTTTCGCGCTCGGCCTGCATCTGCTTTTCCATAGCATGTAACACCGATTGCGGCGGCGAAATGTTCTTGATTTCATAACGCAACACCTTGACGCCCCAGCCAATGGCGGCCTCGTCAATGGCCGATACCACCGCCCGGTTGATGGTCGTGCGCTCCTCAAAACAGCGGTCGAGGTCAATCTTACCAACTTCGGAGCGCATGGTCGTCTGCGCCAGCTGTGTTACGGCAAACACGTAGTTGTTGACGCCGTAAGAAGCCGTCTTCGGGTCAACGACTTGCAGGAAGATGACACCATCCACCTGCACCTGCACGTTGTCTTTCGTGATGCAGACCTGCTCCGGAATGTCGTAGGCCTGCTCCTTGAGGCTGTGCCGATAGGCAACGCGGTCGAAGAATGGGATGATGAAGTTGATGCCCGGATCCAGCACCGCGTGAAACTTGCCCAAACGCTCGACGACGTAAGCAGTCTGCTGCGGCACCACTTTGACCGAAGCCATGATGACCAGAATGGCCAGAATGCTGATGAACAGAAGTGATGTGAACATGGTGAATTGGTTTGGATGAAAGAACGGTTTTTCGCAAAAATCTTCGGCCAAAATAGGCCGATTTTTTCAACTGCAAAGCAGTAATGGCCAAACGACTCGAGCCTGCGAACGGCAGAGGGGCATGTCTCAGCTTCAAGAGAGGAGGGCAATACTCCTGGCCTCCAGGGGCGCACTTTTTCAGGCAAGGCTCCCTGCGGGAAAGATGACAATCCTTTGACGGGCGGGAAGCCAGGCCTCTTATCGGGGCCCCGGAACTTTGCAGCATCGGATGTCAAACCCTCTTACTACTGAAAAAAGTTCCGTTTCACACCATATCAAACGAGTTTTAGCAATGAAACAGTTAACCCTTACATTCCTGTGCGCAGCCATCGCCAGCACGCTTTTCGGTCAAAACTTCCAGAAAATCAGCACCGGCGCAGGCTATCAGCGCCAGAGCTTCGTCAACCTGGCCGCCGGTACGGAGAAACAGGTGCTCAACACCGCCTGGGACATCGCTTTCACCGTCTATGGGCAGCAGGACGGCGGCATTTTCATCAACGAAAGCGCCGGCTCCAGCATGGGCCAGCCGCAGGCCTCTGTGGAGTTGTACGATGCACAGACGACCGACTTTTCGGCCCAAATCAACCCCGACGCCATTAAAGATTTCCGCCTCTTCAACCGCGAGCGCAACTGGTTCTACGGCGCCTTCAACGAACGCCGCGACACCACTAAGCAGACGGACTACGGCTGGGGTACCTACAATTTCATGACCAACCAGGTCGTCGGTAGTGCGGTCTATGTCCTCAAATTGCGCAACGGCCAGTTCCGCAAAATCAAAATCGAGTCGCTCTCGGGTACCACATACACCTTCCGTTACGCTAACTTAGACGGCTCCAACGAGCAGGTACGCACCATCAACAAGGCCGACCACCCGGGCCGCGTGCTGGCCTATTTCAGCTTTACCACCAATAGCGCTGTGGCTGATGTGGAGCCGGCAGGCGGTTTCGACCTTCTGTATTGCCGTTACACCACGCCGCAATTTGACTCCATCAACAACGTCATGCTCCAGTACGTGGTAACGGGCATCCTGCATGGGCGCGGCGTTCAGTCGGCCAAAGTGGTGGGTATCAACCCACAGACGGTCAAATTTGAAGATCACCAGAACAGCCTGCGCAATGAGCTGGACGTCATCGGTCACGACTGGAAGACCTTCACCGGCACGGGCTGGGTAGTGCCAGAGGATCGGGTTTATTTTGTCAAAACAGCGGCCAATCGGGTCTGGAAGATTCAATTCATTGATTTTGAGGGTGCTGCTACCGGCAATGCTGTTTTTGAAAAGACTGACCTCGGCCTGGTCAGCGCCATAGAAGCACCGCAAGCGCTGGGGCTTCAGGCGCTGACGTATCCCAACCCGGTGCGCGAGCGCCTGACAGTAGCCCTGGAGGTACCACCGGCGCTGGCGCGCGAGGCACAGCTCGACGTAACCGACCTGCAAGGGCGCACCGTCAGCAGCACGCGCGTGGCACTGAGCGAAGGTTTTCAGGTCTTCGAACTGCCCGCTGCTGCGTGGGCGAGTGGCCTGTATGTGCTTCGCTTGCGCTGGAGCGACCGCGAAGTATTGTTGGGCAAGGCGCTTAAAAACTGATGCAGTATGATGCCTTCGTCTTTCATGCGCCTGCTGACCCTGGCGGCAGCGGCGTGCCCTGTTGTGGGAAGCGTAAACGCCCAGTCCTCCGTGGATACGCTGCCCGATAGCCGGGTAGCGCCGGTGGTGATTACAGCGCAGTTTACGCCCACCGATGTGCGCCAGACGGTCAACTCGGTGCGTGTGCTCGACCGCCGCACCATCGAGCGCCGCGGCGCAGTAAACCTGGAAGAATTGCTTCAGGCAGAACCTAACCTGCGCTTAGAGCAAGACCCGATGCTGGGCAGCGCCCTGAGCATCAACGGTATGCGCGGCGAGAATGTCAAAATTCTCATAGATGGCGTGCCGGTAGTAGGCCGCCTCAATGGCAGCGTGGATCCCGGCCAATTGCCACTGGGTGCTGTGCAGCAGGTGGAAATCATCGAGGGTGCGCAGTCGCTTCTCTACGGTTCGGAGGCGTCGGCGGGCGTTATCAATCTGGTTACGCGCAAGAGCCAGCCGCACCGCGTCGAGGCCGAAGCCAGCCCACAATGGGAAAGCAACGGCTTCCGCAACTGGCAAGGTCGCGCGGGTGTGCGCATGGGTAAATTTCTCCTTCAGCTCACGGGCAATGCACAGGACTTTCGCCCCCTGCCCGACTCTGCCGGCGCGCGCTCGCAGCTGTGGAACCCTAAGACACAGAAAAGCGGGCGCGCTACCTTGCGCTTTTCACCTTCCGAGCGGCTCGATCTGCGCCTGTCGGGCAGCCTGTTCTCCGAACGGGTGGACAACCTCGGCCCCATACTGCGGCCGCGCTTCCGCCCATACGCTTTCGACGACTACTACTTCACCGACCGCGCTGACCTGACGCTGCACGGCGAGGGCTGGCTGCAAGGGCGCTGGTTTTGGCAGGGCACTGCCGGCTGGAACCGCTTCGACCGCATCAAGAACTCCTACCGCTTCGACTTTGAGCAACAGGAGCAAACACTCATCGAGGGCCAGCAGGATACTGCTGCCGCTACGGGTTGGCTCATGCGCCTGACCATTGCTCGTGACCGCCAGGACCGCCGCTGGAATTTCCTCTTCGGCGCCGAAAACTTCATCGAAACCGCCGAGGGCGCCCGCATCATAGACCCTAACTCCGAGCGCACGGGCTGGGCCAGCAGCCGCGACCTGGGCCTGTTCGCCAGCGCCAAGGCCTCTTTTCTGGAGCGCCGCTTAGTGCTGCAAGGCGGCGCCCGCTGGACGCTCAACAGCCTCTACGGCTCGGCCCTGACGCCCTCCGTCTGGTTGTTGTGGAAGCCTTCAACACCCTGGCAAGTACGACTCTCCTATGCCAACGGCTTCCGCTCGCCAGGGCTGAAAGAACTGTTTTTCAATTTTATAGACATCAACCATTATATCGTAGGCAACGCCGACTTGCGGCCGGAATACTCCGACAACCTGCGCGCCGAGGTGCGCTGGCAGTCCGACGAAAGCCGCCACACTTCCTGGAGCATCACTACGTGGGGTTTCTACAACCGCGTGCGCGACCGCATCATCCTGGCCGAGTTTGCGCCCGTACAGTTCCAATATGCCAACTTGCGCCACTGGGAAACCGTCGGCGCCGGCACAGGCCTATCGCTTCGCATCGGCGAATGGATGCGCCTGCGCTCCGATGTGGTGCTCACGGGTTTCTTTAACACCTTTTCGGAAGACGCCACCAGCGAGAGACCTTTACCGCGCTTCAATTGGGCGCCCGACTGGGTCAATGACCTGACGCTCTCGCTACCCAACCAGCGCGCTTATTTCACCTTCTGGCATAAAATGACCGGCGCAACGCCCTATTTCTTTCAAAACGGCGCCCAGTTGGAACAGCGCAGTACCGAAGGCTGGCACCTGCTCAATGTAGCCGTAGGTGGCCACCTCTTCCAGCAGCGCCTCCGCCTGAATGCGGGCATCAAGAACCTGCTCGGCACGCGCCAGATACGCGCCTCTAACCGCATTGAGGTCGGCCACGGTAGCAGTGAACTACGCCCCGTACATTGGGGCCGCACCTTCTTTATCACCACCGCCCTCTACCTGCACTCCTCGTAACCGCCAAACTTGTTTGGCCAAAAACCACCGGCCCCGACGCGCGCCTTTCAACGCCGCCGGGGCCGGTGGTTCTACACTTGCCCAACTCAATAGCGGTAATACTCCGGCTTGTACGGCCCTTCCACCGGCACGCCGATGTATTCGGCCTGTTCGGGCGAGAGCACGTCTAAGTCAACGCCCAATTGGGCCAGGTGCAGGCGGGCTACTTTTTCATCCAAGTGTTTGGGCAACACGTACACTTTGTTTTCGTAGCGCTCGCGGTTTTGCCAAAGTTCGATTTGGGCCAGCACCTGGTTGGTGAAGGAGGTGGACATGACGAACGAGGGGTGCCCCATGGCGCAGCCGAGGTTGACTAAGCGTCCTTCAGCCAGCACGATGATGTCTTTGCCGTCAATGGTGTACAGGTCCACCTGCGGTTTGATGGTTACGCGGGTGTGGCCGTAGTTTTTGTTGAGCCAGGCGATGTCAATTTCGTTGTCGAAGTGGCCGATGTTGCACACGATGGTTTTGTCGTTCATCAGGCGGAAGTGTTCTTCGCGCACGATGTCGCGGTTGCCCGTGGCGGTTACGATGATGTTGGCGCGCGGAATGGCGTCGGCCATGCGGCGCACTTCGTAGCCGTCCATGGCGGCTTGCAGGGCGCAGATGGGGTCAATTTCCGTGACGATGACGCGCGCGCCGGCGCCGCGCAGCGAGGCGGCGGAGCCTTTACCCACGTCGCCGTATCCGGCCACGACGGCCACTTTGCCGGCGATCATGATGTCGGTAGCGCGGCGGATAGCGTCCACGAGGCTTTCCTTGCAGCCGTATTTGTTGTCGAATTTGGACTTGGTTACGGAGTCGTTGACGTTAATGGCCGGCACCGGCAAGGTGCCTTTGGCCATGCGCTCGTAGAGGCGATGCACGCCGGTGGTAGTCTCTTCAGAGATGCCGCGGATACCAGGCACGAGTTCGGGATGGTGGTCGAGCACCATGTTGGTCAGGTCGCCACCGTCGTCGAGGATCATGTTGAGCGGCTTGCCGTCGGTGAAGGCGTGCAGCGTTTGCTCGATGCACCAGTCGTATTCTTCTAAGTTCATGCCCTTCCAGGCATAGACGGGTATGCCGGCCGCGGCGATGGCAGCGGCGGCGTGGTCCTGGGTGGAGAAGATGTTGCACGACGACCAGGAGACTTCGGCGCCCAGTTCGACGAGCGTTTCGATGAGGACGGCCGTCTGGATGGTCATGTGCAGGCAGCCGGCAATGCGGGCGCCTTTGAGCGGCTTTTTCGGGCCGTATTCGGCGCGCAGCGCCATGAGGCCGGGCATTTCGGCTTCGGCCAGGCGGATTTCTTTGCGGCCCCATTCGGCCAGCGCAATGTCTTTTACTTTGTACTGCGGACGGTTGGACATGGTGTGGAAAGGTTGAAAGCCGCATTTTTTTAATAAAATGGAGACGCGGCGGTGATGGGCATAAAACAGTATATCCTTTGGCAGGGTTGGCTGTTTTTGGCTGCGCAAAGGTAAATCTTTTGGCGCGGTTGGGGCATACACGAATAACAGCAGGTGGAGAAAGGCAGGCTTATGGCACATATAAGACAAACTCTGGCTTTGTGGGCAAAGCCAGAGTTTGTCTTATCCATGACAGGTCGTGCCGGAGTCGTTTCCTGTTGGGGCCAGAGGCTGAGGCAATGCTTTATCAAAGGGCTATTGCGGCATACCCAGGTTGATCCAGCGCTTGATTTTGCTGATGCTACAGCTGGGTAGCGCTGTGCTGCCTTTGGGCATGGGTGAATAGCCAGGCAAATGGGCGACGCTGCCATAGAGGCGTCCGGTTTGAGCGATAGCTTTAGCTTCGGCGTAAGAAGCCAGGGAGATGCCTCCTTGTGGTGCTGTGCCGCTGTGGCAGCCTTTGCAATACGAGTCTATCAGTGGTTGTACGAAAGCGGTGTAGGTAACTGTGGTGGTGTCGCAAGCGCCGGCGTTGGCGTCGCACGCATTGTTTTTTGCTCCTTGCTCGATCCACTTTCGGATAAGGGCTATCTGCTCGGCGCTTAGTGGCGAAGCGGGTGGTGGTGGCATGCGTTTGTCGGGGCGCGCTTCGGTGATGACTTTGTATAGTTTGCTATCGGCTGGCTTGCCGGCTTTTACTTCGGCAGTGGACACGATCTGCTGGTAATCGGTCATGATGACTCCGTCGGCCCGGGTGGTGGCATCGTGGCAGCCGGCGCGAGCGCAGTTAGCAATGAGTAAGGGTAACACCTGAGTTTGGAAATAGACTGTGTCAGGGCTGCAGGGTTGTTGACCCGGGCCAGTACCTGGGTTGTTCGGGTCAGTAGGTATCTCGCCCGTTAAGGGCGAATGTTTGCAGGCGGATTGATGGAATACCGCCAAGGCACTGAGCAGGATGGCTAACGGAAAATAGGTTCTTTTCATAAGAGCACATTTTTGGCTGCAAAAAAGGAGAAACATCAACATCAAGGAAAAAGAAACTGACTCAGCCGGAAGACTAAGCTGCTGAGCGAGCCGGTTCAGGAGGGAAAAATGCTCGCTGAGGTAGTTTACTCCGCTAAATGCTCTTCGGAGCTCACTACTTTTGGTCTGCCATTTCGGAAAGGCGTATGGGCTACAGGTCTTGTTTGTTGCATATTGCGCTGTTGTATTTTTTCGTCCCTTGGGTTGTCGTGGGGCAAACGCTCCGATGTGAGCGGGGGAAGGTATTCATGCGTTCGGAAGCGCCGCTGGAGATCATTCAAGCGCAAAGCCAGCAGCTGCGAGGGCTCATAGATACCACCACGCGACAATTTGCCTGGAGCGTGCGTATCCGTTCTTTCGAGGGGTTTAACAGTCCGCTTCAGCGTGAGCATTTTAACGAGGACTACATGGAGTCTGAAAAGTACCCGGAGGCTACCTTTTCAGGGCGTATTATCGAAGCGGTAGAGTGGCAAAGGAGCGGTGTCTATGAGGTGCGGGCGAAAGGCCGGCTGAACATTCACGGAATAGAACAAGAGCGCATTATTCGCGGCGTATTGGAGATACAAGGGCGGCGGGTAAGCATTCGCGCGCAGTTTTCCGTGCTATTGGCAGATCACGGTATTGCCATTCCTCGAGCAGTATTTCAGAAAATAGCCGAGGAGGTTCAGGTAGTTGTGGAGGCAGAGCTCACCTATAATAAATAGATAAGGAGTAAATGACATCGCGCAAGCAGGTCTGGAGCGCAGTTGTTGGCTTTTGGTTAGCCGGTGCGTCTGTGGTGGCTCAAATGCCTCTCTTCCAGGTTGTTGACCTGCAAGAGGTGGATGTGGTACGCATTACAGCCTTCTGCCAGGATGCTCATGGCTGGCTTTGGGTGGGAGCTCATGAGGGTCTGTTTCTGTACGACGGGCATAATTTTCGGCGTGCTGTGCTCCCCGATAGCGGGGCTGTTACGGCCCTTCATTGTTGGGACGGGCGAATATGGGTGGGCATGTCTACCGGCCGTATTGCCTGGCGCAATGCAGATTTGCCGACTCGAGAGGTTTCGGGCATGAAGTTAATGTTTGAGCGCTGGTCGCTAGAGGAGGGTTTGCCTCGTAAGGCTATAAGTGGTTTTGCGAGTGATACTTTCGGGCGTTTTTGGGTCGCCACTCACGGTGAGGGTTTGTATTACTACCAGAATGGTCGGCTTTACAACCTCAATGCTGCAGACAACGGGTTGTCCAGCGACGACATTTATGCCATCGCAGCAGATCTACAGGGGCGCATTTGGGTAGGGACAGACGCCGGGGCTAATATCATTCAGCCAGGGCGTACTACAAAGGTTACGGCTTTAAAGGGTTTACCCGATCTTCTTATTACCGCGTTGGCCACGGATGCGGCGGGTAATGTGTGGTTAGGTACGCATGAGAAAGGTATTGGCTGCTATCATATAGCGCAAGAGCGTCTGGACTTTTGGACTTCGACCTGGTCCTATGGGCCTGTAACGACAATAGCCACACTGGGTACGTCTGAGGTATGGGCGGGCACGGAGGCGAAAGGGCTGATACGAGTAGACGTCGTCAGCGACGAGGTTTATGCCATGCCTGCCGAGCATCTGTTAGCTAAGAGGCGCATACAGGCACTGTTTAAAGATCGTGAGGGCATTCTTTGGATAGGGCCAGATAAGGGCGGTTTATGGAGGGCTTATGCACGTGTAGGAGTGCTCGAAGCACCTTTGAGTCAACCCATGGCTGTGGCTTCGGATGCTGCGGGGCGGCTGTGGGTAGGCGGAGCAGAAGGCCTGTACGTCCGTCGTAGGGGACGCTTTGAGCGTATCGCCGTTTTCGGCCTTCACCATGTGGTAGCCCTTTGGATGGCACCTGATGGTATGCACGTATGGGCTGGCACTTACGATCGGGGGGCATTCCTGTTGGATACGACAGGGCGCATCCTGAAAAGGTTCTGGCGTGCGAATGGATTGCCCGACGATAATGTACTTGCCATAGCTGGCGATCATCAACAAGTCTTTCTTGCCACTTTTGGTGGTGTAGCTCGAGTAAAAAAGAACACCTTAGAAGTAAGTATCCTGGATGGCATCAAACGCGGCTACATCTACACAGCTTTACGCGATAGCCGCGGGCGCTTCTGGTTTGGAACTCAGGGTGATGGCCTTTATTGTTTGCAGGCTGGACGTCTTACCCACTACACTCAACACGCTCATCCTGCCCTCAAAACGATCTACAGCCTGGCCGAAGACCCACACGGCCGTTTGTGGATCAGTACGGAACGTCAGGGATTGCTATACTTTGATGGAAGCACTTTTCACAGATTTTCGTCCGTTCCCTTTAAGAGTACGACATCTCTGCCTGTGGCTCTTCAAACCAATGCGGACGGCCTGCTCGTCGTGGGCAGCGACCATGGTCTTTGGTGGCTATATGTACGGCCTTCTGAAGGGCCTTTCTGCCCTATATCCATTGACTTACCTTCCTTAAATGTCGGCCTTAATGCTATCTGTTGCGATGTGCAAGGGCACGTTTGGTTGGGTACCACTGACGGGCTTTGGCGGGTGGCAGCGTGGGATGCCCCCGTCATAGCCATGCCTGGAGCGGTTATCACCTCCGTGTTGCTGCTCAATCAGAACACGCCTCCGCGAACAACCCAATTAGCGTATAATGAAAATTACCTGGAGTTTAGCTTTGATGCCGTGTGGTACACCCAGCACCCGGGTCTGACTTTTCGATATCGTTTGGAAGGCTTCGACCTGAATTGGATGACTACAACGGATCACCAGGTACACTACTCCCAGTTGCCACCCGGAAACTATGTATTTCGCGTGCAGGCCAGCAAGTGCGCCAGTTTTGAAGGGGCCGCCGAAGCACGCTGGGCTTTCTCTATAAGTCCACCCTTTTGGCAACGCACGTGGTTCCGAGTGTTAGCCTTTTTGGCACTAGCAACTCTAATTTATAACTGGATAAAACATCGCGAGCAACGCCTGAAACGCGAGGCTCAACAGCGACGCCAGGCCGCTGAGGCCCAATTGAATGCGCTAAAGGCGCAAATCAGTCCGCATTTCCTGTTCAACAGCTTCAATACACTCATGGCCGTTATCGAGGATAATCCGCCGATGGCCGTAGAATATGTCAGTCGCCTGTCGGATTTTTACCGAAGCCTGCTCGCCACTCAGTCGCATGACTACATCAGCCTCCAAGAGGAACGCGCGCGCGTAAGCCACTACGCTTTTTTACTGCGTATCCGATATTCAGAGGGTTTCCTACTGGAAGACCGCCTGTCCAACATTACAGGTTACGTGGTACCACTATCACTGCAGATTTTAGTGGAAAATGCCGTTAAACACAATATCGTCTCGCCGAGCCGCCCTCTTCGGATAGAGATGTTCCCGGACACAGAGGGCTACATCGTTGTGCGCAATAACCTGCAACGGCGGGCTACACCTGCTCCGGGTACGCGTTTAGGATTAAAAAATCTGATACAACGCTACCATCTGCTCCATGCGCCGCCTGTAGTGGTAGAGGAAACCGATGCCTACTTTTCCGTAAAAATACCGCTTAAAAATATGCCGACCTGACCCATGGGTATCCTCGTTGTAGAAGACGAACCTGCCGCGGCTCGTCGCTTAGAAAATCTGCTGCGTGAAATCTCTCCTGACATAGCCGCCGTAGAGCATTTGGATAGCGTTGAGGCAACGACGCTCCGGCTCAAGGAGCATGCGCCCCCCGACCTCATGCTGTTGGATATCCACCTTGCTGATGGCTCGGCTTTTGAAATTTTTGAGCACGTAACACCGATGTGTCCGGTAGTGTTTACTACTGCTTATGATGAATATGCCCTACAGGCATTCCGCGTTCATGCGATAGACTACCTACTCAAGCCCATCAAGCCCCACGAACTGGCCGAAGCCCTCCAACGCAGCCGTCAGCACAAACCTAATTATGCCGCTGTAGCTGACCTGATGCGACAGCACGACGAGCCTCAATACCTGCGTCGAATGCTCATCCGTATGGGACAATCATTTCGACTGGTAGACACTGCCGATGCAGCGTATTTTTTTACCCGAGACAAAATCACGTTCGTTGTGGTACGCAGTACAGGCAAGCGCCTGGCTGTAGATTATCCATTAGAACGCCTGGAAAGCTTACTCGACCCCAAGCAATTCTTCCGCATCAATCGCCAATTTATTATCAATTTGGCAGCCATTCGAGAAATGTATGCCTACTCCAAGAGTCGTGTCCGAGTGGTACTGGAGCCACCTTCGGACCAGGAGGCCATCGTAAGCGTGGAGCGCTCACCTGCTTTTAAGAGGTGGCTGCTTGGCACCGATGTTTAGCGCCTTCCTCCTCCACCACCACGGTGGTTGCCTCCGCCGCGATTGCCGCCTCCACCTCCACCGCGATTGCCACCTCGGTCGCCGCCGCGCGGAGGGGCGCTGCGTTCAGGTACCCCTTCAGGACGCGGCTGCAGGGCTTTAACCGACAGGCGCAGCTTACCCGTTTTGGGGTCGTTTTCCAGCAGTTTGACCGTTACCTTATCGCCTACTTTATACAGGTCTGCCACGTTGGGCACGCGCTGGTAGCTCATTTCCGATACATGGAGCAGGCCGCTCTTACCGCGGAAGCGGACGAAGACGCCGTACTCTTCCACGCGCTCAACGACGCCTTCGTAGGTTTCGCCGATTTCGGGAACGAAGGCGATGTCCATGATTTTGTCATAGGCCATATCCAACGCCTCCTTGTTGGGGCCGAAGATGGACACAATGCCGCCAATTTCATCCTCATCAATGCTGATGGTGGTACCGCTTTGGCGCTGGAGTTCCTGGATGACTTTGCCCCCCGGGCCGATGACGGCGCCGATGTAGTCGCGGTCAATGCGGAACTCGATCATGCGCGGCGCATGCGGTTTAAGGTCGGGACGTGGCTCGGAGATGGCTTTAGCCATTTCGCGGAGGATGTGCAGGCGTCCTTCCCGTGCCTGTGCGAGGGCTTTTTCGAGCAGTTCGTAGGGCATGCCGTCAATCTTGATGTCCATTTGCGTGCCCGTGATGCCCTTTTCGGTGCCCGTTACTTTAAAGTCCATGTCGCCGAGAGCGTCCTCGTCGCCGAGGATGTCGGAGAGGATGCAGTAACGCCCTTTATCGTCGGCAATGCAGCCCATAGCGATTCCGGCCACGGCTGTACGGATGGGCACGCCGCCGTCCATGAGGGCCATGGAGCTGGCACAGACGGTGGCCATCGAAGAGGAGCCGTTGGACTCCAGGATGTCGGACACTAAGCGCACGGTGTAGGGGTAGTCAGGCGGCATCACTTTGCGGATGGAACGCCCTGCCAGATTGGCATGGCCTACCTCACGGCGGCCTGGGCCGCGCAGCGGCTTTACTTCGCCGGTGGAATAGGGCGGGAAGTTGTAGTGCAGGATGAAGTTGTCGTCGTGGGGGTCGAGGGCGTTGTCCACTAAGGCCTGGTCTTCTTTGGTACCCAGCGTCAGCGAGGTAAGCGATTGCGTTTCGCCGCGGGTGAAGATGGCTGAGCCGTGAGCGCTGGGCAGGTAGTCCACTTCGCACCAGATAGAGCGGATTTCATCGCTTCGGCGGCCGTCGAGTCGAATGCCTTCCGAGAGGATGACGTCGCGGATAACCTCCTTTTTAATCTTTTCGTAGTACTTTTCAATCAGAGCGCTCCATTGGGCGATGAACTCCTCGCCAAATTCGGTCAACAGATTTTGCACCAGATTTTCTTTGATCTCCTCCAGGCGAGTGCGACGCACCTGCTTGTCGCTGGCGCTGCGGGCCAGTTCATAAATAGGCTCTTTGCAGTGCTTTTCGACCAGGGTTTTCAGGTCTTCGTTTTCGATTACTTCGGGCAGCGGGCGTTTGTTGAGGGCTTTTTCGCCCACCAATTCGGCTAAGCGCTCCTGGGCTTCAATCTGGACACGGATGGCTTCGTGGGCGACTTTTAGGGCTTCGATGAGTTCGTGCTCCTGGCATTCGTCGGCCTCGCCCTCCACCATAGTGATGTCGCGTTTGGTAGCGGCCACGATAAAGTCCATGTCGGCGCGCTCCAGCTCCGTGCGGTTGGGGTTGATGACAAACTTGCCGTCAATGCGAGCCACGCGCACCTCGGAGAAAAGGGCTTCTACCGGGATGTCGCTGACGGCAATGGCTGCCGAACAAGCCAGCCCGGCCAGTGCGTCGGGCATAACGTCTTTGTCGGCCGAAATCAGGTTGATGATGACCTGCGTTTCGTTCATGTAGCCGTCGGGGAACAAGGGGCGCAGGGCACGGTCCACCAGGCGACTAATGAGGATTTCATAATCCGAAAGGCGCGCCTCTCGACGAAAAAAGTTGCCAGGAATGCGGCCTGCCGCGGCAAACTTTTCCTGATAGTCCACAGAGAGTGGAAAAAATGGCTGGTCGGGCTTTGCCTGGCGTGCGCTTACGACGGTGCACAGGAGCATGGTATTGCCCATGCGTACCAACACGCTACCGTCGGCCTGCATGGCCAACTTGCCCGTCTCCAGGGCCACTTCTCGGCCATCGGGCAGCGAGAAAGTGACGCGAAGCGGTGTTTGTTTACCCATAAATGAAAGAACGTTGGGCAACTTAAAGGCCTGCCTGGTTCCGGGTAAAAGCACTCACTTCTGAAGGCAGATGGCTCGGGAAAGCACACAAAGAGGCAGGGGCGTCTTTCGCCACGGCGTTTTCTGGAGCAATGCCCATGTTATGAGCAAAACCTGCGTCTTTGTGTGGGGGAAGGTTTCCCCGTTTTCATACGAGCCAACAATCACCTGTTGCGGCATTCTTCAAGCCAACAACGGGCACAGTAGCGCTGGCTACCCGGTTGCAAGCATCCGGCCTCTTCGATGCAGGTTAAAAAATACGATGAAATATCACAACCGTCGGCAAGGCTTATTACCCTGCCGACGATGCATATATGGCCTGCAAAAAGACCTCGATTGCTTACTTACGCAATCCTAATTTCTCAATGAGCGCGCGATATTTGAAGATATCTTTCTTCGCATAGTAGCTCAACAGCCGTTTGCGGCGGCCTACTTTGGCCAGCAGCGAACGACGAGTCGAGTGATCTTTTTTGTGGGTACGCAGATGTTCTGACAAACACTCAATCTGGTAAGTCAGGAGTGCTACCTGCACTTCCACGTTACCCGTGTCTTTTTCATCCTTGCCGTACTTGCGGACAATTTCCGCCACTTTCTCTTGCGAATAGTAAACTGCCATTTTTGAACCGTTGTAAGGGTGAAAACTGCGCCGAGGCGGAATTTCTAAAGAACAAACGGCAGGTTTTGCCTATCCATTCCACTTCAGCGCGGCAAAAGTACGGCGATATTTTTCCCGAGCAATGGGTTGAGTAGAAAAATTTGGTAAGACCGGCACTGCTACCCAGGATGCCGTCTAAAATTTTGCTCTTTCCTGCCCAACAGCACCACGCACCATGCGAAAGGCCGGCGAGCAGGCTGCAAAGCAAAACATGGGCTCCGACTATTTGACAAATCCTCCCTACGGGTACTCCGTCAGGTAGCACCATTGCTGCCAAACGATGACAGCCTGACAAGAAGCCAATGGCTTTTCCTGCAAAAATGGCAGAATTTTTTAGCTGGCATGAAGTCTGATCAGGGCATGCCGTCCGAATAAAGTTTTGTGCAGTGGCTCAAATTTTCATTTAAAAATAAAAACGTATCGTAATATGAGACCAATCGCAGATCGTGTAATCATCAAACCCGCGCCCGCTGAAGACAAGACGAAGGGCGGCATCATCATCCCCGATACAGCTAAAGAGAAGCCTCAGCGCGGCGAAGTGGTCGCCGTTGGCCCGGGCAAAGACGGCAACCTGATGACCGTTCAGGTAGGCGACATCGTGCTGTATGGCAAGTACTCTGGCCAGGAAATTCACTACGATGGTGAAGACTATCTGGTCATGCGCGAAGAGGACATCTTGTGCATCCTCTAACCCGGTTTTTTGAGCGACAAAACCACCCATCCCATCCATTTCTTCTTTCCTTTTTTCCATTTACCTAACAAAACAGCGATATGGCAGTCAAACAAATTAGCTTCAATACCGATGCCCGCGAGAGCCTCAAGCAAGGCATTGATGCGCTGGCAAATGCAGTAAAAGTAACACTGGGCCCGAAGGGCCGTAATGTGGTGATCCAGAAATCGTTTGGCGCTCCGGCCGTTACGAAAGACGGCGTTACGGTAGCCAAAGAAATTGAACTGGAAGACCCGGTAGCCAATATGGGCGCCCAAATGGTTAAAGAAGTGGCCAGCAAAACCGCTGACGACGCCGGCGACGGCACCACCACTGCTACCGTGCTGGCTCAAGCCTTAGTAACCGCGGGTCTGAAAAGCGTAGCCGCCGGCTCGAACCCCATGGACCTCAAGCGCGGTATTGACAAGGCTGTGAAAGCCGTAGTCGAGCACCTCAAGAGCCAATCCGAGCAAATCGGCGAAGACTTCAGCAAAATCGAGCAAGTGGCTTCTATCTCGGCCAACAACGACGAGACCATCGGTAAGCTCATCGCCGACGCCATGAAGCGCGTAACTAAAGACGGCGTCATCACGGTCGAGGAAGCCAAAGGCACCGATACCTACGTGGAAGAAGTCATCGGTATGCAGTTCGACCGCGGCTACCTCAGCCCGTACTTCATCACCGACGCCGAAAAGATGGTGGCCGAGTACGAAAACCCGTACCTGCTCATCACCGACCGCAAGATCAACAACATGCAGGATCTGGTGCCCATCCTGGAGCGCACCCTGCAGACCGGCCGCCCGCTGCTGATCATTGCTGAAGACGTAGAAACGCAAGCTTTGGGCGTCCTCGTAGTAAACCGCCTGCGCGCTGGCCTGAAAGTAGTGGCCGTGAAAGCTCCGGGCTTCGGCGACCGCCGCAAAGCCATGCTCGAAGACATCGCCATCCTCACCGGCGGTACCGTCATCAGCGAAGAGCAGGGCTACAAACTGGAAAACACCGACCTGTCTATGCTCGGTACGTGCGAGCGCATCACGGTGGATAAAGACAACACCACCATCGTGGGCGGCAAGGGTAAGCCTGAGGCTATCAAAGCGCGCATCAACCAGATTAAGCAGCAAATTGAAAGCACGACGAGCGACTACGACCGCGAAAAACTGCAAGAGCGCCTGGCTAAACTGGCTGGTGGCGTAGCCGTGCTCTATGTAGGTGCCGCTACCGAGGTAGAGATGAAAGAAAAGAAAGACCGCGTGGACGACGCCCTGCACGCTACCCGCGCTGCCATTGAAGAAGGCATCGTCGTCGGTGGTGGCGTCGCCTTAGTACGCGCCATCTCCAGCCTCGACGGCCTGAAAGGTGCCAACGAAGACGAAAACATCGGCATCAACATCGTGCGCAAAGCGCTCGAAGCGCCCATTCGCGTTATCGCCGAAAACGCCGGTATTGACGGCTCCATCGTCTTCCACAAAGTGCTCGAGGGCAAAGACGGCTTCGGCTACAACGCCCGCACCGACAAGTTCGAAGACCTGAAGAAAGCCGGTGTAATTGACCCGACGAAGGTTACCCGCATCGCACTGGAAAACGCCGCCTCCATCGCTGGTCTCGTGCTCACCACCGAGTGCGTCATCAACGAAAAGCCCGAGAAAAAGGCCTCGATGAACGGCGCACACTCCGGCATGGGCGGCATGGACATGATGTAATTTGCCCATCCAGCAAAAGCATATGGCAACAACAACGGGCGAGTCGGTGCCACACCGAACTCGCCCGTTTAGTTTTTATCGCCTCAGACCATTATTCCGGCATCGGAAACTGCTCGGCCCGAATGCTTTCGGCACAGGCAAAATGCCCTTTTGGGCAGGCCTTTTGGCCATGCAACCCACAAGGACGGCAAGGCAACTGCTCTAAAGTTTCGACAATAAAATGCCTGCTGGATAGCGGCCCAAACCCAAAAGCCGGAACCGTGGAGCAGAAAACGGCCGCCACCGGAGCATCCACCGCCGAGGCCAGATGCAAGGGCGCCGAGTCGTTGACGTAGTTCATCGCAGCGCGCCGCATCAGCGCCGCCGAGGCCAACAGCGAAAGCTGCCCTGCCACCGAATACACCTCCGGACGGGCAGCCTGCCGCGCCAGTGCCTCACAAGCCTCTACATCTCCAGGGCCACCTAATAATAATATGGTGTAGCGTTCTGGTATGCGCGCCATCACCTCCAGCCATTTGTGCGGCGGAAATTGCTTGGTAAACCATACCGACGTAGGTGCTATACACACCCAGGGCCTGCCCACAGGCGCCAACGATAGTGCCGCGCGCTCGTCCTCTTCAGACGGATACAGGCGCGGCATCTGAAAAGAACGGTCGGTCAAATGCTCTACCAGTGCCAGATTGCGATACACCTCATGCACGGCGCCTTTCGCCTTGCCAATCGCATGCGAAACGCGCCGGCTAAACAGCAGTGAAAGCGGATTTTTCGTGAAGCCCACCGTATGCCTGGCCCCCGAAAACACCGTCAATAGACCTGAGGCCGCAAAACGCTGGCAATTCACCACCCAGTCGTAGCGCTCTTGCCGCAGCTGGCCGGCCAGGTGCCACAAATGGCGGTACTTGCGACGCTTCTTCTCCCAAACCCAAACCTTTCGGATAAACGGATGCCGGGTGAAAAGCCCTTCATTGCCGCGACGCACCAGAAAATCTATCTGCGCTTCAGGGTAATGCTGGCGCAACTTTTCGGCGATTGGGGTAGCCAATACCACATCGCCAATGAATGCGGTTTGAATAATCAAAAACTTCACCGCGCAAAAGTCGGCAAGCGCCAGCGTAAAACAGCGCCCCCTACCCTACCAAACCGGACGAAGGTCGGGGCGGTCGGCGTAGCCCCACTCATCGCCAGCCTCCAGCTCAGGCATGGGGTGCGATTTGTCTTTCAAAACGCTGACCACCATCCAGATAACTAAAAAAGGCGACAGGCTAAACACCGCCCAGGCCGCAGCATAGCTGAAAAACGGCCCAAAAAGCGCAAAAATGAACAGAACTAACGTCGTTACACCAATAGGAAGATTCGATGAGCGGAACATAACACCGGGCTTTAATGGCTATAGTAACGCCCGTAAGCGCTGTAAGTTTTTGCCCACCGTGCGCTTTTCGGAGTGCACTGGCATTTTTTAAAAACATGCGTTTTTTTTACAAAAAAATTTGCGCATGAAAAACAGCACACTATACCTTTGCACCCACTTTCGACCAAACGCGGTCGAGCATAGAAAAATGCGGGAATGGCGGAATTGGTAGACGCACACGTTTCAGGGGCGTGCGCCTTCACGGGCATGCGAGTTCGACTCTCGCTTCCCGCACCCGAAACAAAAAAGGCCTGTGCTTGAAAAGCGCAGGCCTTTTTGCTTTTGTAGCAGCGGCTATCCGATAGCGTCAGCGCCGGAGTTCTTTCAGCAGCTCTTCCAGCTCCAGTTCATCGCCCGGAGAGTAGCCCGTATGTTCATACACGATATAGCCCTTCGGATCTATGACCAACGTGTAAGGGATCTGTGCGACGTTGGCTGTTATCTGGAATTCCTTGTTGAAGTCGTGCAGGATACGATAGGGCCACTTCTTTTGGGCCACCGTCGCCGGCACTTTGGCGGCTGTGCGCGAGTCGTCCACGCTGATGGCCACCAGTTCCATGTTGTATTTTTCCTTCCACTCGTCGTAGTAGTCCAGAATGGCGTCCAATTCTTTTTTGCACGGCGAGCACCAGGTGGCCCAGAAGCTGATGACCGTGATTTTACCCTCTTGTGGGATTTCCTGGGCATCCAAGGTTTTGCCCTCCAGAGTTTTGAGTTTCGCTGGAGCCAGGCGTTTGTTTTCTTGAGCATGGAGTGCTACCGCCAGGCAGCAGAGCAGCAGAAAAAGCAGGTGTTTTTTCATCGAAAAAAGATAGGCGTTAAAAAAAAGCCTTCAAAGGTACAGCAAAATGCCGTGCCGTTGGGAAGGCTTAATGCCTGCGTGCCCTTAGTTTAACATAGCATTTACGCATAGATGCCCCGCCAGCGGCTGAACGATTGGCCGTGGCGATGGTTTACACCCCGTGCTGCCGGATAATCTCGCTCCGTCCACTACTTTTGCGGCGTTCTTTTCACCTGTCATTCCGAACACTCCACCTTACAATGCCTGTCATCGAACTGCATATTCCCAACCTGGGCGAGTCCATCACCAACGTAACCTTTGCCAAATGGCTCAAGCCCAACGGCGCCTGGGTCGCCATGGACGAGCCGCTGTGCGAAATTGAGACCGAAAAAGCCAACCAGGAATTATCGGCCGACAAGGCCGGCAAGCTGATCCACGTCGCCCGCGAGGGAGAAGACCTGGAGGTGGGGGCTGTGTTTGCCCGCATAGACACGGATGCCGCCCAGGACACTCCTTCGGCTGCAGCACCTTCGGCAACAGCGGCGCCAGTAGCCCAAACGCCAGCACCTGCCGCTGCCAGCGAGCAGACCTATGCCAGCGGGCACCCTTCGCCGGCCGCGGCCAAAATTCTGGCCGAAGGCGGGCTGACGCCGGCCGATGTGGCAGGCACCGGCCGTGGCGGGCGCATCACGAAAGAAGACGCCCAGAAAGCATTGGAAAAAAAGGCGCAAACGCCCGAAGCCTCAACACCAGCACCGGCAGCCGTACCCAAACCGGAAAAAAGTGAAGTACCAGCCACACTAACGCCCGCTGCTCCCTTCACCCGCGAAGAGCGCCGCCAGCGCATGAGCCGCATGCGCCGCACCATTGCCCGCCGATTGGTGAGCGCTAAAAACAACACGGCCATGCTCACTACCTTCAACGAGGTGGACATGAGCGCTGTCATCGCCCTGCGCGAGAAATACCAGGAAGCCTTCGTCAAGAAGTACGGCATCAAACTGGGCTTCATGTCCATCTTCGCAAAGGCCTGCGCCAAAGTGTTGCTGGAAATGCCCGATGTGAACGCCTTCATTGATGGCGACGACATCGTGTACCACGATTACGCCGACATCAGCATCGCCATTAGCACGCCCAACGGTCTGGTAGTGCCGCCCATCCGCAACGTCGAGAGCCTCGGCTTCCATGAAATCGAACTCCAGCTCAAAGACCTGGCTACGAAAGCGCGCGAGGGCCGACTGTCGCTTGAGGAAATGAGTGGCGGCACCTTCACCATCACCAACGGGGGCGTCTTCGGCAGCCTGATGAGCACACCTATATTAAATGAACCGCAAAGCGCCATACTGGGCATGCACGCCATCAAGGACCGCCCCGTAGCCGTCAACGGACAGGTGGAAATCCGGCCCATGATGTATCTGGCTCTCAGCTACGATCACCGCATTGTGGACGGCTCCACCTCCGTAACCTTCTTAGTGAAAGTCAAGGAGCTCATCGAAGACCCGGTGCGTTTGCTGATGGACCTTTAACTGCCGCGCCCAAAGGCGTCCCGCGCTTCGCCCGTAGCTCAATCAATGACCGATACCTTGAGCATGTTGGTGCGCGCCCGCTTTTGCAGCGGCATGGAGGCCGTATTTATCAGAATATCGTTGGTGCGCACGATGCCGGCGTTTTTCAGGATTTCATTGCAATCCTGAATGGTCTCGTCGGTACTGGAGTCGCGGTTGTAGTAAAAGCATTGCACCCCCCACAGCAGGTTGAGCGTCCGCAAGATGTGCTGCTGGTCGCTAAAGATATAGATGCGCGCTTTGGGCCGGTAGCTGCTCATTTTGAAGGCCGAATAGCCGGAGACGGTCAAGCCCACAATGCCTTTGGCACCGATTTCTTCGGCGACGCGGCAGGCATTGAAGCAGATGACGTCGTTTTGGAAGGTGCTGGCATGCGTAACGGCTTTCGGGCGTTTGCTTTCAATTTGAGGCCAGTAATGGCGCTCGGCCTCCTCAATAATGCGCGTCATGGCGCGCACTACTAAGGTGGGGTGTGCGCCTACGGCCGTCTCACCACTCAACATTACCGCATCGGCGCCGTCCAGCACGGCGTTAGCCACATCGGTAATCTCGGCGCGTGTTGGAGAGGGATTTTTGATCATGCTGTCCATCATTTGCGTGGCCACGATGACCGGCCGCGAAAACTGCATGCACAGCTGAATGATCTCCTTTTGCATCATGGGCAGGCGCTCCATAGGCATTTCGATGGCTAGATCTCCTCGGGCAATCATGATGCCATTAGCCGCTTTCACGATGGAGCGAATGTTGCGCACCGCTTCGGGCTTTTCGATTTTGGCCATCACTTTAGCGCTGTGCCGACGCGCTTCGATGCGACGGCGCAAGTCGTCCACGTCCTCGCGCGAGCGCACAAACGACAGCGCAATCCAGTTCACCGACGGCTGCGTGAGAATGAAATCCAGGTCGCGAAGGTCTTTGTCCGTCAGCGCCGGCAGTTTGATGTTGGTATCGGGCAGATTGACGCCTTTGTTGCTGCTCAGGATGCCGCCATGCAGACAGCGCAGCTGAACGGTATCCTTCTTGTTGGTCGCAATTACTTCAAACTCCAGTTTGCCATCGTCCATTAAAATGCGCTCGCCTACGTCGCAGTCCTCGGCGAACTGCTCGTAAGACATGTAAATCTTTTCGCGCGTGCCCACGACGTCCTCATTCACCAGTGTAATGACGTCGCCAACATTCAACTCTAAGGCATCGTTCTCAATCCTGCCCACCCGCAGTTTAGGGCCTTGCAAATCGGCCAGAATACCGATGTGCAAGTGGTATTCCTCATTGATGGACTCGATGTGCCGAATGACCTCCAAATGATCTTCGTGGGTGCCGTGGCTGAAGTTCAGCCGGAAAACATCTACACCGGCCTCTACCAGCGCCAACAGCTGTTCGCGCTTTCGGGAGGCCGGGCCGACGGTGGCAACAATCTTGGTATTCTGACCGCTGTGTTTCTCCATGAGGGGAACATTCTGAGAAAACAGCGCTTCTGCTTCTGCTCGTACCATAGGTAAGTTTTTTAGTGTTAAATTAACAATAAGTAGCCGCGACAAATGTACGGCCTTTGCTCTACCTGGTACAAATTCAACGCCAAAACGCTGCTTTTTAATAAAAAATAAATATGAAATGCCGCCCAGCGGCCTTTACGTACTAAGTGTATGATTTACAAGTAACTGCTTGGTGAGCTGGAAGGTATAACAAAAAATAGAAAACAAAAATTTTTTTAAAAAGTGCGATAGCCGTTTCTTTGCCCCTCGAAAAATGGCATTTTTTCACCTAAAGTTCATCAAAAGATTATGGCAAACGTCGCCGAACGCGTAAAGAAAATCATTGTGGACAAGCTGGGAGTAGATGAAAGCGAGATAACGCCTGAAGCCAGCTTCATCCAAGATCTCGGAGCGGACTCGCTCGACACCGTAGAACTTATCATGGAGTTTGAACGGGAGTTCGACGTATCCATCCCTGACGAGCAAGCGGAGAAGATCCAGACTGTTGGCCAGGCCATCGAGTATTTGGAGAAGCAGCTGGCTTCCTGACTCCTTGAAGCCGCGGCTCGGCTATAAGCGTAAAAGGTTCAGGGCTTTAGCGTCCTGAACCTTTTGGCTTTTGGCGGCGTCCTTTTTGTACCTTTGCAGCAGTTTGCCCTGTTTGTAAACAGTACTGCTATTGTTAACAGTCAGCACATAATATATGATGAGACGTGTTGTCATCACGGGCATGGGCGCCCTCACACCCATTGGCAATGGCCTGGAAGCATACTTAGATGGGCTGCGCCGTGGGGAGAGCGGTGCTGGGCCGATCACGCAATTCGACGCCAGCCTGTTTAAGACCCATTTTGCCTGTGAGGTAAAAGGTTTTCAACCCGAAGAACACCTCGACCGTCGGGAAGTGCGGCGACTGGATCGTTTTACACAGTTTGCTTTAGTGAGTACAGCGGAAGCGCTGAAAGACTCCGGCCTCGATTTAGATAGCATTGATAAACAGCGCGTTGGCGTTATCTGGTCTTCAGGCATTGGCGGATTGGCTACCCTCGAAAAAGAAATCGAAGACCATGCCCTGGGCAACGGCACACCGCGGCATAGCCCCTTTCTCATTCCGAAAATGATTGCCGACATCGCCGCGGGGCATATTTCCATCCAATATGGTTTCATGGGGGTGAATTACGCCACGCTATCCGCCTGCGCGTCTTCGTCGCACGCCCTCATGAACGCCTTTGACTACATCCGCATGGGTCGGGCCGACGTTATTGTGGCGGGCGGCTCTGAAGCAACCATCACGAAAACCGCCGTAGGGGGCTTCAACTCGATGAAAGCCCTTAGCGAGCGCAACGACGACTACAAGACGGCCTCTCGCCCCTTCGACAAAGACCGCGATGGCTTTGTGCTGGGCGAAGGTGCGGGAGCACTCATCCTGGAAGAATACGAGCATGCCGTCCGGCGCGGCGCGCGCATTTACGCTGAAATTGTCGGAGCAGCCGCTACTGCCGATGCTTACCACATTACAGCGCCCCATCCCGACGGCGTAGGGGTAATCTTAGTCATGAACCTGGCTCTTCAGGATGCCGGCCTGAAGCCCTCAGATATTGACTACATCAACGTCCATGGCACATCGACGCCGCTGGGCGATGTGGCGGAGCTAAAAGCCATCGGCCAGGTGTTCGGCGAGCACGCCTACGCCCTCAATATTTCCTCGACGAAGAGCATGACCGGCCACCTGCTCGGCGCCGCCGGCGCCATTGAGGCCATCGCTTCCGTGCTGGCTATCTATCACGACTTTGTGCCACCCACCATCAACCACTTCACCGATGACCCAGAGATTGACCCCAAACTTAACCTGACTTTCAACCACGCTCAACAACGCACCGTGCGTGCTGCCATGAGCAACACTTTCGGCTTCGGCGGGCACAATGCTTCGCTCGTATTTAAAAAAATGACGCCCTGATGCGGATTTTTTGAATTACCTGAATAAAACCAAATGGAAGCACCCGAACTCGGGTAACTTCAACTCGACGTGCTCATATGTCTGGCATCATTCGCTTTTTCAGACGCTTGTACAATTACTACCTCAGCCCAGACCGGGAAATGGCTAAGCGTTTGAAAAACATGCTCGGTTTTACTCCAGCGTACCTGAGCCACTTTAAGCTGGCTTTTTACCATAAAAGCAACGCTTCCTCACGCGATTACGCCATATCGAACAACGAACGATTGGAATTTCTGGGCGATGCCGTCCTGAGCACCATCGTAGCCGAATACCTCTTCACCAAGTACCCCAATGGCGATGAAGGCTTCCTGACCAAAATGCGCTCTAAGATCGTCAAGCGCCATTCCTTAGACGAAATTGCCGACCGCATGGGGCTGGATATGCTGCTCTCGCAATACAACAACACTCGCCTCTCGCGCTCAATGCTGGGCAATGCGCTGGAAGCCTTAGTCGGCGCCATCTACATTGAAAAAGGCTACGAATATACCAAAGACTACGTCATCCGCCGCATTTTGCGCCGGTACTTAGATATCCACGAACTGGAGCACTTCGACGATAACTACAAAAGCCAGCTGCTCGAATGGTGCCAAAAACACGGGCATACCGTGGACTACAAGGTGCTCTCGCGCTACAAAAGCGACAAACGCGATAAGTTCAAAGTCGCCGTCTATGTGGATGGAAAGAAAGTGGGCACCGCTGACGATTTCAACAAGAAAAGCGCCGAGCAGCTGGCCAGCGAACGAGCCATGTATGCCCTGAATATTCTGTCAAATCCCAATGGCCACGTGCGCCAGCCAGCCGAAATAGAGGAAAAAGAGAGCAGCGAGGAGCCCGACAACGCCTGAGGCCCCGCCTCACCCGACCGACGGCACTCAATTGCGCAGGCGCGATTGCCCCATGAAAAAGGAGTTATACTCCCGGAAAATGGGGCCAAATACGTGTTGTTGCGTGATGTAGTAGTCCTGCCCCTCATTGACCTCCGTGAGGTAATGGACGACAAACGTCTGCCGGGTTTGCGCATCCTCCTGCACGTTAATGGGCCAAAAACGAGCCTTAGTGGAGGTTTTATCGGTGCGCTCCAAATTCACGATGGCAAACGGCACCAAGGCTCGGATAGAGTCCACATTCAACTCATCATGCGCGAAACCCTCCGCGCCCAGAAACTCATATCTGAGCAAATAAGCCTCAGCGGCGCCTTTGCGCTGCGGTGCCTTGCTCACAGGGGTGGTGCTGAATAGGGGTCGTACGATATATTCTGCCTCGTCCACCTTGTCTATTCGGAAGGAGGCGCTGCGGTGTTGTGGGTATTCCACCGAGATGGATTGAATTTTCTCCGGCTTTTCAGTGAAAATCATCCGGTCGCGCCAGTTTTCGTCGCCCAACAGGTAACGCACCCGCACCTGGCCGATGAGCCCGGGCAGGTAAACCACATACGGCTGCTCGGCACCATCCATAATCATATAGGTGCCGCGCTCGTCGGGAGTAACGCCGCCAACGTAGTAGCTTTTGAGAAGGCGGTTCTGGCGATCATATAACTCTACTTTTATACCGTCTGCCGCCAGTGTTTGCACGACGTTTTTTTCAGCGGCTTTGGGCGGCACATACAGCACATTGAGGCAGCAAACGGTCTCCAGGAGCACCTCGATAGCTGAGGGCCTGACTTTGTACTGGTTGTTGTACACCCAGTGATCGCCCTGGCGTTTCAGGTCTGCTGTGCGCCCACGCCGGTCGGCGATGAAGATACGGTAGATGGCATTCGTGTCGCGCACGGCAAAATCCATGTCTGGCTCGATGCGGCTGCCCATTTCGTGGCGTTTATTTTGCTGCCAGAAGTAGTACGTCATTCCGCCCACCAGCAGGAAAAGTGCCAGCAGAGGCCCGGTTCGTTTTGAGAAATTTGTGCTCATGTTGTAGATACGTGTTTTTAGTTCATCCGATAGAATGACAGCCTCCCCTAAAGTGCAAGCCTTCAGGGCGACGCGATGCAGGGCCGTGATCGGACGAATACTTCAGGATTACACGCGCAAAAAAACAGCGTTTCCCGAAACTAGGCTCTGGAAATAACGCCGCTCACTTCATGGCGCCAGGCTCATCGAGTTCATATACGCGGAACGCCGTAATGATACGCGTGGCTTCGGCCTCAAAGTTAGCCACGTCCGAAACACCCTGAGCGGCCAGGCCTTTCAGCCATTTTTTCCAGTCCCGGTCGGCGTTTTTCTTCAGCTCCGCATACCAGGCTTTGCGGCTGTAATAGGCGTTGAAGTCGCGCAGGCTTTCCCAGGCGGTATTATACCGCCGATAGCAGACGCCGTCCAGCGTGATGACTGCCCCGGGCCAGTCGGCGGTGCAACGCAGAGCCACATAGTTGTTGGCCTCTGTAGCGCAATTGCGCTTGCCGGCAAAACTGTTGAGGTAAGCACTGGCCAGCAACACTGACGCGGGCATGCCGAAGCGCTCCTGCTCCGCCACGGCCGTGCGCGCAAAGCGCTGCAAAAAGGCTACCGTCGTGGCATCGTCTATGGCGGGCAATCGAATACCTGCAGCAGCCACCGGCTCAGCCGGCGCATCCACTAACGAGGCCGACTGCGGCGCAGGGTGGAGGCGCTGGGTGAAGCGCTCCGGCGCCTCCTTCACCGGAGTCATGGGCACCAGCTCCGCCGGCTGCGACGGCGGACGACGCCGCCACAAGGCCAGCAGCACCAATAGCACTACGGCCAACTTAAACCAGTGCCGGCGAACAAGCCGCCACAGCAAGCCGAGTGCGCCACGACCGCCAGCAGCCAACGTAGCGCTCCGAGACGAACGAGAGAACATCCGTGAAAACATGGTAAAAGTCCAATTTGTGCTGTCGAACAAATCAGCCATCAAACCCAGGCGCCTCTCGAAAGGTTACGCTCAGGACGCTCTGATAAGAATGGCGGCAAAGCCTGACACCAAACTCTTGACGCCCTGCCTGCTGCTTGCTAAAAGAACGCGCGTCGCGCTCCCGAAAAGACGCCAAGCTGCAGCCCTTTTGCCCGCAGCGGTTAAAAACAGATTGTTTTTGATAAAAGCCGAAAAAACCCCAATGGGGTGGCAAATATAAAACAAAATGTTTTTATCAAAAAAATTTTTGCGTTTTTTCAAGAGTGCGCTTAGCGCGCCTCAAATGAGCGTTCCTCCCAGCGTGGTCAGGATAACAGCATTCATTTCTTCTGCCCCATCGCTCGCAGCATCCGCAAAAACGCCTCCACACCTTGCGCCCCTGAAATGCCCCGTTGGCGATTGAAGACAAAGAAGGGCACGCCCGTTATCTCGAGGCGCTCGGCCTGGGCGATGTCTTCGCGAACCTCGCGGGCGTAGGCGTCGCTTTGCAACATGCCGCGCACGGCGTCGGCCGGCAGCCCGGCCGCTTCACCGAGAGTCTGAAGCACTGCCGGGTCGGCGATGTTTTTACCTTCGGTAAAATAGGCCGCCATAAGCCGCTCCTTCACCTCCGACTGGCGCCCATAATGGCGGCCCAGTTGTAGCAGCCGATGGGCGTCGAACGAATTGGCCACTACCGATTTATCTAAGTGATACTCCAGCCCTACGCCGCGCGCCATATCGGTTACGTAGGCCATGATGTCGCGCGTTTGCGCCTCCGACCAGCCCTTGCGCTCGGCGAGGGAGCGCACCGGATTTTTCGACGGGTCGGTCTGCAGCGCTGGGTCGAGCTGGAAGCTGCGCCAGATAACCTCCACGCTCTCTCGCCCGGGATACTGCGCCAGGGCCGTTTCAAATTGGCGTTTGCCAATGTAGCAAAATGGGCAAAGCACATCGGACCAGATTTCTACCGTGATGTGCGAATACGTTTGCGGCGCTGAGGGCGATGAGGTGGCTTCAGGCGTCATGTTTTGAGCAAAACAGGTGGTTAGGCCTGCATTTAGCAGGCAAAAGGTGAACAGGCTGTAGCGTAAATGGTGTTTCAACATGAAAACGTAACACCGCCTGCACGGCAAAGGTTGTAACGCCCTTGCGGGCTCCTCAGGAGGAGGCCGGGCCTAAAAAAAAGGGGGCCTGACCCTGATTTCCGGGAGAACTACTTTGGTAGTCGTTTATCAACTTTGCATGCTCATTTCATTCACACTAAAATCGGTAAGCGGGCGCATGGACTACGACTACATCATCATCGGCAGCGGTTTTGGCGGCTCGGTCAGCGCTTTGCGTTTGTCGGAGAAGGGCTATCGGGTGCTGGTGATTGAAAAAGGCAAATGGTACCGCGCGGAGGATTTTCCGCGCACCAACTGGCAGTTGTCGCGCTGGCTGTGGGCGCCGGCTCTGCGCTGGTTTGGCATCATGAAAATCACCATTTTTCGGCACGTGGGCTTCATCTCAGGCACGGGCGTGGGCGGTGGGTCGCTGGTATATGCCAACACCTTGCCAGTACCCAAACCCGCTTTCTTTCGCTCCGGCAACTGGAAAGATCTGGCAGACTGGGAAGCAGAACTGGCACCACATTACGAGACTGCGCGCCGTATGCTGGGTGCTGCGCCCAATCCGCAGTTTTTCGACAACGACCACGCGCTGGAGCGATTGGCCCACGAAATCGGGCAGCGCGAACACTTTGGCCCAACCCACGTGTCGGTCTATTTCGGACGCCCGGGCGAGACCGCACCCGACCCCTATTTCGGTGGGCAAGGGCCTGAACGCACGGGCTGCATCTTTTGCGGCAGCTGCATGACCGGCTGCCGCCACAACGCCAAGAACACGTTGGACAAAAATTACCTTTACCTGGCCCAAAAACACGGCGCCGAAATTTTAGCCGAACACGAGGTAGTGGACGTTCGCCCTTTAGGCGCTGCCGACGGGAGCGATGGTTATGAAGTGATATTCAAACCTTCGACGCGCCTGTTTGGCCGAAAAAAGCGCCTGACGGCCCGCGGCATGGTGTTTGCCGGCGGCGTGCTGGGCACGGTGGGTTTGCTGTTGCGGCTTAAGCGCCGCTCGTTGCCGCGCCTGTCGGAACGGGTGGGCTGTGATGTGCGCACCAACAACGAAAGCCTCATCATGGTAACGCAGTTGGAAGGCGATGCCGACCTGTCGCGCGGGGTGGCGATTGGCTCCATCCTCCACACCGATGAGCACAGCCACTTAGAAGTGTGTCGCTATGGCTCGGGGTCAGGCGCCTGGCGACTGTCGGTACTGCCTTATGTAACCGGTTCCAACGCACTTGTGCGGCTGTGGCGCATCCTGGCAGAGGTGGTGCGCCATCCGCGCACCTGGTGGAGATACCTGCGCGTGCGCGACTGGGCGAAGAAGACGACCGTCCTGCTTTTCATGCAGACATTAGACAGCACCGTAACCTTCCGGCGCAGCCGCTGGGGCGGTATGCGCACGGAGGTCGTGGGTCAGCAAAAGCCCACTGCTTTTATCCCGCGCGCTACGGAGCTGGCGCGCCGCATGGAGCGCATCCTGAACGGCAAGGCCACGGCGTTTTTCCTCACACCGCTGGCCGGCATTCCCGGCACGGCGCACATTTTGGGCGGTGCCGTCATGGGTGCCTCTGCGGAAACGGGTGTCATTGACCATGAAAACCGCGTCTTCGGCTATCAGAACATGTACGTCTGCGATGGTGCAGCCGTTTCGGCCAATCCGGGCGTGAACCCTTCGCTAACCATCACAGCCATTGCCGAGCGCGCCATGAGCCGCATCCCGCCCAAAGGGCAGCAGGGGGCTCAGTCCGCAGCGCCCAGCTCGACCACCACGCGGTCGCCCTTGAGCACCACCGACATAAAGCCGTAGCCCCCATCGCCGCTGATGGCCACACCACCCAGGTCAGGCTCATACCTTATCGGCTCAGCCGCCTCGCGAAACCACAGCGGACGGAAAAGCACCAGCGCCTGCTGCGGCGTCAGGCTGGAGGCTGGAAGGGAAAAGATAACGGTGGTGCCGCCGTGATAAATTTTCGTGTCGCAAACCGCGCCGTCCTGGAAGTGCTGCCGATAGCCTTCCAGCAGGTCGGGGTCTTCCAGTTTTTCGCGCTTCGTCGGTTTGGAAACGTAGCTGTAAGCCACCTCGATATCCATCATATCGCCACCGGGCCATTCTTTGACCGGCGGGAAAGGCAGCAGATACCCTTCAAAAAGGTAGCCCTCCTGCCCGGAGGCCGTGCGTACTTTAACCCAACCGCCGCCCAGTTCAAACGGGCCAGCTTTTTCGGCTACGTAGCGCTGGCTGGGCTCTGCCGGGGCCAGCACCGTTACCGGCACGGTATCGCGCGGAACGACGGCTATCTTCTCGCCGTCTTTCGAGGGCGTTTTGCGCAGGACTGCACCATCAGCGGCATGCACATACAGACGCTGGACGCCTGCTAAAGTGCTGGCCTCGCTTTCCGAGCGGCTTTCCTTTTTAGGGCCACAAGAAGCCCAAAGACAAAGACTCAGCAACAAGAAAAGAGCGCGTGCAAGCATGTTTTTTTTCCGTTTTTGGTGAAAAACCCGACCAAAATAGGCGGATTTTCGCCGCTCCGAGCCATAGCACCGTCAAACTTAACACAAAAGAAACAGCCTCAGCCTGCGGGGCGAGGCTTCGCAATGACGCCGGCATTTGGCTGCCCCACAAAGCCCTTCTACCTTTGCCCCCCAGTGACCGGTGTCGCCTGCGGGCGTCGTCAAAAGCCGGGCCGTTGAAGCGCAGCAGATGAAACAGTTACTCGAATGTGTCCCGAATTTTTCGGAGGGGCGCGATATGGGCGTCATTCGTCAGATTACAGACGCCATTGAAAGCGTGGAGGGCATTCGCCTTTTGGATGTGGACCCAGGTCGGGCCACGCACCGCACAGTAGCAACCTTCGTGGGCGAGCCGGCGGCAGTGGTAGAGGCCGCCTTTCGGGCCATTCAGAAGGCATGCGAGCTCATAGACATGCGCCAGCACTCAGGCGAACACCCGCGCATGGGGGCTACTGATGTGTGTCCGCTGGTGCCGGTGAGCAACATTACGCTGGAGGAGGCCGCCGACTGGGCACGCCGACTGGCTGAGCGCGTGGGACGCGAGCTCGAACTGCCGGTTTATCTATACGAGGCTGCTGCCAGCCGACCGGAGCGAAAAAACCTGGCCCACATCCGCGCGGGCGAGTATGAAGGCCTGCCCGAAAAATTGGCCCATCCCGACTGGAAACCCGACTTTGGGCCGGCGCGCTTCAACCCCAAAAGCGGCGCCACCGTCATCGGCGCGCGCGACTTCCTCATCGCCTACAACGTCAACCTGAACACGACCTCGACGCGGCGCGCCAATGCGGTCGCCTTCGACGTGCGCGAAGCCGGGCGCGTGGTGAAAGACCCTGCCACCGGCAAGCCCCTGCGCGACGAACACGGCGAACCGATACGCCAACCCGGCATGCTCAAGGGCGTCAAAGGCATCGGCTGGTACATCGAAGAGTACAGCATCGCTCAGGTCTCCATGAACATCACCGACCTGCAGGCCACACCGCTACACATGGCCTTTGAGGCCTGTTGCCAGAGCGCCGAACGCCGCGGCCTGCGCGTAACGGGGTCGGAATTGGTGGGCATGGTTCCGCTGCGCGTCCTGCTGGAAGCCGGGCGGTATTTTCTGAAAAAACAACAGCGCAGCGCCGGCGTCAGCGAAGAGGAGCTGGTGAAAATCGCCGTCAAATCGCTGGGGCTGAGCGAGCTGGCGCCTTTTGACCCAAAGAAAAAAATCATTGAATACCGCCTGGCCGACGATGGCGCCAAACGGCTGATAGACCGGGACTTGCGCGCCTTTGCCAACGAGACGGCCTCCGAAAGCCCGGCACCGGGTGGTGGTTCGGTCAGCGCCTACGTGGGTGCCTTAGGCGCTGCGCTGGCGACTATGGTGGCCAACCTGAGCGCCCACAAACGCGGCTGGGACGACCGCTGGGAAACCTTCTCCGACGCTGCCGAAATGGGCCAGCGCCTCAAAGATGCCCTGCTGCGCGCCGTGGACGAAGATACCGATGCCTTCAACGCCATTATGGCGGCTTTCGGGCTGCCCAAAGGCACAGAGGCCGAAAAGGCCCAGCGTAAAGCGGCCATCGAGGCGGCCACGCGTCGCGCTATCGAGGTGCCACTGCAGGTGGTGCGCACGGCGTTGGCGAGCTTCGCCCTCATCCGCCAGATGGTGGAGCAGGGCAATCCGAACTCCATCACCGACGCGGGTGTAGGCGCTCTGTGTGCGCGCGCTGCCGTGTGCGGAGCCGCGCTCAACGTGCTGGTGAACACCGGTGGCCTGGAAGACCGCGCCTTTGCCCAGGCCGCTGCCGATGAGGCCAATCGCGCCATTGCCGAGGCCAACCAGCGGGAGCAGGAAATCACGGCGCTCGTACGCCAGAAGATGGGGGCCTGATGCCCTGCCGGCTGAAGCGAGGCCCGCCCGATATTTCCTTTCCTGTGGGCTTTTGCCCGCCAGGCTTTTGAAAAACCGCTTTTTTCATCCCGCAAACCCGGATATCGCTCACATGTATTTAGACACCTTTGAAGTCATCGGCGGCACGCCTTTGCGCGGTGAGCTGCACCCGCAGGGAGCCAAAAACGAAGCGCTCCAGGTCATCAGCGCCGTGTTGCTGACCGACGACCCGGTAACCATCTCGAACATCCCGGACATTCTGGACGTGCGCAAGCTCATCGAGCTGTTGCAGGGCTTTGGCGTAAGCGTAGAGCAGCTGGCGCCCGACACGTATCGCTTTTGCGCCGGCACGCTCGACCTGGACTACCTGCGCTCGGATGCGTTCATGAAAGACGCCCAGCGACTGCGCGGCTCGGTCATGCTCATTGGCCCTCTGCTGGCGCGCTTCGGGCGGGCAGCCCTGCCCAAACCCGGTGGCGATAAAATCGGCCGCCGCCGCTTAGATGCACACTTTCACGGCTTCGAGCAGCTGGGAGCGGAATTCAAATACGACGACGAGCGCGACATTTACTACGTGCAACAGCCGCCCGGCGGCCTGCGCGGAGCGTATATCCACATGGACGAAATCTCGGTAACGGGCACGGCCAACGTCGTCATGGCAGCCGTGCTGGCCCGGGGCCAGACGACGCTTTACAACGCTGCCTGCGAACCTTACGTGCAGCAGCTGTGCCGCCTACTGGTCGCTATGGGTGCGCACATCGAAGGCATCGGCTCCAACCTGTTGCGCATCGAAGGCGTAGAGCGACTGGGCGGCGCCCAACACCGCTGCCTGCCCGATATGATTGAGGTGGGTAGCTTCATCGGCCTGGCCGCCATGACGGCTTCCGACATCACCATCCGCAACGCCGGCGTGGAGCACCTGGGCATCATCCCGCGCACCTTTGAGCGCTTGGGCATCGCTATTGAACGCCGGGGCGACGACCTGCACATCCCGCCGCAAGAGCACTATGAAATCAGCACGTTCATTGATGGCTCCATCCTGACCATCTACGACGCACCCTGGCCGGGCTTTACGCCCGACCTGATGTCTATCGTGCTGGTGGTGGCCACCCAGGCGCGCGGCAGCGTACTCATTCACCAAAAAATGTTTGAAAGCCGACTGTTCTTTGTGGATAAACTCATTGACATGGGCGCCCAGATTATCCTATGCGACCCACACCGAGCCACCGTCATCGGGCTGGACCGCCGCTCGCAGCTACGCGGCATCGAAATGACCTCGCCCGACATTCGCGCCGGGCAAGCCCTGCTTATCGCCGCCCTGTCGGCCAAAGGGCGAAGCCTCATCCACAACGTTCACCAGATTGACCGCGGCTATCAGCGCATTGACGAACGCCTCAATGCCATCGGAGCAAAAATCAACCGCATCTGACCGTGCCTCAACGTTATGGACATGCAAAACCTTTCCTGGCCCAAAGTACTCATCGGCATCGGCGTGGTGTTCATCCTCCTGGGGCTACTGGCCTGGGCCTTGCAAGGCCGACTCAACTGGATAGGCCGTCTGCCGGGCGACATCGCCATTGAGCGCGAAAATGTTCGCTTTTACTTTCCTATCACCACCATGCTGCTGCTGAGCCTGCTCGTCAGCCTGCTGCTGCGCTTAGTGCGCTGGCTGTGGCCGCAGTGAGGCAGCGTTGTTTCTTCAAGTCAAGCACACTTATGCCTTTTCATCAGACACCCATTGCCGACCTGTGGATTTTTGAGCCGACGGTTTTTACCGACGAGCGCGGTTATTTTTATGAAAGCTACAACCGCCGCACCTGGCTGGAAGTGGGCGTAACGGCTGATTTTGTGCAAATAAACCAGGCCCGCAGCCGTCGGGGAGTGCTGCGCGGGCTGCACTACCAGGTGGGCGAACTGGCCCAGGCCAAATTGGTGCGCGTCATTGAGGGCGAAGTGCTCGATGTGGCGGTGGACTTGCGCGAAGGCTCGCCCACATACGGCCAGTGGTTCGGCATTCGCCTGAGCGCGGAGAACCGGCGGCAGCTGTACGTGCCACGCGGCTTTGCACACGGGTATGCGGTGCTGAGCGAAACGGCGGAGTTCCTTTATCTGTGCGACAACTATTACTCGCGCGAGCACGAAGGCGGTATCCGATACGACGACCCGACGCTGGCCATTGACTGGGCATGCGACCTGAGCCAGGTCATCGTATCGGCAAAAGACCGAGCGCTGCCGTTGTTCGGTGCGCACCGCCGCCCCTGAGGATGTGGCTTATTGTTCGCTCTGAACGCTGGCGCGGCGCCGGACGGCTTCCTCAACGCTGGCGCGCTGGCGCTCGATATCAATGAGCGTGGCTTCCTGGTCTTTTTCGTTTTGGGCCAGGTCCTCGCGGGCCTTCTTCAGCCGGGCCTCAAAGTTGGCGATGTCCTTATTGAGGTTGTCGTTATCGCGCCGCAGCTTTCGGAGTTTGTTTTCGAGTTCTTTCATTTTAGTCTCCTCGGCCTTTACCTCGTTGTCGGCTACAGCTTTGCGCACTTCCCAGTGGAAGCGACGCAGCAGGCGAATGGCCTCGTCGGTGCGTTGAGGGTCGTCGCGGCGGTTGAGGAAGAAGGGCCCCACATCGAACCAGACGTTCAGCTGGGCGCCCGTGCCGACTTTTTCGAGTTCGGAATAGAGGGTGAACGTGCCAGTGCTGATGCTGGTAGAGCGGCTTTGCGGCGCGGAAAACTCGTTGCGCTTGCCTTTCTTCAGCTTGGTGCCGAAGTTGTTTTTGACAAACTCATTCCACACATCGTTGACGAGTTTGACATCGGTGTCCACGAAGGTTACAGCAAAGCCCGGGCGCGTGCCGAACGACATGGCGCGCTCAATTTCCGAGACGGAAGCGGTTTGCCCCCACGCGGCTGCTGCGGCGAAACAGGCGAAGAGCAAGAGGGTAAGTGATGTGCGCATACGTATTGTGTTTTGAGAATGATGACGCATCGGGTGCCAGGTCGTTGGTGGCGCCTCTGCTTCTGGGCGGTTGGCTGACCATTCGACCGGCGCACAAATCTCGCGCAGCGAAATATCGAAATCCAGCAGCGGCAGCATAGGCGAACAGCCATTGGGCGCCGATGTACTTATGCCGCACGATTGCGCTCCACTTGCGCTCGAAGTATTCTTCCGACGAAAGGTATTCGGCATCCGGAATGGCTAAGATGGCGGTCATGGGCAGCAGATGGGTTGGTGATGGCAAAGGTAACTTTTTAGAGCAGAACGCAAGTAGAGGCAACGGAAAGGACAGCTTACCCCGCCCAAGACTGACCGACAAACCTCACCAGTGGCTGCTCTGGCATGCCAGCCAAACTTCATTGTTTCTGTGCAAAAGTTGATTTTTTTGCAGAATTTTGTGTGTCGTTACGCCCTTTACGTTTTTGTCGTTCACCCATTTACGATTGCTATGTCCGAAGATCTCTCTCACCTCGATCCGGAAGAACGCCTCGAAGAACTTGCCCAACGGGCCGATGCGTGCTTCGAGGCCCAAGAGTTCCACAAGGCCGTAGAATATGCGGAAGAACTTCTCCAGCTGGAAGAGTACCTGGAACCCGACGAGCGCTCCTTCTGGCACAACCGCTTAGGGGTGCTGTACATCAACATCGGGCGGCCTGAAGATGCCCTGATACACCTCAACGAGACGCTCCGCATCAGCCGCGACATTACCAAAGACATCTCGGCCTACAGCACCGCGCTCAACAACATCAGCATGATTTACAGCGACTGGGGCGAACACGAAAAAGCCCTGCACTACTTAGACCAAAGCCTGAAAATCTGCATAGAACAGGGCGACAAGAAGGGCGAAGCTACCGCGCTGAACAATATGAGCAGCATCTATCTGGAACTCAAGGACTACGACGGTGCACTCCAGCGCCTCCAGCGATGCCTGCAAGTGCTGCAAGAAATTGAAGACCGCACCAACGAGGCCGCATGTCTGGGCAACATCGGCAACATTTTCCTGCACAAAGGCGACTACAAGCAGGCCCTGCAGTACATCCGGCAGGCCAGGGCGCTCCACGAGGAAACGGGCAATCGCGTTGGGCTGGCCAGCACACTCCATGTATTGGCCACCCTCAGCTTAGCCTTAGGCGGCGATACCGTTTCTTATTTCCGATACGAACGCGAAGCCTGGCGTATCGCCAACGAAGTCGGCTCTGCAGAGGCCATCTTCGAAATAGGCCGGGTGTTGGGACTGGCCCTGTGCACGCGCGGCAATCGCCGCGAAGGGCTGGAAATCCTGAATAAGGTGCTCAAAATCGGCAGGCAAATGGGTACACCTGACGCCAAAGACGTCGCTGATACCATTCGGCAGTTTTCGGGAGGGTAGTAATTCATACACGACTGCAGCTCCCTTCATTGCAAGAAACGCTCCATACAGCCGCTTTTCAAAACCCCGCCCGCTTTGCCACCTCTTTAATGGTGTCGGCGTCGCCCATGGTGTAATAGTGCAGGCAGGGTACGCCGGCGGCCTTGAGTTCGAGGGACTGCTGGGCGCACCACTCGATGCCTATCTGGCGCACGGCCTCGTCGTTAGGCGCTTTCAGGACGGCGTCCACCAGGTCTTGTGGAAAGTTGACGAAGAACTTGCGCGGTATGCTGGTCAGCTGGTAGCGTTTGGTGATGGGTTTGAGGCCCGGCACGATGGGCACGTCAATGCCGACGCGGCGGCAGGCATCCACGTACTCGAAGTATTTGCGGTTGTCGAAGAACATCTGCGTAACGATGTAGTGGGCGCCGGCCTCGACTTTCATTTTGGTGTAGTGCAGGTCAATTTCCAAATTGGGCGCCTCGAAGTGTTTTTCGGGGTAGCCGGCTACGCCGATGCAGAAGTCGGTTTTTTCGCCGTTGACGATGTCGGGGTCCAGATATCGGCCCTGGTTCATGCTGGCAATCTGGCGCACGAGGTCGAGCGCGTAGGCGTGTCCCTGTTCGTGTGGTATGAAGCGCTCTTCAAACCGTCGGGCGTCGCCGCGCAGGGCCAGCACGTTGTTGATGCCCAGGAAATTGAGGTCAATGAGGGCGTTCTCCGTTTCGTCTTTCGAGAAGCCGCCGCAAATCAGGTGCGGCACGGCATCCACTTTGTAGCGGTGCATAATGGCGGCGCAAATGCCCACCGTGCCCGGGCGTTTGCGAATGGCCGCCTTTTCATAGTAGCCCGATGGACGCACCTTGTAGATGTACTCCTCGCGGTGATAGGTAACGTCAATGAACGGCGGCTTGAACTCCATGAGGCTATCTAAAGTGTCGAAGATAGCCTGCATGCTGCCACCTTTGAGCGGCGGAAGCACTTCAAAGGAAATCAGGGTTTTGCCCTCGGCCCTGGCGAAATGTTCGGTTACTTTCATGAATTGGCTTTGACTACGTCCGTAACGGCTTTTTTCCCATAAATGGCGGCTTCGCGGCGGCGCTGCTCGCGGCGAGACACCAGGATGCTCACCTCGTACAACCCATACAGCGGCAGCGCCACAATCGCCTGCGACACTACATCCGGCGGCGTAATGATGGCCGCCACAATGAGGATGGCCACAAAGGCATAGCGCCGATACAGCTGCAGCGAACGGTAACCCACGACGCCGATTTTGGTCAGAAAATAAACGACCACTGGCATCTCAAAAAAGAGGCCAATCGGGATGGTGAACATCGTCATGTACGTAACGTAGGAGTCCAGCGTAGGCGCCACCTCCGTGCCACTCAGCGTGTAACCAGCCAGAAAATTGATGGAAAACGGCGCAATGATGAAATAGCCAAACCCTATCCCCAACAAAAAGAGCAGCGAACAAATGCCCACCACCCCGCGCACCGCCTTTTGTTCGGTTTCCAAAAGACCTGGCTTCAAAAATAGCCAGAACTGCCACAGCACATACGGGAAAGCCACAATGAGGCCCAGCCAAAAAGACACATACAGGTGCTGCATGAGTATCTCGCCCAACTGGCGCGTGATGAGTTTGAACTCTACCGGGGCGAAGCACATCTTATCGGCCAGCCCAACGGCATGCGAAAGCCCGCACAAAGCCCGATAGGTCAGAAAATCCGGATTGCGAGGCCCGAAAATGAGGGTATCAAAAACGAAATCCTTATTGACAAAACAAACCGCCCCCATCACGGCAATGGCTACTGCAGAGCGCAGAATACGCCGGCGCAATTCCTCGATATGGCCAAAGAAACTCATCTCGCCGGGCGCCCGGCCTTCCTTTTCTGCCTCGTGTAACTGGTCTAACGGCATGGTGATGTTGCGAACGTAGCGGGTTAAGGGATAATCATCGCCTTTCGACGGGTGCTACTTTCGAGCAGCGGCGCAAAGGTAGCAGCCGGCGGTCGGCACGAGGTGGCATAAATGCGGCAGCGCGCTTTCCTTAACGCTGTATGAGCAGAAAACCGGTGCGTGGTTTACTCTCGCCGGGTAGTTTAACCACGAAAAAGTATGTGCCGGCGGGCAGTGGTTGCCCGTTGTACGTGCCTTCCCAGTCATTGTTGTATGGGCTAGCGTAGAACACCTGGTCGCCCCATTGGTTGAAGATGGAAACCTCGTTTTGCGGAGTGCCCTCCCCAACCATGAGGCAATAAGGAGGAATGACGAAGGCATCGTTGACCCCATCGCCATTAGGCGTAATAACCGTAGGAATGCGACAACTGTCGGCGGCCTCCACCTCGAAGAAGAGCGTGGCCATGCTGCACGGGCAGGCCGGATTGAGGTTGCACAGTTCGTAGATAAGTCTATCGCGTCCGGTAAAGGTCAGGTTGGGCAGGTAGGTGAACACTCCCTTGCTCGGCTCCGACCACAAGCCGTACTTGGGCGGGTCGAGCACGCGCACGGTGAATTGCGGCGGTACGATGTCGTTTTGCAGGGCATTGACCAGCACCTGTTGACCATAGGGGACGTTCACGCTGTCTTCATTGGCCGTAGGCTCCAGGTCGTACGACACCACAACCGTATCGCGCGAGCGGTCGCCGCACAGGCCGCCGTTAGTTTCCCACACAAAGCGGTTTATACCGATGCGCAGGCCACACACATTGTTGGTCGCCGCATTTGGCGCATTCATGGTCAGACCTGGGTTGGCATTAGCGTCTAAGTAAGTCCATTTTCCGGTCTCGAAGGGGTCGAGCGGTGTGGCGTCTAACTGCGCGCACGAGCCGGTGATGCACAGGTTTTGGTCATAGCCAGCAAAGGGCTGTTTGTTGATAGTATAGACCGTTACGAACGCCGTATCCGCCGGGCAGCCGGCCACATTCAATATCCAATGGAAGAAAAAGGTGTTGGCCGTTGGCGGCAGGTTGCGCACCATTGTGGTCGGGCTGTTGGGGTTGTCTATGATAATCGGTGGCTGAAAAAGCGCCTGGCCCAAGGGTTGCTTCCAGACACCGGCTACCCCTTGGCCCTGAATGGCCTGAATTTCAACCGTGTCGGCAAAACACGTGGTGTACAGGTTCTTGACAACGCGCGCCTTCTCGAAGGCATTGACCGTAACCCGAACGGTATCGCGGCTGAAGTTTTGGCACGCACCGTTGGAAATGACCCACTCAAACTCATACACATTACCCGCCGAGGCGCCCAGAACGGCAGTGCCGGGTAGTGGCTGATTAACGATGGTTACCGGCAGCCCGCTCACCTGCTGCCAGCGGCCAGTAACCCCTGCGGGCGGCACGGCGGCATTGAGTTGCACGGGGGTTACATCGCAGGCGTTGAAGTCTTGCCCGGCAAACGCATTAACGCCCGCCGGAATAGTGTCCAGATGCACCATGACAGGCGTTGAGGCCCCAGAGGCGCAGCCATCGAGTACCGAGCGCACGTAGAACATGTTGGCACCCGGCTTCAGGGATGTCAGGTCGGTCAGGGGGAAATTCAGGGCGAACGTGGGTGGCCCCAGTGGCTCTTGCGTGGTGGCATTGTACCATACGTATTGCGCCCCTGGGGTGGCCGTAGCAGGCGCAATGCGGAACGTCAGCGTCGTACCCGGCTGGCTCAGGCAAGCCGGCGTCATGGGTAAGGGCAATGGCGCTGAGGGCCGCGTGCGAATGATCGCGCAAGCCCCCTGGCTTTGGGGCGAAGTGCAGCCGTTGACCGATACCGTAGCAAAGTAGCAGCCCTCGTGCGTGGCCTTGTTCACCTGCTCGATAATCGGGTCGCGCGTGCTGGCCGTAAAGCCACTCGGCCCTATCCAGCTATACTGCCCGCCGGGCACATCCTGCGCCACCAGTCGCAGCGTATCGCCCTCGCATACGGGCGAGTTGCTGCTCACCGTCGGCGCCGGCGGTATGGGATTTACCTGCACGGTTATTTCCTCCGAGGGTGCAGAGACGCAGTTGCCGATGCGCGCCGTCAGGCGATAAGTGCCGCTGTGCTGCGTGCCCGCAGAGGGAATGACTAAGTTCGCCTGCGATTGGGTAACCACTCCGTAAGGTGTGCTCCAATCAAACGTAACACTACTGCCGTAAGCATTGGCATTTTGCACGGCTATTGTCAGCGGGCTGCCCACGCACAGCGATGCCGGTGCGCTCAATAGCGGCCGCTCCGGTTGCCGAATGACGCTCACCACCGTAGAGGAAGGCGCTGAGGGGCAATTAGCCGAGTCGCGTACCACCAGCGTGTACGTCCCATTGTCCGACGTGCACACATTCGGAATCAAGGGCGAAGCCAGGGTAGAGAAAAAGCCGCCTGGCCCCGTCCACTGATACGTCAGTGGCGGGTTTTGCGTAAAAATCGTCGCCTGCAGCACAGCATTGGTATTGCACGTTACACACGAGGGCGCCGTGTGCGTTACCGATGTGATAAGCGGCGGCACAACGACATTCACCGAAACTGTAGCCGAATTGGTACAACTGTTGGGCGTGCTGACCACCACTGTGTAAAGCCCCGTAGCCGGGTTGTTCGTACTCACCTGAGCGCCAATGGCCTGGAAGTTATTCGGGCCCGTCCAGCTGAACGTAACCCCCTGCGATGTTGAACTGGCGCTCAACGTCAGCAGATTGCCCTGGCAAATGGGCGAGTTTGAGGTAGCCGACAGGTCTGGGAAATTTTGTATCTGCACGACATACGCATCTGAAAGGTCGGATGCGCATCCATTTTGCACCACTTGCAGCCGCCATTCGCCGCCGTGCTCCAAAGGCGTTGCCGACGGGATAACTAACGTGTTGACGCTCGTAGTCGTCATGATCGCCTGCGGCGAAAACCAGCGGTATTCCGTAGCGCTGGGCAGGTTGTTGCACAGCAGCGTCAGCGCGTTGCCCGCGCAAATAGCGCCATTGCCCGCAATTTGAGGTTTGGCAGGCTTGGGGCGCACCTCCACCGCCGCTGTGGCCGGCAGCGAAGCGCAGCCGTTGGCCGATACGACCAGCGTATAGGTGCCGGCATTGACGCTCTGCGCACACGAGGTAACCAACGGCGACTGCAGCGGGCTGGAAAAGCCACCAGGCCCACTCCAGGCGTACGTGATGCCCGGCCCCTGCTCTGGCGTATGAAGCGAAATGGCCTCGCATGTGCATACCGAAACCCCGGCGGGGCTAATCTGCGCCACCGGGCGCGCCTGCACCGTTACTTCTTTCACCTCCGAGGGCAGCGACAGACACCCGTCCGCCGACACCCGCACATAATACGGATACACACCTGGCGGTGGGTTGGGCACCTGGAAAATGGGTACGGTAGTCGTGCCCACCAGCACTGCGTTGCCCGGCGTGCCGCGATACCACGAATACACCACCGTCGTGCCCGCAAAAGGCTGCGTTTGCAGCGTCAGCGTCGTGCCCTCGCAAATGAGCGACGGCATTTGCAGGGTGGGCTGCGTGGGCAGGTTGGTCAGGTTCAGAAACACACTGCCGCTGACTTTGCAGCCCGTTGGGCCTGTGATTTCCACCACATAGGTACCCTGGTTGGCACTGCTCGTGGCCGGAATGGTCGGGTTGGCCTGCATAGACATAAATCCATTTGGCCCCGTCCATTTGTACGTATAGCCCGTTGTGGGCGCGGGCGGGTTGGCAAAAAATTGCACCGGCCCACCTTCGCATACGCCCGACGTTACGGTAGGCTGAGGCGGGGTCATCTCTACCCGTACTGAGGTCGTACAATTGGCGCTATTGCCCGACGTATCCGTTACCGTCAGGGTAACCGGATACACACCACCCGCCATGTTGCAGGTGAAGTTGATGGGCGAAACGGTTCGGTTCAGGTTCGCTCCCGAGCAGTTGTCCGAGCTGCCGTTGTCCACCTCTTGCGGTTGCAACACGTACGTAACCGAGCCGTGCGGGTTGGTGAAAATGGTGATGGGCTGGCAAAGCGCTGTGGGCGGCACCGTGTCGCGCACCGTAATGGCGTACGAGGTCGAAGCCGTATTGCCGCTGGCGTCCGAGACGGTGTAAGTAGCGGTATAATTGCCCGGCGGCAGCGAGACCACCGTATTGTTGCCCTGCAATTGCCCCTGCAACACTGTTTGGGCCCCTTTGCTGATGCGGTAATCCACGACGGCATAATGATAGCGCAGGAGCACTTCTAAAGTGCTGATGCCGTCCTGGTCGGCCGCATTGAGCGGGCCGCAGGGGTTGATGTGGTCGCTGTAATTGACCACGTCGCGATTGGCCCGCAGCGAAAAACTCGCCGCCCCATCAGCAGCCCAGGTGTTGATTTGAGCAGCCGTCACGGCAAAGGCCGTTTCGTGCACATCGGCGCATTCGCCACCCGAGGCGATGGTCGTAATGCCCAGCGGGTTGTTGTTTTCATCCAACACGTAAAAAAACTCGCCCGCCTGGCCGTTGTCGCCGCGGTGGCGCACCACGAGCGTGCCGCCGGCCACGGCGTTGGCCAGCACCCCCGGAATGCTCAACGTCGTGTTTTTCGGCACCCAACCGGCATTGGCATCGTTTTCAAAGACCACCGCCTGCACACCGGAGGTTTTATCCAAAAAAGCATTGAAGGTGCAGTTTTCCGACAGGTTCGGGAAGGGCAGCGTCAGCGATGCCGTGCAGTTGGCCGGTCCGACGTAAGCCGTTATCGGCGCTGGCGCCGTAATGGCGGGTGGTTCGGCGTCGTTGACCCGGATGACGGTGAAAGTCGAAGTGCTGTTGCCCGCGCAATCGGTAACGCGGTAATGCACCGTGTGCGTGCCGGCGTCCAGGTTCACGGTGCCGGAGGGCGGGAAGGGCTGGAAGGCGCTGCCGTTGACGGCAAAGGCGACGTCCACCGGGCGCTCCGGCGCGGCATAGGCATACGTCAGGCGCGCGCGCACCCGGCCGCCGCTACAGAAGGCGTTGATGGCCTCAGGACCTGTACCGTTGGGCGTGAGCTGGATGGTGATTTGCCCATCCAGCAGCCAGCTGTTGAGCAAGGATACCGGCACGGTAAACGTCGTGTCGCTAAAGCCGCAGGAGACATCGGTGAGTTTCGTCCGGCCCAACAACAGGCCGCCTTCGCCATAGATGTACATGAACTCGCTGGGCTGTTCGGCATCAGCCCGGTCAAGCGAGATGGTCAGCGTTCCGCTGCTCAGGGCGGGCGACAAGGGCGGCACATTGGGCGCCGTCCACGTGAACGTAATCGGGTTGACGGGTTTCTGGTCAATAGGCGTTCCGCTGGGGGTCAGCAGCGCCGTGTCGCGCAGGTCGGCCTGCAGGGTTGAAGCCGTGCATTCGTCATAGACCGATAGCAGGGCCGGTATGGTTACAGGCGCTTCGCAAAGCCCGGGTGCAGTGTTGACGCGCAACGTATCTAAGGCCATAACCACGGGGGGCGTCTGGTCTTTGACGGAAATGATTTGCACATAGGTGCGGCGGTTGTCGCAGTTGTCTTCTACCGTCCACTGGCGGCGAATCTGGTAGTCCGTTACATAAGCACATGAGGCCGGGTTAGGGTCGCGCAGTTCCGTTTCGCTGAACGAGATGTTGGGCGTTTCGTCGCAATTATCGCTGGCGGTAATGACACCGGGAGCAGGCACCGGCGGGATATTTTTGCATTCCACCGTTGCGTTGGCGGGCACGCCTGTGAGTACGGGTGCCACAGTATCCACAATGTTGACCGTCTGCACCAGCTGGCCCACGTTGCCGCATACGTCCGTGCTTTCCCACGTCAGCAGTTTGGTGTACGTATCGCCGCAACCCGGGTTGTCAATCACTTCGCTGACCAGCACAGGGGCCGTAGCAATGCCGCTGCACACATCGGCAGCCGTAGGCGGCGGTGTAATGGGCGACACCTCGCACACCAGCGTAGTATCGGCAAAGCCAAGGAGGGCGGGCGGGATGTTGTCCACCACCTGAATGACCTGCTGGGCTGAGGTCGTGTTGCCGCAGTCATCGCTGACCACAAATGTGCGCGTGATAGCATAGGTGTAATGCCCGCAATTGGCCGGATTGGGGTCCTGGTTCGACGCATCCGAAACGGTCAGGCTCACCACTGCACCGCAGATATCGGTGGCCTGTACCCCTGCCCCCAGCAACGGGTGCGGCGGCAGAGCAAAGGTGTCGCAACGGATGACGCGGTCGGCCGGGCGCAGCGTGATGACTGGCCGCGTAGTGTCGCGCACGACCACCGTTTGCGTAGCGGTGGCGGCGTTTCCGCAGTCGTCGGTGGCCGTCCAGGTTACCAGCAACGTGTAGCTGCCCGGGCAAGGCAGGTTTGTTATAGTCTGGCTGCGTGCAAAAGTCAGCGACGTGTCACAGTTGTCCGACACGAAAGCCCGGGGTGCTATAAGAGCCGTATCAGGGCAGTAGAGCGTATCGGTAGGTATGGGCACGAATACCGGCGCTGTAACGTCGGTGATTTGAAAACGCAGCGTTCGGCTGCCGGTGTTTCCGCATTCATCGGTGGCGCGGAACGTAACATCGGCATACCACGAGCAATTGTGCGCCTGCACCTGTGGATAAGGGCCGGTGCCGAAGAGACCGCTGCCGCTCTGCCCTGTGGAAGTCGTCCAGCTAAAATCCGTCCAGGTATAGTTGGAGCAATCGTCGCTGACCGCAAGGTTGCCGTGGGCGTTTATCCAGGCGTTGAGGGCCGTCTGGTCGTTGCCCCCGCCGCATTCTTCGCTGATGGAATTGCCCGTGAGTTGGGGCGGCACGGTGTCGCGCGCGGCGAAGGTAGCCTGACCCAAATAGGTAGCATTGTTGCAGGCGTCGCGGGCGAAGAAGTCCACCGTTACCCAGCCGCGCACGCGGTCGTAAGTCTGGCTGCCTATCTGACGCGAGCCGCAGCCGCCGCCCATCGAAGTGATAAACGCAGCGGTTATCTGGGCCGAGTCCACAGGAGTGCCGCCGATTTGCGTGGTGTACTGAATTTCCGCCTCTGGCGTGCAGGAGTCGCGTGCGATGAGGCCGGCGCGGCGGTGTATCCAGTGAGCCAGGGCGTCCAGGTGGTTGTTGGCCGGCGGCGAGCAGGCCACCACGCTGTCCTGTGGTGCGCGCACGATGTCGGGGCCTTTATTGTCTATGGACGTGAAGGTGGCCGTGCGCGTGACGGAAAATCCACAGCTGTCGGTAGCCGTAAAGACAACCGTTAGCACCGGTGGGCAGCTGCCCGTTAGCGCGGGCGGGGCATTGTTGGTATAAGAGGCCACGCCCGAGGGGTCCGTCGCCTGAAAGTTAGCCATTTGGGCGGCCAGCCAGGCCGGATAGGCTGTATTGACCTGCGTGCACGGAGCCGAGCCGTTTTGCGGCGGCGAGGTTACCGTAGGCGGCAGCGTGTCTATCAGAATAGTGATCGTTTGGGTAAAAACGCCCGTATTGCCCGACATGTCGGTGGCCAGCCACGTGCGAGTAAACGTTCCGGCCTGACACAGGGGTGGGCGCGGGCTTTCCGTAAAGGTTACCGTCGGGTTACCGCACGGGTCTGCGGCCCCCAGGTTGGGCGGTGGCGGCACTAAGCGTATCGAGGCATACGTAGCGGTCGAAGGCGTGCCGGCGGTAATGATTCTGGGTTTTGTGGTGTCTACAAAAAAGACGAAGAACGAAAAGGTAGCCGAGCGGCCCTGGTCGTCAGCCACATTCCAGAACAGCTGGGCCGTTTCGCCGAAGTTCCACGGGGCATTGAGGGTAAAACCCGAAGCGACGGGGTCGAATTGCGAGAGAATGATGTTAGCGCCCACCGTTGAGGTTACGATAGGCGTACCGATGTTGCCGGCCAGGATATTGGTACACGAGACCGTATCCACCGGGATGTGCGTTGGGCCAGGGTAGTTGAAATTAAAAAACGCCGGCTGAGCCGGCAGGGAGCCGGCCAGAAGGATGCCCAAAAAAAGGATGTAGAAACCGGGCTTCGCCCGACGGGTGTTGCGTAACCGGTTCACCATAACGCAAGGTTTCGAATGCGGCGAAGACCCGAAGGTCTTCAAATGTTTGTGGGATGAGTGAAGAAATGGGATTGCAGAAAAGATTACGTCGTGCGAGGCTTCTTCGGCGTCGTCGTTGCGCTGGCTTCAGAGCCAAACCCTCTGCGTAGGATTAGGATAAAAAGGTGAAAAGGCGTGGCGAGGAAGGCGAGTACTATATGTCTGCTTCGGGCGGGCGTTTTTTGTTCAGTTCGGCAATCATTTCGTCCTGCTGCGGGTTTTGGATGCGACCAAATTCGTCAATGTAGGGAGATAAACCGGCCTTAGGTTCAGCGTCTTCCGCATTTGGAGGCTGCTTTGAGCCTTTCAGCTTCCTTGTCTTCTTTGTCGAGGGTTTGTTTTTCATGAAAAAATAATGCTGATGAGGAAGGGATAAGGGTGCAAAAATGCGTACAAAAAATGATGCGCGATTTTACCACCGGATGTGTGTTGGGCCAAAACGCCCGCTACTTATCGGGTTGCCATTTTGTGGCACTGCAAAAAATAAGCCATGCCTCGCCGCAGGCGTTCGGCCGTTTCCGCAGGGCCGAGCAATGCTGCCGTATCAAAGACGGCCGGACCTTTCATGGTGCCCACCAGGGCCAGACGCAGCAGGGGCAACACCTCGCCGGGTTTTACCTGTCGCTCTTGCAGGAGGGCTTTCACCGCTGCTTCTAATGTGGGTGCATCAAAGGGCTGAATGCTAAGCATCAGGTCGGCAATAGCCTCCAGCACGGGCTGGAGCGCCGGGTTCCATTTTTTGCGGATGCTTTCGTCGTCGTAAGCGCGCACCGGTTCAAAAAGGTAGTACCCCTCTTCCACAAAATCGGGCAGCAACGACACGCGCTCTTTCATCAAAGCCGCCACCTGCTCCAGGTACGACTGGTCGGCCCGATAACCTTTTGCCTCGGCCAACGGGCGAATGTACTGCGCCAGCACAGCGTTGTCAGTGGCCATGATGTAGCGCTGGTTGAACCACTTTGCCTTGTCGTAATCGAAGCGAGCGCCACCTTTGGAGATGTGCTCCAGCGAAAACAGGCGCGTCATTTCCTCTAAGCTGAATACCTCCTGCTCGCCGCCCGGATGCCAGCCCAGCAGAGCCAAAAAGTTGAGCACCGCCTGCGGCAAAAAGCCAGCCTCGCGGAAGCCCAGAAAGCTGTCCTCAGGCGTGGTGCCTTTCCACGACAGGGGGAAGACCGGAATGCCAAAGCGGGCGCCGTCGCGTTTGCTCAGTTTGCCCTGACCCTCGGGCCGCAAAATGAGCGGAAGGTGCGCGAATTGCGGCATGGCGTCTTCCCATCCAAAGGCTCGATACAGCAGCACATGGTGTGCTGTGCTGGAGAGCCACTCTTCGCCGCGAATGACGTGGGTAATGCGCATCAAGTAGTCGTCCACAATGTTTGCCAGATGGTAGGTAGGCATGCCGTCCGCCTTGAGGAGCACTTTGTCGTCCAATTCGCTGCCTTGAAACACCACCTCGCCGCGGATGAGATCCTGAATACGAACGTCCTGTTCGGGCGCCACCAGCAAGCGAATGACATGAGGGGCACCACGCCGAAGCAGGGCCTCTACCTCTTCCGGCTGCATCGTCAGACTATTGCGCAACTGCTTGCGCGTCTGATGGTTGTACGCAAAATGCGCTTCGCGCTGCCGGATGGCTTCCAATTCTTCCGGCGTATCGAAGGCGTAGTAGGCTTTGCCGCGCTCCACCAACTGCCGGGCATATTGCTGGTAAATGGCCTTGCGCTCGCTTTGACGATACGGGCCGTAATCGCCCCCGAAGCCCACCCCCTCGTCGGGAATTAGCCCTACCCACTTCAACGCCTCAATGACGTACTCTTCTGCTCCGGGCACATGACGGGACTGGTCGGTATCCTCAATGCGCAGAATGAATGCTCCGCCGTGATGACGGGCAAACAGGTAGTTGTACAAAGCCGTGCGGATACCTCCAATGTGCAAGGCCCCTGTTGGCGAAGGTGCAAAACGTACGCGTACAGCCATCTTCGATAAAGCCGATTAATTCAAGGAAATGTGGGCATTTAGCCAACCACCGCAGCGGGCAGCCTCGTTCGCCCCAAAAGAGCCGCCAAATTCTGATGCCAAAAGCAGACTTTTGCCAAAAATTTTGATTTGTGCTGGCAAAAGTAGGGCATGCTCGCCAATAACGCCCCTTTGCCCGCCGCAAAACCGCCTGCTCTTACCGTGTACTTAGTTAAAACACCCAATATCGTGCAATCGCTCTGGCCGCGCTTCTTATGGCGAGTGCCCACACAGGAGCGCGTCCTTTACCTCACCTTCGACGACGGCCCTATACCTGAAGTAACGCCCTGGGTGCTGGACGTCCTGAAGGAGTTCAATGCCAAAGCCACCTTCTTTTGCGTAGGCGAAAATGTCCGGCGGTATCCCGAAATCTACCAGCGCATCTTAGCCGAAGGCCACAGCACCGGCAACCACACCTACAACCACCTCAACGGCTGGAAAACCAAAACATTAGACTACCTGAAAAATGTTCGCCGTTGCGCCCATCTTGTCCGAAGTAACCTATTCCGCCCACCTTACGGGCGCCTATCGCCCTGCCAGCACGCTTCCTTAGAGCGTCACTACACCATCGTACTGTGGGATGTCCTTAGCGGTGACTTCGACCAAAACGTGGACGCTCAACAGTGCCTGGAAAACATTGTGGAAAATTCCGCCAGCGGCTCCATCATCGTCTTGCACGACAATATCAAGACCGCAGAGAAACTCTGCTTCGTGCTGCCCGAACTCCTGCGGCATTTCACCCAGCAGGGCTACCGATTTGAAGAACTGCCCTCTGCAAGATAACAGTCAGGGCATGACGGCACTGTCGTTTTTCTTTGATTTCCGGGAAGAACCTTTTGTGATTCACCCCACCTCCACGCGTTCCACCTGCGCCTCGGCGCCCAGCACCGTGATGAGCCAGCCCAGCACATCGCCCCGACGCGCCATGTCCGGATGCAGCAAACGCTCGCGCACCTGCTGACGACCCTCCTCCTTCACCGCCTCCAGCAGCCGCGCATCCTCCTTCTTCACGTGCTTCAACTCCACCAAATGCTCGTGCCGCGGCTCCAGTATCGGCGGACGACGCAGCAAAACCACATCCGCATAACCCGAACCCACCGGCCACTCGCTGAACACACCGTAAACACCCGTCGGAACCAGCAACGCCATCAATACCGCCTTGACGTGCTTCTCCGTCCAACCGCGCGCATCCCGATTCGACAACCGACCAAGCACCTCGTTGAGCGCTTCCACGACAGGCCCCATGTCGTCGTGCAACGCCAAGGCCTTCACCCGCTGCGCCATCTGCAAATCATCCTGCGTCAGATGACTGTCCTCCAGCAACTTCGCCTGCAGAAAATCAAAGTATATGCCCTCAATCACCCGATTGGGAACCTCAAACACCAACTGGTTCAAATCCGCCTGACGAATAGTCAGCAAACCCAGGTAAAAAAGCAAACTCACAAAATCGTCGCGCGTCCACGGGCGGGCAAAACTGTACTGGCGCGTCAGCACAGCCTGCACCGATCCTTCCTCCAACACGTCCTCAATCACGCGGCGGTTGGCCGCCTCGTTGCCCACGCGCGTCATCTGGTAGATCTTGTGGTAGTCGCTGGCAACGTTGTTATCCAGCAACTGACGCGGATATTTTCCGTACTGGGCGTAGTTCTTGACAAAGTAGAGCACCATGTCCGGGTTGTACAGCCGCTGTGGCGCTTCATCATTGAATTGGTAGCCGTTGTACCAGGTGCGCACGTCGTCCAAGATACGTTCGTGCTCCGACTCCGGTGCGCCGGCCAGACGCAGCAAGTCGGACACCTCCTCTTCCCGAAAGCCCATTAGATCGTGCAGGTGCAAGTCCACCGTCAGGTTGTCCGCAATGTTGAAACCACTCGTCAGGCTGTCCCACGTGATAGGCGACACGCCGGTGATGAAAATGCGGTCAATGATGCCTATCTGCGTGCCCTTCTTGACGTTTTCGTAAAACTTGCGCACAAAACCATTGCGTCTGACCACCTTGTCGAAGTCGTTCGGATAAAAGCCCACCAACCCGTTGGTGAAGTGGTCCTACTCGGCTATCAGCACAATAACCTGCTTACGAGGCG
>CAZYEV010000076.1:0-22212 GCA_964646615.1 uncultured Saprospiraceae bacterium
CAGCGTAGCCGGCTGTACTTGCTCGCCGCACTGTACTGTTACATCAGCAGGCAGCGGGATGGTCCAGGTGGGGGGTACGTGGTGGTTCACGTTGCTGGTCTGAATGAATTGCGTCGAGGGACCGGCGAAGTCCGTGGCCACCCACTTGCGTGTCGGCGTGTAGCGATTGACGCAGTTGCCCAGCACGACCGTCTCGCGGAAGTCGAGCGCTACCGTGCCCTGGCAGTTGTCCGTCGTCGTTACGTTAGCCACCGGCGGCACCTGGCTGGAGCACGTTACATTCACCACAGCGGGCGGCAGGTTCTGCAGCGTCGGCGGCGTTACGTCGAGGATGGTGATGCGCTGCGTGTAGCGGATGGAATTGCCGCACACGTCGTAAGCCGTCCACGTACGCTCCAGGATCATGCCGTCGTTCGGGCCAGCACCCGGCAGCAGGGTCTCATTCGCTTCGATGAGCACCGTACCCGAGCAGTTGTCGGAAGCCGTCAACGTAGCCGGCTGCACTTGCTCACCGCACTGTACTGTTACATCAGCGGGTAGCGGGCTGGTCCAGGTCGGCGGTACATTATCGTTGACGTTGATGGTTTGGATAAATTGCGTCGTGTTGCCAGCAAAGTCCGTAGCCACCCACTTGCGCGTTAGCGTGAAGCGGTGGGCGCAATCGCCCGGCAGGATCGTTTCGCTGAAGTCCACATAAACCGTGCCCTGGCAATTGTCGCTGACCGTTACGTCCGCCACCGGCGGCACGTTTTCAGCGCACGTGACGTTCAGCGTAGCCGGCGGCAGGTTGCCCAGTACCGGAGGCGTTACGTCGTTGATCGTAATCGTTTGCGTGTGTACGATGGAGTTGCCGCACACATCCACCGCCGTCCAGGTGCGGATGATGCGCATGCCATCGTTGGGGCCAGCGGCCGGCACAAAGACTTCGTAGTACTCTACATCTACCGGAGCATCGCAATTGTCCGTAACCGTCAGCACCATCGGCATCGGCACGTTTTCACCACATTGCACGGTGATATCCAACGGCAGCGTAAAGCCCGCCGGAGCCGTCATGGTCTGACCGTCGTTGATGGCACCCGGCGACCATGCCGACGGAGCCGTCCACGTAAAGTCGCTGGGCTTATTACCCGTACCCTTGAGCTGCAGCGACAAGCCAAGCGGGTCGCTACCGCCTTCGGAAACACCGATATCAACTGCCGTCATACCAGCAGCCGGGCCATCGGCAGCCACAAAGGAACCTTCATAGCTCAGCAGCTGCAGCACCATAGTATTATTGCGTACCAGGGCGATGCCATCGTTCGACCCGTTCTGGATGCCGTTCACCGGATACGTAAAGGCCACAGCGCCAAAGCCATTCTGCTGGTTCGGAATGATGCCCGACAGCGTACGAATGTCGTAAACCAACGCAGCAGCAGGGTTAGCGCCGTTGTACAGCACCAGCTGATAGTTAGAAAGGTCAACACCAGCCGTACCTACTACTTCAATAAACTCATTCGCATCGGTACCTACGTTGTCGTAGTGGATTTCGTTGATCCACACAATCGGCGATACCGCATTCCACTGCGGCGCCTTGTTGTCGTTCACGTTAATCGTTTGCGTGAAGACCGTCGAGTTGCCGCAATCGTCCTGGGCACGCCACGTACGGATGACCGTGTAGCGGTTGAAGCAGCCACCCGGCACCTCTACCTCACTGAAGTACAGGTCAACCGGAGCAGCGCAATTATCCGTAGTCGTTACATTCGCCACAGCCGGGATATCTTCAGAGCACTCGACATTCACCGTCGCCGGAGGCAGGTTCTGCAGCACCGGTGCGATATTGTCGTTCACATTAATCGTCTGCGTGAACACCGAAGAGTTGCCGCAGTCGTCCTGAGCACGCCACGTACGAACAATGCTGTACTGGTTCATGCACGTACCCGGTACCTCGACCTCGCTGAAGTACAGGTCAATCGGATTGTTGCAGTTGTCCGTAGCCGTTACGTTGGCCACCGCCGGCACTTGCTCAGCGCACTGCACGTTCACCGTCGCCGGAGGCAAGTTCTGCAGCACCGGCGCGATATTGTCGTTCACATTAATCGTCTGCGTGAAAGAAGTGCGGTTGCCACAGTTATCCTGGGCGTGCCACGTGCGCAGGATAGTGCGCTGATTCATGCACGTGCCCGGCACTTCCACTTCTTCAAATTGCAGCACAACCGGTTCACCGCAGTTATCGGAAGCCGTTACGTTGGCCACTGCGGGTGTTTGCTCGGCGCACTGCACATTCACCGTCGCTGGAGGCAGGTTCTGCAACACCGGTACCACATTATCATTCACCGTAATAATCTGCGTGAACGACGTGCGGTTGCCGCAGTTGTCTTGAGCCGTCCAGGTGCGTACAATCTGATATTGGTCGTGGCAAGTGCCTGGCCATTCTACCTCGCTAAAATCAAGTGTCAGAGGTTCACCACAGTTATCCGATGCTGTTACGGGCGCCGGCTGCGGGACATCCTGAGCGCAAGCCACCGTCAACGTCGCCGGCGGCAGGTTCTGCAGCACCGGGAGTGTATTGTCGTTCACCGAGATCACCTGGAATACCGTTGCAGCGTTGCCGCACAGGTCGGTAGCCACCCAGCGGCGCACTACCGTAAATCTGTCATGGCACGTGCCCGGCTGCGTCTCTTCGGAGAAGTCCACAAACACCTGGCTGCAGTTGTCCGTAACCGTCGGGTGCGTTACCGGCGGCACATCTTCCGCGCACTGCACGACTGTATTGGCGGGCACATTGCTGAATACCGGCGGCGTAGTGTCGTCCACTGTGATGCGCTGCTGGTGGTAGTCGGTATTACCACACAGGTCGGTAACTACCCACGTGCGCACTACCGTAAAATTATCTTCACACCCACCCGGCTCGATCGCCTCGGAGAAGTCTAAGAAGAAGATATCGCAGTTTTCCACCACCGTTTGTACCGGAACAGGCGGAACCTCTTCAGAGCATTCAAAAGTGAGATCCAGCGGCTTCGTCTGCAGCACCGGCGGGATGGTGTCATTCACCGTGATGGTCTGCCAGTGCTCTGCCTTGTTGCCGCAAGCATCCCAGGCGTACCAACGACGGCTGATGACGATGCGGTTGGTGCAATCGCTCGAGTCAATGGACTCGGAGAAGTCAATGAACGGATCATCCGTGCAGTTATCCGTAGCGCGCTGAATGGGCGCAGGACCTACATCAGAGAGGCAATCGAAGGTACGGTCTGTCGGAGTAACCTCCAGCACCGGCGGCTCGTCGTCGTACACCGTGATGTATTGCCAGTGCGTGTTCTTATTGCCACACAGGTCAGTAGCTTCCCAGCGGCGGATGATAAGCACCTGGTCGTGGCAGTTGTTGTTGCCGGTGGTGTCGCCGCCAACCACAATGTAACCGCGCGTCTCCATGAAGTCCACGAAGACCACTTCGCAGTTATCCAGCGCCATGTCAGCGTGCTGATCAGGTGCTGCCGGCACATCTTCTAAGCATTCGTACGTACGGTTTACCGGCGTAATCAGGAATGACGGACGAGTATTGTCGTCCACCTCAATCGTCTGGATGTGTTCGGCGCTGTTACCGCAGAGGTCCCAGGCGATCCAGCGGCGCGTGAGGATGAACTTGTTCGGGCAGCTCCAGTTCGGGTCAGCCGACGAGCCGCCTTCGTAGGACTCAGAGAATTCGAACCAGGCGACATCGCAGTTATCCGTAACGCGCTGGAACGGAGCGGCAGGCACTTCGTCGGCGCATTCGAGCGTAAGGTCCAGCGGCGTTACCTCTAATTCAGGCGCTTCATCGTCGCGCACCGTGATGCGCTGCTCCCAGTCGTCGGTGTTGCCGCAGAGGTCGGTGGCGATCCAGTAGCGCACGATAACGCGCTTGTTCTGGCAGGTGTCGTTGACCACCGACTCGCTAAAGTCAATGAATACAGTACCGCAGTTGTCGGTAGCGGTTTGTACCGGTACCGGCGGTACGGCGCTGGCGCATTCTACCGTGATGCTGAAGGGCTTCACCTGCAGCTCTGGCTTCTGCGTGTCTTCCGTGTACGTGAAGCGGTGCGAGCAGGTCGAGGAGTTGCCTGTCGAGTCCCATGCCGTGTAATAGCGGTCAATGAAGCGCACACCGTCGTACGGGCAGTGCGTCAGGTCGTTGTCATAGTCGCTGAACTGCAGAGCCGTAACCGCACAGTTATCCGTCAGCGTACCCGTGAAGGTCGCAATCGTCAGCGGAGCCGGCAGATCTTGCAGACACGTCAGCGTCTGGTTGGGCGGGCATACAATCACGGGCGCTTCGCAGTCCACCACCGTGATGTTGAACTGGCATTCCACATTATAGCCACTATTCGAAGTGTAATCGTAGATGATGCGCGTTACACCCAGCGGGAAGGTCGAACCAGAGGGCAGGCCCAACTGGAGTGTGCCCGGGTGCTGGCTATCGCAGCCGTCGTTAAACGTCGGCGTCGGATAGGTAACTACCGCACTGCAGGCCGCAGCATCGGTGCATACCACCGTATCGGCCGGGCAGCTGGCGATGCCCGGGTCGCGCATATCGAATACGCGCACTTTCGTGATACAGGTATCTTCGTTGGCTAACGGCGAGGAGCAATCCTGAACGCGGAGCACTACATCAATCAGCTTCACCGGCGGGTCAAACGGATCCTGGTCGGTGTCGCGGTCGTCGCAGGTCAGAATGACCTGATTGCCGAAGAAGACAGGACCACTCGGCGCATAAGCACGACCCACTTCCTTGACACACAGACCGCAGTTGTCGCTGCTGCCTGCATCCAGATCAGCAAACGTCAGGTAAGCCAGACCGTTAGGCTCCAGATTGACATTGATAAACGGCACGCACATCGCCATCGGCGGCTCTTCATCCGAAATCTCTACCGTGATGGTGCAGGTAGCCGTGTTGCCGCAGATGTCTGTCACCGTGTAGTACACGTACGTAGTGCCTACCGGGAAGAGAGCACAATGATCGTCGCCGATAGTGTCCACCATAACGGTCGTGTCACTGGCCGTTACCACCAGCGTGGGCACGGGGCACTCGCCACTGCCCAGACCATCAAACGGATACTGGCAGTTGTCGTAATAGCGAATGGCTTCCCAGCACTTCATCTGGTAGCAGTCGCCTGTTACCACCGTAGCGATGATGGGCGCCGTCGGGCAGTTCACAAACGTCGGAGCCTCGTCGTCGCGCACCTTGATCATGTAGGAGCACGTATCGCTGTTGCCGTAGCGGTCGCGGGCGTAGTAGATCAGGCGATAGTCGTCGTCAATTTGAGAAGCGTTGCAGATAGGCCCTTTCGAGAAGGTAAAGGTCGAAGAGCCACCCGGCGTTACCGGCGTGCGATAGCCCACTGCCGGAGCACCCGTCACGGGGTCAATCGTCGTAAGGACACCGTTGATCTCTTTCTGCACTTCGAGTTCGTAGCAGAAGAGCGGATCGCAGTTATCTTCCACGTTGGGGTGGTCAATCTCTACTTCTACTTCACAGTCGTAGCCACCATCGTCGCTGGTGTTGACCGTAAGGTCAGACGGGCAATTCACGATTTCGGGCTTGATGCTGTCTATGAGCATCAGGCTTGCTGTGCAGAAGCCGGAGATGTTATTGCAAGCGTCAATGGCGCGGAAGCGGATGACAAGAGTCTCCGTATTGTTGGTAGAGGCCGCACAGTTGGCAATGCCCGGAATATCGTCGCAGTCGAACGTCTTGCAGTTCTCAAAAGCATCAAACGTCGTATTGAACGGCGGGTCGGTAGAAACCGCAAACTCGAACGTCATCGGACGGTTGCAGTTGTCTGCACTGCCGTCATTGAACTGAGCAGCGCACACCTGTACCTGTCCATTGGCGTCTAAGTAGGCTGTTACGTTTCTGCAGTTCGCATTCGGCGCGATATTGTCTTCCACTGTAATCGTCTGCGTGCGGGTAGTCGTATTGCCCGAGCAGTCCGTAATTAAATAGGTGCGCGTAACAATGCGCGGCGTACCGGGGCAGCCGATGGGGACGCCGTTATCCGTGTCACCGGCATGCACCACCGTGATCGTACCCGCCGGCGAGCAATCATCATTTACATTGGTTACTACGCCGATGTTAGGCGCTGGCTCTACGCACTGTGCCGTAGCAGCCGGAATCGGATCTGCCGTCGGCGGCGTGTTGTCCGTAACCGTCAGCGTAGCCGTGCGCGTGGCGGAGTTACCGCAGTTATCTTCTGCTACGAAGGTTACCACCAGCGTTCCGGCCAGCGGGCCGCAGGTCAGCTGATTTTGCATTTCCGCCACCGTAGCCGGGATGGTGCGAAACGTAACCGCCCCGCAGTTGTCCGTAGCCGCGCCCGTGGTACCTACTGTGTTAATCCAGGTCTGGATAGCCGTTGTGTTGCCAACACTGTTGGCCGGGCAGGCCAGCGTCAGAGGGCTGGGGTCGGTCGTCCAGGTGGGCGGCACGTCGTCGGCCACTTGTATGATTTGAAAAACGTTTTGGGTATTGCCCGCGCAGTCCGTCAGGCGGTAGGTACGCACCACAATATAAGGAGTGCCAGGACAGCCGTTGCCTCCCGCTATTGTTGCATCACTAATATGCGTTACCGCCACACTCGCATTCGGTGTGCAGTTGTCCTGGACGTTAGGCACAACCGATGGGTCAGGCGCCGGCAATGAACCCAGGCATTGGGCCGTAGCGTCCGGAATGGGGTCTGCCGTTGGCGGTACAAGATCAAAGATCGTTACCGTCGCTGTGCGCGTGGTCGAGTTGCCGCAGCCGTCGGTCGCCGTGAAGGTTACCGTTACCGAGCGGGTCGGCCCGCCGGGCGGGCACCAGGCCGGCATCGCTGCCAGCACGGCAGCGCCGTTGGCGTAGTTGGCCGTAATGGTTACGCCGTTGCAGTTGTCGGTAGCGTTGCCACCGCCGTTGCTGGCCAGCCAGTTGTCAATGTCAGCCTGTAAGTTGGGATTATCGCAGGCGCGGAACAGGCTGTTTGGGTTGGTTCCCCACACCGGTGCGACGTTGTCGTTCACCGTGATGGTCTGCGTGGCTGTGGTCGAGTTGCCAGCGCAGTCCGTTACGCGATAGGTGCGGATGATGGTCTGTGCGCCCGGGCAGCCCGTTACCGTGGCTGGCACATCGCTCACATGCTCGCGGATGAGCTGGCCCGCGGGCGTGCAGTTGTCCGTTGCCGTGATGGCTGCCGGGTTGGGTGCCGGTATCAGATTGGCGCAGGTGAATGGGCCAATCGCCGGGCCACCGGGCAAGCCCGTAATCGTCGGCGCCACATTGTCAACGAAGATAACCTTGGCTACCGCGAAGTTCTGATTGCCGCACTCATCTTGCACAAAGAAGCCGACCTGCACTTCCCGTGGTTGAGGTGCACAGGGTGCAGGCATCTGAGCAAGTACAGTAGCAGCAGTTGCCGGTGTGGGCGAGGTACATGGAAAACCACTGCCCGGACACAAGACCGGCGAAACGCTAAAAGTACCGCCACAGTTATCCGTTATCGTCGCGCCACCGAAAGCATCCAACCAATTCTGAATGGTCGTCGAAGCAGCAGGATCATCGCACGCGAGCGTGAGGTCAGAGGGGGATGTCGTAAACTGCGGCGGCACATTATCCGACACCGTAATCACCTGTGTGCAGGTGGACGTGTTACCGTTAACGTCCGTCGCCGTGTAAGTGTGCAACACCTGGAAACCGTTCACACACGTGTACGAAAGAAGTGAAGCCGTATAACTTACCGACGCAACACCGCAAGCATCCGACACCGAGCCACCTAAAGTAGCAAACTGAGCCGGCGTCAGGGGACTGGGTGGAAATGCCGCAGCGTAGTCTGCCGCACACGTAAACAGCGCCGGCGAGGGGCACACGAGCGTCGGCGGCGTGCAGTCGAGTACCGTAATGTCAAATCGGATGGCAGCACTTCTGCCCGTACCCGTGGGCGGCAGGTTGACCTCGCGGGTAACCCACACGGTGTACGTATTGCCCACGTCCGTGCAGTCCAGGTCGTAGTTCGGGTCTGACGGCTCCAACGGATTGGTAGCCGCAGCGTTTTCCCACACCCTGACGACCGAACAGCACGTCATATTGGAGCTGGTCGTGTAGGTCGCCATCAACGCGGGCGTAATTTGGGCTTCCCCTTGCGAATTCAGGCAAAGGTTAATCGCCATCGAAACGCCCGGAGCATAGCTGATGTCGCACGATACGCCCGAGCAAGGCTGGGCGTAGGCGGCATGCGCCCCTAAAAGCGTTAAGCAGAACATTGTCGCCAGACGGGGAAGGGCGGACATTGTTCTGCTCGAAAAAAAGTTGGTCAGCATTCTTCCAGCACGACCACAACCAGGCTGAGAGGCCTCGTAGACTTTTTTCATGAGATTGATAATTTAGTTAAGCGTTATTAGAGATAACCGGTAATTCCTTACATCTCAAGGGATTAAACGCGCCTTTTGAACGATAATATCGGTTTCTGAGCCGTTCGTCAGGCGCCGCGAGAGGCGTTCTTTTCTTGTCTGCAAAAATGATGCCTGTCTTAAAAAGAACTTTTGATGCGATGTTTCATCGCTCTTTTACCGTGCGAAGGTACGCACGCCGTTTTGAGTGATACAAGGGATACGCGATTTTTTTTTCCACATACCCTATTTTTTTTCTCAAGGGCAAAAGTAGGGTTGAACGCTGAATGCGCCAACAGGCCGGCCATTTTTTTTATTTTAAGAAATACGTCAGTGAGCAGCGCAGGGCCGAAGTCTGAAGGTATGGGCCGGGTGTGGCGAAGTCCAGATAGCGGTACAGGTTTTTCACGCCCAGGTAGTAGCGGGCGCTGGCGCGGAAGCGCCCTTCGCCCAGTGCCAGGCCGGCGGCGGGTCCGTAGTCTAAGCCCGAAAAGGCGTCGTTGAGTTCTACGGCGCGCACGGCGCGGTTGATGTTTTCGTAGTCGCCTATCATAAACTCGCGCTGCTGGCGGTTGAGGTGGTCAAAGTTGCCGCCCAGAAATGCCCCCGCCTGCAGCCACAGCGGCACCTCTCGGGAGGGCTGCCAGCCGACAAAAAGCGACGTCTCAAAGGAGTAATACTTATAGGTGTAGAGGTGATCCTCCGGCGGTGCACCGGCCCGAAAGTAAACCGCCCGTGCATGGGCGCCGCCCTCCGTCAGCACCACCTCCTGCAACAGCTCCCAGCGCCGATGCGGGCCAACCGCAAAGGCAAAACCCACCACCGGCGCCACCCGCCCCGAGGCCGTCGTGAACAAATCCGAGCGCAGCAGGGTGTACTGAACGCCCGTCAGCAAACCCATCTGATACCGCAGCTGAGCCGTCAGCCCTAAAGGCAATAGCAGGAATAATCCGCTCCAAAAAAGTAACCTGTGTTTCATCTTCCCGTAACCGCCAAACTTGTTTGGCCCAGTAACCGCCAAACTTGTTTGGCCACAGTAACCGCCAAACTTGTTTGGCCCAGTAACCGCCAAACTCGTTCGGCCAACCTCCTGCGCGCTACGGAATGGCGATGTCCAATATCCATCAGGCCGTTTTGAATAAAAAAACAAACCTGGCGCACCAGCGAGGGATTCTTTGCGCGAAGATGCAGTATTGGCTGCATATGGGCCAAATAAAGGCCAAACAAGTTTGGCCGCTACCGGAGCCAAACAAGTTTGGCGGTTACGGGGCCAAACAAGTTTGGCCGCTACGGGGGCCGCTAGCGGAGCAGGGTAACGTCGCCTCGGCGCAGGCGTCGTTCGCCGTCGCCGGCGCAGGTGATTTCTATGAGCCAGACATAGACGTCGGACGGTGCGGGTTGGCCGTCGGAGGAGCCGTCCCAGGCGGCGGTGGCTCCGAAGGACTCGTAGATTTTTTGCCCCCAGCGGTTGTAGATGGCTAAGTAGGTGATGGTCTCCACGCCTTCGTAAGGAGCGGGTTTGAAGACATCGTTGTGGCCGTCGCCGTCGGGGGTGAAGGCGTTGGGCATGCGGATGCGCGTCGGGTCGCAGGGCGGCAGTGGGAAGAGTCGGTAGGTGAGCGTATCGGCGCAGCCGTCGGCGTTGAAGACGAATACCGAGTAGGTGGCCGTGTCGGTGGGTGTTACGGAGGGTGAGGCGCAGTTGGCACAGGAGAGGCCCGCCGTTGGCGTCCACAGGTAGTTGGCGTATCCGGTGGGAGCCTGCAGGGTCAGCGTCTGGCCGGCAGTGAAGAAGAGCGTGTCTTCGCTTTGCGGCAGCACGGGTGCGGTGAGGTCTTCCACCCAGATGCAGTGGGTGCTGTCGCAGCCGGCGCTGGAGGGAAACTTCCGGCAGTACTGGCCGCTTTGGAGCACGGGTTCGCCGAACACCCACACAGTGTCGGACGGGCAGCGGGCGACGCGCTCTTCGGTGTCGGGCACGCGCTCGACGCGCAGCAGCAGGACGCTGTCGCAGCCGCTGGCGTTTTTGAGCCGACGGGTGTAGAGGCCGGGTTCGTCGGTCAGCACATCGAAGACCGGCACCGGCGTGCCCTTGCAGGTGCGGAGGCGCCCCAGGTCGGTAGTGTCGGGCGGCAGCACGACGATGCGGGCCGAGTCGCGCAGCGCGCAGCCTTCGGCGTTGGTTGCTATAATATAATAGGTGTGGGTGGCCGTTGGCGTCAGCGTCTGGGCGAGCGCATTGGGCTGGGTGATGCCCGGCCCTTGCCATTGGGCGCTGGTGGCCCCAATGAGTTGCAGCGTAACGGCGTCGCCTGTGCAGATGGGGTTGGGATAGGGTGCCAGTTGCGGCCCGGGCACGGCGCGCACCTCGAAGCGGTGGGTGATGCTACAGCCGGCAGCGCCGGTCTCTTGAAGCACAAAGGGGAAGACGCCGGCGGTGGGCGGCGTGAAGGCAAACGACGGGCACGGGCAGGGCGGCAGGGCCGGGCCGTCCGTCCAGGCATAGGTGCGATCGGGCAGGCTGTCGGGCAGGCCAACGGTGGTGCTCTGGCCCACGCAGGTCGTCTGCTGTTGCCACAGGACGGAGTCTATGGCGATGCGCAGGGCAGTGTCGGCGCAGACGCAGTTTTCGGCGCCCGGCAGCACGACGAGCAAGCGGCAAAAGTCGGGTGCTGCCGGGCCGCTGAACGACCGGGCGATGCTCTGCCCGGCGGCCAGGTTGAGGTTGGCGTTGTCTTGGGCCAGCACCGAGTCTATTCCGGGAGTGTAGCGTCCGTCGCCGTTGACATCCCAGACGAGCCACAGCGCGGCGAGCGAAGCCGGCGCCGGCCCGTCGTTGCGCACTTCGGCGCGGTATTGGCCGTTGCCGCCCACTACCCTGCCCGATGCGTTCAGGAGGGCCAGGTCGGCGGCATAGGGGGGCAGCAGCAGGGTAGCGTTGCCCGTAACGGTATAAATCACGCAGTTGCTGTTGAGGGTCGGGCAGAAGGCGATGGCGCGCTGTCGCGTCTCGATGCGCAGGGTGGCCCCGTCGCAATCGGCTTGCTCGCCTGTGCGCACGCGCAGACTAAAGCGCACCACCGAACCGCCGGCAAGACCTGCCGGCAACGGCAGCCGCAACTCCGGCCCGGCCTGTTGCGGCGGACCGGGAGGGGCATTCGACCCGGGCGCATACGAACCCGGCACATACGCATAACCCGGTGGCAAAGCCAGGTACAGGCTGTCGCCGGCTTGAGGCGAACCACCCACTAATACACTGACCTCCAACAGGCGCTCGGCACGACACGACAGCGGCCCGCTCCCGGCATCCGTCAGCGCAATCTGGGCCGTGTAGGAAGGAACCGTGCCCTCCACCGCAATCGGGTCGCTGGCCTTGCGCAAGACATTGCTCGGCCGACCGCAGTACCACTCGGCGCGCCCGCCCAGGACAATCTGGCTGTTCGACACCACCCCACACGTCGTTACGACCCGGAAGCGAATGCGCATGGCATTCTGCGGCGCCATATTCACGCCGGGTAAGCCATCGGGCAGCGCTGCACCCAACAGGGCGGCCACGTCCCACTCCAGCACACCACCGCCCGTCGGCGTCGGGTCCGGGATATTCACCCACGCACTGCCCGCCGGATAGGCCAGCTGGCACGAACCCGGCAACAGCTGAAAGCCCGCCGGCAACTGAATGGCCGCCACTGGCTTGTAGGCATGGCCCAAATCGGCGTTGGACAACTCCAACTCGAAATAATCCGACGTGTCGCACAGCGGAACGTTGTTGGGCAACCGCACCAGCTCCAGCTCCATTTCCGGCTTGCGCGGCACTAAGCGAATGGTCAGGGTATCCTCGTCGCACACAAACGGCGGCTCAGGCGAACAGGACCAGCCGAAGAGAATGCGCACCAGCTGCGGGTCGCAGGTCAGGTTGCGCGCCCGAAAGCGCAGCGTCCAGGTAACCGTTGGAGGCACCGTGCCCAGCTGGAACAGGCCATTGACGGCTGAGAACGTCTGGCCGGTCTCGACCACCGTCAGCGTCGCATCGGCCAGCCCGCCATCCGGCGGCGTTACAAAGCGCACGTGATAGGCGGGCATGGGGAAGGGTGTCAGGTTGCGCAGCGTCAGGTCGAACGTTACCTCTCCTTTCGTAACACCGTAGGTGGACTCCGCCGTACGGAGGGAGTCGCGCGGAACACTGCTGAAGAAACCTATGCCGCCCGTGAGCGAGTCCTGTCGGATGCGGCCCTTGTTGATGCAGCCGCTGTAAGTGATGGTGAAATGCTGGGGCGCTCCGGCTGGTTCCTCCATCCGGCAATTGGGCGAGAACACATAGCGCGTGCTGAAGCGATAGCCTTCGTCTAAGGGCTGGGCGTAGAGGCCGGAGAAATCCACCCGCAACTCGCCATTGACGAACTGGAAAGGCAAGGGCTGCGCCGATAGCAAGGGTTGGTTTTCCTGCAGGCGCAGCCATTCGAGTTGTGCGGATTGGGGGGTAAGCCCCGCGGGCAAGCGGAGCCGATAATGGGAAAGCACCGAAAGCGGGCGCACCTCAAAAGGGAAAAAGTTGGGCCGCGCCAGTTGGGCCGTATAGCCAAAGGGCACAGACTGCAGCGAAGCCTCACAAGGGCGGATATTCCAGACACCGGCGCGCACGGTATCGCTCACGCCCGAGTATTGGAGCATGAGGGTGTCGCCGCGCCGGTAGAGGTAAGCAGCGCGGTCTCGAAACATGGTGGCTCCCAATTCGATGTTGACCAATGGTGGCCGGTTGAGCTGTGTTTTGATGAAGTTGAAGTCAAACTTCCAGCGCACCTGCATCGCCACCGAGTCGCCCGGCTTCAGGCGGAAGCCTTGCGGCAGACAACCGGAGCTGCTCAGCTCGTTGAGCAGGATGGAATAGTAGCGGTGCTGCGTTACAAACTCATCCCTGATGATGTGGGGTTTGATGTTGATGGGCCGCAACAGTACGTGTAAGCGATCGAGGGTATGGGCAGGCGCCACATTGGGGCATACGTAGTGTGCGTTGTTCAGGCTGTCCCACACCAGGAGCGAGACGTTCAGCACGCGCAACGAGTCGCGGTTGGCAAAGTTCTCCCGCGCTGAGTTGAAGGCAAACCCGCCAATCGAGAAGGAGTCCAGAGCGTTGTCGTAGGCGATGTCGCTGCGGGTAACTTCCATGAACATCTGGTAAAGCAGCATGTCTATGGGAGCGCCACCGACGAGCTTCGTGGATATGGCCGCCAGAAGCGTATCGCCTGCAATGACGCGGTTGAGCCGGATCTTTGTTTTGTCTATTTGCCCGGCGCCATCGGCCAGGCGGTTGTTGTCGTTGTCGGGCAGCCCCAGGTTCAAACGCTCTGCGGCAAAAGAATGCCGCATCTCAGTGCCGGTGCCGCTGCCACCGCCATTACCGCCGCCGCCACCACCACCGCCGCTACCACCGCCGCAGTCGGGCCAGTTGGTGCAGCCGGTGAGCAACTGCATCTCATCGCAGACGCCCAGGGCACACGCCACGTCATCCGGGTTCAACCGTTGTGTCAGCGAAACCCGGACACTGCCCACGTATTTGCAATCGCTGCAGCTGTCGCCCGGCAAAATCTCATCCACCACAACGGTACCCCCCGACGCGGGCATGTCCGAGGCCTGCGTAACCTGATAAATCGCCTCCTGGATGCAGGTACTCAGCACGCGAAACCGCAACACCTCCAGCGTATCGGGCAGCGGTAACTCGTAGGCGATGCGCACGCGCTGCGCAACAGGCTTCGAGGTAGCCGACGACACCAGCGTGTCTATGACCAACAGCGCCGGCACCGCACCACTGTTCAACACCGGCACCCCATTCGTCGGCGACCAGAACAGCCCCCACGGGAGGTTGAGCTCAATCCACGCATAGCCCGAGTCCACGAGCAGACGGTAGGAATTCATCAGCACCTGCATCTGGTACTCCTGACCGTCCTGCAAGCACTTGCCAATAGTGTAGTGAACGCGCCCCAGCAGGATATCTAATGGATTGATGGCCACGGTGTTTATGTCCACACCGGCGCTGCCGCAAGGCCTCTTGTAGAATTGCACAATGTTCATCCGTGGCGAAAGGGTATTGCACAGGTCTTTGGAGCAGTAGTAAAAATCGTAGTGCACCCAAACGGTGTCGCCCACGGGTATCTGAGGCAGGACAAACACGATGGAAGTAGCCACATCCCTCGGACAATTGGGCAGCGTGAGTGTATTGGAAGAGGTCAAACTCAGTGGAGTCGCCTGCCCGCCACTCACGATGCGGAACGAGCTGGGGTCGAAACCCGCCGAAGTGTCGTTTGGAAAAAGCTCCACCTGAATCACCACATTTTCAGCCACTAATTGGCCGGTATTGATAACGCCAAAAACACCTACTGAGGGGCTGTTCGAGCAAATGTCCCAGGCAAGCGGATAGATGCCCACTGTGCTCACATTTACCGTCCTGGAAGAGGGTTGAATAAACACATCCGCCACCGCACTATCCGCCTGGCATGGTGCCGACGCAGGCGCGCAACTCCACGCCACCGACAGATATGAGCGCGATTTCGCGGAGGTACAGGTGTCAATCTTCAGCCGCTCCACGATGCGCACCGTTTCGCCGAAGTCAAGCAGCGTATCGCCATTGCCAAACTGGCTGAAGAAGGCGCCGGAGAAGTAGGCCCGGTAATCGCTGCCGGTCTGCTGCTCCGCAGTAGCGCCCGGGGCATGCACCGTGAAACCGCCCTGTGAGGTGTCGCGCAAGAACAAATGCCGCACCGGTGCCAGTCGCGTGTTGCGCACATGGATCGTTCGCACCAGCGTATCGCCGTATTCGCCCGAGAGCACGGCGTTGTCCACCTGCACGATGACGAGCAGGCTGGTCTGTATCTGGAAGTTGGGGGTCGTCGCCCATTCGCTGATGGCACCGCTTTTCACCTCCAGCACGGCGCTGAACAGCTGCCCGGCATTGATGGCGGCACTCAGCGCGCAATCGGCATACACCTGAAAGCGCAGCGCCGCCAGGGCACCAGCGCCCAGGTCGGGCAGGCGGAAGAGGGGCTGCTCTAAGTTGTTCAAATTCAACTCCGAGGCGCCCGCGATGCTGCCCGGCACGTACTGCACGCCCGCCGGCAGCGTAACGGTCAGCGAAGCACCTGCAACGGGAGCGCCCGTCTGGTTGCGCACCGACACAAAAAAGGTGTCGGAAGCGCACACGGCCAGCTGGTCAGGGGTCTGGAAAAACAAGGCGAACGATTGTCCGAAGGCAGGCACCGAAAAAGCAGCCATCCAAAAGGTCAAAAGGAGGTAAAAAATACGCATGGGCGGCAGGTTGAGTTTATTGCTTAAATAAATGCAAATGTATAGCATCGTCAGGCATTTGCGCAATGGAACGTATGCCAGAAACCAGCAGAAAGGCTATTTTTTTTCACGCACTATTCCAAGCCTCCCTGCTGATGTTTTGCGCGGTGGAAATGCCTCCCCCGGTTCCTCTAAAGGCTCCGGCATTTTCTTCCTCGACCGCCGAGACACCGAGAGAAACGCCTCGGCGCTCCTCCGCAACCGCTGCGTTTTCTTCACCTCTTGCCCCATACAGCTATGCGCCAGGTCGGTTTTGGAATACCACCACCCGTCCTGGCCCGCTCGCGCCCACTGCAAGTGGCCAGGATGTACGCCCGAGGCGAGCTTTTGGCGCATTCCCCCTTATTTGCGCAGCCGCACCAACCGGTGTACGGCGCGCCCGTGAGCCGTTTCTGCGGAGAAGAACAACACGCCCGTGACGCGGCCCAGTACCTCGTCGTTGAGGCGTATGGCCTGAATACCGGCGCTCAGGTGGTCCGCCTTTTCCCAGATTAAGCGCCCCGCCGCGTCGTGTACGCGCAATACTGCGTGACCTTCCTCAGGCAGATGGACGAACACCTGAGCCTCCTCTCCGAACGGATTGGGCTGGCTGCTCAACACCGGTGCGGCATCGGCTGCTGCCGGCCATTGCCCCGAAAAGCGCAGCTGCGGGCGCAGCGTCTGCTGGCGGTCCGGGCTGTAGGCCTCGGCAGGCGTAACGGCATCCGACAGCGTCAGGCATTCGCTCAGGCGGCCCGAACGCCGGGCGCGTACGCGCAGGCGCAGCTCGGGCACACCGCCCGCATCCCAGCTGAATGTCAGGCGCTGGCCGCCGTTGAGCACAGCGTAATGCTCAGGCGTAAAACCCTCGGAGGGCAGCACCTCCAGCACCTCCAGCCCCGGGCATTCCAGCGTACCCTGCATGCCCGCCACGGCTTCCCGCGCGCGCAGGGTGAGCGTCGCCGCTTCGCCAGCACTCAGGCGGCAGTCCTCCACGTCCAGATACAGCGGCTGGCGCTCTTCGGCGGTGTTGTCGTGGAAGCTGAACTTGACGCTGGCGTTGGCATCACCTACCTTAATAATGATGAAACTCAGCGGGATGGAGTCGAGCGAGCGAATGTGCTCCGGAAACGGCGGCGAGAAAGGGTTGGCCGGGTCGGAGAACGCATGAGCAGCGGGCACGAAGCGCCACGAGGGTGAGGCCGGCAATTCGGTGTAGATGCCGAGGATGAGTTTGCGCAGCTCCAAAATGTCAAAGGTGGTTACCGTGCGCGAGCTGTTGGCATCGGCAGCAATAATGCGATAAGGCGTCGGCAGCAGCTCCAGATTCAGGATGTGGCGGTTGATGGTGAGCAGGTCGAGGGTAGTAACTCCCTTGACGTGTTCCTCATCGTAGAAGGGCTGCACCACAAACGTAGTGGCAAAGGGCACGGTAAAGGAGAACTCGCCTTTGGGGTTGGTAACGTCGTAGAGCGTAACGGGGCCTTGCAATGGCGAGGTGCCTTTCAGCTCGACGATGATGCCAGGCGCCCCTTCGTTTGGTTCGGTACGAATATCGCCGGAGAGGGTTTCCTCAAACGGCGCGCACTGGTAAGGCGAAGCGCCTATCTGGATGGTCTGCGTACAGGTGGTTTCGTTGCCACAGCGGTCTTCCACCGTCCATTCGATGCGGTGGATGCCGCGCGGCAGCCTGGGCGTTACGAACGCCGAGTTGCCGCTTTCGCGCCAGACCAATTGCACCTGAAGCGTATCGCCAACTGGGGTGCGGGCCAGGTCAAACTGGTACTTGTTCTGCGCCGACACGTTGCGCCGGTCAAATTCGATTTGCGTACCGCCGGTGTAGTTGGGGTTGTTGATGTTGTTGTAGCGAATAGAGCCCGGCGGCGTCTGCGTAGGCGCGGGCCACACCGACTCCACCTGCTGGTCGCCGTCTAAGTCCAGGAACAGGCGGTAACTGACCTTGAGGTTGGTCTGCTCGCAATCATCTGTGACCGCAATGGCGATGACGACATCGGCTTCGCACAGGTCTAAGTTCTGGAACACCCAGAAATCCTTGTTGTCGAAAGTTACATTCGTAAATTTCAGCGTGTCGGCAGCACATGCGATGCCGGGCTCCTGAGTGTCTTGCACCCAGATGCGCTGCTCATAAGAATAGCCATTGCCGTACGGGTTCCAGAATGTGCTGAAATTAGTAGGGGTATTTCCAGGCGTTATCGCCACCTCTGTGGCCGTGAGGTTGGCCGGAGCATTCGGCGCCGATACCAACGGCCCCGGTCGGTTAGCTGGATGCGGAGCAATGGGGTTAGGCTGCGGGTTGGGCACGGCCGTCAGCGGCAGGTCGGGGTTGTAGTTGCACCGGTTGTACACCTTCCACCGGCGCAGGATGAGGTAGCACGCATCCGGGGTGTTTACCTGCTCGTCGGAAAATTCAAAGGCCACATCTTCGCATCCGAAGCCGAAAATTTCGGGAGTGTTATCGCTGTTGGTGCCGCAGTCGGTGATGAATAGGTCATCCGGGAAACGGACGTAATAGTTGACGTCGGCCAGACCTGTGATTTGCTGAGTACACTGCGCGCTATTGCCCTGTTGGTCAAAGACCTGGAAGGTGCGTACCAGCGTGCCGGTGCCACACACCCAACGGAAGTCGGTGGTGTCCAGCACAACGGACACCGAGTCCACATTGCAGGAGAGTTTTGCCTCTCCGTAGGCTTCCAAGGCAGGGTCAAAGTCGGCGCAGGCGATGGTAACATCTGCGGGTGCCTGGCAGCGCGGCGGGTTGTTGTTGAGCACCTCGATGCGCGTCTGGCATTCGGAGTAGTGTCCGCCACCGAGGCTGTCGGGCACCGGGCCGGCAGGTACAGCCGCGTCGTAAACCCTTAAAATGGCCGTAACGTCGGTTCCGACGTCAGCACAGCAGACCCGCATAAAGTCGTTCCACACGGGCAGGGTGTCGCACTCGGAAGGCGCTGAACGGCGCACCTTGAGGCGCACCGGCCGGCAGTCGTCTGTAGAACCGTCGTTAAAGAGGTCGGCCGGTGCGGCGCCGTTGCCGTTGTCGTCTAAAAAGGTGAGTATCAGGGAGTCACACAGTGCTGTGGGCTTCTGCTGGTCGCGCACGTCTAAGTTGAACTCACACACACTGACGTTATCGCACTCGTCGTAGAGGGTCAGAGTCATGGCCAGCAGGCCCGTATTCAGCCCGGCCAGTTGGCCGAAGACGGCCAGGGTGTCGAGGCGGAGTGAGTCGCTGCCGGCAAAGTTGGTCAGTTCGGCTTCGAGCGAGTCGGCAACGCCCCAATGCAGCACGGCGCGCACCACATGCGAGCAAGCATCGGTGATGACAAAATCGGGCAAATCCACCGTGCCCGAGCATCCGGCGTCCAGCAGCGTCGTACCCACGACGGGCGGGCAGTGCACCGTTGGCCCCTGGTCATCGGCCAATTCTACAATTTGCTCGCCTACAAACGGCTGCGCGTCGGGGTCATTGGCCTGGCAGGCGTTGCGCACCGTCCACAGGCGCGTCAGCAGACGCGCACCGCCGCACAAAGGCTGCTCCGCATCGGAATACTCGACTTCCAAATCACAGACGGCATTCGGCCCCAGCGCATAACGCCGTGTGCCCACCTGGAAATAGGGCCAGCCCAGCGCATCGGGCTGTGCCGAAGCCGAGCAGGCAATGGTGGTGTCCTGAGGCAGTTGCACATCTTGCAAAAGCCGCACGCGCTCAATGACTTGCACACAGGTGCTGAAGTTGCCGCGCGCGTCGCTCACCGTCCAGAAGCGGCGAATGACCTCGACCACGTCCACCGAGTCGCACGAATAGCTGTTGCGCAGGTCGGTGAAGAGTGTGCTCACATCGCCCGGGCAGTTTTCCGCAATATCCGGGTAAGCGCCGGCGATGCCCAGCGAGTCGCCCAGAAAGGTCGGCGTCAGGTGCTCGAGCGGCACCACGCACGGAACTTGCAACGTCGGGCACGTCAGCGCCGGCGCCAATGTGTCGCGCACATCCTCCACCTCGACGACGCATTCGCTGCCCAACAGGCTATCGCGCACGACCAGCTGAAATTTCTTGCCCAGGTCGTCAAAATCGAATGCAGCAGGAACGCGCTTTGCGGGCGGGGCAGCAATCCAGGTGCCCAGCTTGTCGGGGCAGGTGTAGTGGTCATTGTTCAAAAGGCTCTCTGCGCGCGGCACGGTGGTGCATTGGGGCCCCAGATAGATGACGATTTTCGGTTTGCAACTCAGGGGAAGCGTGTCCGGTTTTACCTCCACGGTGAAGGCACAGCTGACGGCGTTGCCCGCAGAGTCGGCAGCGGTGAAGATGTTTTGCGTCAGCCCATAGGGGAAGGTAGCCCCCGAAGGCAGGCCGCTCAGCCGGGTTACGGCCAGTGTGTCGGGGCCATCGAAAGCAAGCACTTCGTACGTGTACTCTGCCCCGCAAAGGCCTTTGGCGGAGAAAATCGTCGTGTCCGGTGGGCACACTATCGTCGGCCCTGTCGTATCCGGCGAGGCCCAAAAGACGGCGGTACCTTCAAGCGCTAATGGAGCGGTATGGACAACAGAAATAGAAATGGCGCTAAGGAAGACCCAGATACAGGCGGGTATCCATCGGTTCATAGAGAACGATTTTTTGTTGTGATAAAAAGAGCACAGGGATTAAGCAACATCAGCGGCTGCACACTGGCGAAAATCGCGCCAAAAGGCCTACCCTTTGCGGCCTAAGTTGCCGGGTTTGTCCGCTAATGGCAAAAAAAGCGCTTGCAAAATACGGCATTGTACCCTCGCATTTGCGCCCGACCTTTGCGCCCGATGAAGTTGTATCTGAAACCCGGCAAAGAGGCTTCCGTGCGCCGCTTTCACCCCTGGATTTTCTCCGGCGCACTGCGCGAAATGCCGCCCGAAGCCGCCGACGGCGACATTGCAGAGGTGTGCGATAGCCGCGGGCAGCTGCTCGGCGTGGGACACTTTCACCGCGGCAACATCGCCGTGCGTCTGCTCAGCTTCGAGCGCGCCGACCTGAACGCCCCGGATTTCTGGGAGCAAAAGCTGCGCTCCGCCTTCGCCCTGCGCCAGCAACTGGGCCTGACTCAACAGAGCGCTTACCGCTTAGTGCACGGCGAGGGCGACCACCTGTCCGGCCTGATTATAGACCTCTATGGCCGCGTCGCCGTCATGCAATGCCACAGCATCGGCATGCACCGCCAGCGCGACCTCATCGCCCGCGCACTCCAGCGCGCAGTAACGCCGCCGCCGGAGGTCATCTACGACAAAAGCCGCGAAACCCTGCCCGAAAACTACGCTCAAGGCGTCCAGAACGGCTACCTCATGGGCAGCGCTCCGGGCAGCACCATCGTCAGCGAAAACGACGTCAGGTTCCGGATAAACTGGGAAAACGGCCAGAAAACGGGCTTCTTCTTAGACCAGCGCGACAACCGCCAGCTGCTGGCGAACCTGTGCGCAGGCAAGCGCGTCCTCAACACCTTCGCCTACACCGGCGGCTTCTCCTGCTACGCCCTGCGCGCAGGTGCAACGCTCGTCCATTCCGTGGACATTTCAGCCAAAGCCATCGCCCTGCTCGAGGAAAACGTCGCCCTCAATCAACCTTTTGCTGGCCAACACCAGGCCTTTGCCGAAGACACACTGGCGTTTTTGAAAAAAACCGACCAGGAGGCATACGACATTGTCATCATTGACCCGCCTGCTTTCGCCAAAAGCTTGGACAAGCGCCACAACGCCGTGCAGGGCTACAAGCGGCTAAATGCCGCGGCCATGCAGCGCGTCGCTCCCGGTGGTTTGCTCTTCACCTTCTCCTGCTCGCAGGTGGTCAGCCGCGAACTCTTTGAACACACCGTGGCCGCTGCCGCCATCGAAGTGGGCCGCCCGGCGCGCGTGCTCTACCACCTCTCGCAAGGCGCCGACCACCCCACAAACCTCTATCACCCAGAGGGCAGCTACCTCAAAGGCCTGGTGCTCCAACTGGAATAATAGTGAAAGGGGGCAATTGGCTGTTTGCAGCCGGCTTTACGCCAGCCAAACGAACGCCCGTCTCTCACCCACCCGTGTCATTTCCGCGTTTTTCGTTACCCTTCATTTTATCAGCAACAGCACCAGCAATCCGGCCAGCATCAGCATTTTTATCCCCCAACTCACCCGCGAAAAATGGCGGCGCTCCGTAGCGCGGTAGAGCAGGCCCACCAGAAACACTGCCGGCAGTGCGAGCAAGACAACGCCGAGGGCCAGCGCCGGTGCCACTACTCCGGTCTCTGCTCGCCAGCCCAATAGCCCGCCGATGAGCGCCGAAAACAGCAGCCCCGTGCCGACGGCAACCCTTTGCGCTGCTGACACGCCCAGCCACACGGGCAGCGTCCGGCAATGGCCAGCGGCATCGCCCGCCACATCTTCGAGGTCTTTCACCTGCTCGCGCCAGAGGTTGCTCCAAAACGCAAACAGCCCGTACACCCCCGGCCACAACAGCGCCATCCGACCGGCATCCGATGCTGTAAGCGCCTCTAAATGAGGCGTTTC
>CAZYEV010000077.1:0-34607 GCA_964646615.1 uncultured Saprospiraceae bacterium
CTCGCCGTGGTAGATGAGCACCGGGATGGTCAGGGTGAAGTGCTCGAGGCCCTGGCGGATGTCCTTTTCCTGGATGCCGAGCAGGTATCGGCCCAGTTGCACGTAGATGTAGCGTCCGGTGCTGGTGCTTTTGTGCTCGAAGAGCAGGCAGATGCGCACGGGTCTGCCGTCTTTGGTCTGGCAGGTATAGACGACGTCGGAGGCGGAGTCCTTGAGGTCGTCTCCGATGTGGCTTTCGGAGGAGAGTTGGAGGGTGCTCAGGTCTAAGAGTTCGACCTGTTTGGCGGGCAGGAATACCTGCAGGGCTTCGCGGACGACGAATATAATTTGCAGCACTAACAGGAAGTAGTGGTCGTGCGGAAAGCGGATAGGAGACATTTTTTTGGCCATGGCGAGACAAAGCAAAAAAATAAAGGATGGGCTTGGTGAGGCAAATATAAGCCCGTTCCTTTCAGGCTTTGCTGGCCATGGTCAGAAGCGATACTTTTCCAGGAGCCGGCGAACCCGCTGCTGTACGTCTGGGTCGGGTTCGAGTTCGGGCGCGTGGTACGGTTTTTTGCGGGCGTCAATGACGAGCGGGCCGCGGCAGCCCCAATGTTTGTGCTCGATGAAAGCCCCCACGCCATAAGTGTCGTGGCTGGGGTTGGCGCGGGTGAAGGTTACCCACAGGAAGTTGTTCAGCGTGGCAGCGGTGAAGCGGCTGTCATCCGTCAGCACAATGAGGGCGATGTGGTCTAAGGAAAAGCGCTCGAGCCAGCGGCAGAGGTCTTCCGCTTGTTGGCGAGCGGTCTGTTCTACTTGAAATTCAGGGGCCTTAATGGCCAACACACCCGGCAGGCAAAAGGTCGGTGCCTCGAAGCCGGCAGGCAGGGCGAAGTTTTCGGGCAGCTCGGTGCCCAATTGGCGGCGTTTTTCGCCCCGGCAGGCGATGACGACTTTAGAGCCAGCATTCCAGCCGGAGCCGGAATAGTCCAGGGTGTCTATGGTAGTGCGGGTGTAGAAATGCAGGTCCCGCGTCCAGTCCACGCGCTCCAGCACGTGCTGGAAGAAGTGAGGGATGTCGTGAGTGTCGAGGTTAGGATCGTCGTCGGCAGCAGCAATGAAGAGGAATTTGGCCAGCGATGTCTGGCCCGAGCCGAGAATGCGGTTGGCTATGGTAAGGATTTCTTCAGGCACGCGCTCGCGGAAGGGCATATAGCGTTCGTGGCCAATAGCCAGCAAGAGAGGATGCACACCTGCAGCGTCCACGGCGTGCAGCTCCTTCAGGCCGGGGAACTCCTGCGGCGTCAGGGGGGCTACCAATTCGTGAATGAGCCAGCCGAAGCTGCTGTCCTCCTGTGGCGGGCGGCCCACGACGGTGAAGTGCCACAGTGGGTCTTTGCGGTGATAAACGCGGTGCACGCGCATGACAGGGAAGTCGTGCGTCAGCGAATAGTAGCCTAAGTGGTCGCCAAAAGGCCCCTCAGGTTTCTTGACGCCCTTGAGGATTTCGCCGGTGATGACGAAGTCAGCATCGCTGCTCAGCAAGAAGCCGTCGCGGCGCACGTAGCGGAATCGGCGCCCGGCGAGCATGCCCGCAAACGTGAGCTCGCTCAAGCCCTCGGGCAGCGGCATGATGGCTGCAAACGCATGGCTGGGTGGGCCACCGATGAAAATGCTGCAGCGAAACGGCTCCGGGCGGTTGTTGTATTTGGCGTGATGCACACCAATGCCGCGGTGCAGCTGGTAGTGCATGCCCACTTCCTGGTTGGTTACGTACTCGTTGCCGGAAAGCTGGATGCGGTACATGCCCAGATTGGAGTGCAACAGCCCGGGCAGGTCGGGGTCTTCAGTGAACACCTGCGGAAGGGTAATGAATGCACCGCCATCCATGGGCCAGCTCTTTATCTGAGGCAGCTGGCTGACGGTCGTCGTCCCGTGCAAGATGGGCGGTGGCAGCAGGCTCCGCATGGGCAGCGCCGACAGCGCTGTAAAGGGCGCTGCGGCATAGCGCAGTGGCGCTTTTAGGAATGCGGCCGGGTCTTTCTTGAGCTCAATGACGCGCTTGACGCGCTCCAGCGTATGGCGGAAAAGGAACGCCGTGCGCTCAAACGTGCCGTACAGGTTACTGACGGCCTGGAATGGGCTGCCTTTCACGCGCTCGTACAGGATAGCCGGCCCACCGCGGTCGAAAACCTGGCGATGAATTTCGGCAATTTCTAAATTGGGGTCAACTTCCTCGCGGATGCGGAGCAGCATGCCGTGGCGCTCCAAATCGCGCACGGCATCGCGCAGGCTGACATAACTCATACGGTGAAATTCACTATTGTGTAAGAACGCACCGCCAAAACAACACCCGTTCCTACAAGGTTGGGCCACAGCGCACTTTTACTCGCGGATGTGCGCCAACCGCACATGCTGGTAGCGCGGCTCGAGCAGGAGGTTGCGCACGCTCTTGATGGTCTCCCGTGGCCCCATATCTACGGCTGTATTGACGAGCCAGCTGGGCAAGCTGCCGCCCGGGTGCGAGTACAGGTAGTATTCCACCGACAACATGCCAGGCCCAGCAGGCGCAATGAGCCATTTGGAATGCGCCTTACGGATGCGGACAATGCCCTCCTTTTCCGGCAACACATCGGGCGCCGCTGCGCTCGTCCACACTAAGGCGCGTGTTTGGGGGTCTTGCTTCAGCTGCGTGTGCATAATCAGGTCGCGGTCGCTCAGCGGCCACGGAAAGTCGAACCTGACGTAGTAGTACATCTCCGTTTCCGAGATGCGCTTGACGCATTTCGACTCCACAGAGCGATACACCCATTCCGTGTAACGCAAAGGATCGTCAAGCAGGAGCACTATTCCGGGCAGCGATGCCCGCACGCTGGTGGCCAGCTTCAGCTCGTACACGTCTCCCGTCTGGCGGTAATAGACTTTGACGCCGTCCTTCTGGTTTTTCAAAATCCATTCATCGGATTTTTGGGCGTTTAGCGGATGCGTAATTGCGCCAAGAAGCAAAGCGATTAGCAGGGCTAATGGGAATCTCATAGCAAATAGATGGAATAAATGGTATTTCAATGGCCGAGGCCAAAACCGGGCCGAAGTGCGCCAACGAAACGTTAATGCCGCCCGTCAGTGTGCCATCAGGGCAGCATTGGTATTCGCCGCATCAAACTGCAGGCGCGCCAATGAGCTGTAAAGGCCATCTTCGCGGGCGGATAGTTCCTCGTGCGTGCCTTGCTCTACAATGCGTCCGCCGTCGAGCACGTAAATGAGGTCGGCAGCGCGCACTGTAGCCAGGCGGTGTGCGATGATGATGCTCGTGCGGCCTTCCATGAGGTTGTCTAAAGCCTCTTGCACTACGCGCTCGCTTTCAGCGTCGAGTGAAGAAGTGGCTTCGTCCAAAAGCAAGATGGCCGGGTCACGCAGGATGGCTCGCGCAATGGCAATGCGCTGGCGCTGCCCACCCGAAAGGCGAATGCCGCGCTCGCCCACCACCGTGTCGAGGCCCTGCGGAAACTGCTGAATGAAATCTAAAGCATTCGCTTTACGCGCCGCCTCCATGACCTCTGCCTCATTCGCATCGGGCCGACCGTAGAGAATGTTTTCGCGAATGGTGCCACCAAAGAGAATGACCTCCTGAGGCACCAGGGCAAAATTGCTTCGATACGAGGCCAAATCGTAGTCGTAAATGCTGACATCGCCCACGCGGATATCGCCCCTTTGCGGGCGATGAAACTGCAGCAGCAACTGCATGATGGTGCTCTTGCCCGCGCCGCTCTGGCCAACTAAGGCCACTTTTTTGCCTGCCGGAATGGTCAGCGTAACGCCTTTCAGCACCTCTACATCCGGGCGGGTTGGGTAGGCAAAATGCACGTCGAGCAGGCGAACATCGGCATCCAGACGACGCGCAGGCCGATTGGTCTGAGGTCTTTCTTCCACTTCAGAGGGCAAGCGCAAAATCTCGCGCACACGCTCCGTGGCGCCCAGCGCACCCACCAGCTCGGTGTAAAAATTGCCCAGCCCCGCAATGGCGCCGCCAATGACGGCCGTGTAGGTTACAAAGGCAATCAGCTCACCCGCCGTCATTTGCTTCGTCTGCACTAAGTACATGCCGAAGCCCAGAATAAAGAACAGCGCTCCAAAGAGCATCGTGATGATGAACACCGCGAAAAAAGCCCGCCCCGAAGCGTATCGCATCGAGACATCCACCACCCGGTCGTTGGCGCGTGCGTAGCGCCCTCGTTCAAAAAGCTCGTTAGTGAAAGCTTTGACGGCGTGAATGCTTTGCAGCGTTTCGTCCAGAATGGTATTCGCTTCGCCCAGAGCATCCTGCCGTTGCTTCGACAAACGCCGCACCCAACGGCCAAAAATCAGCGCGCCAATGACAATAATCGGAAACGTGGCCAGCATGACGCCCGCCAGCCGCGGCGACATCCACGTCAGCAGCACGATGCCGCCCAGTAAAACAAGCAGCTGGCGAATGAATTCCGCCAGCACAAAATAGAGCAGGTTGTACAAGCGCTCAATGTCGTTTGTCAGGCGACTGACCAGCTCACCTACCCGGTTTTTTTCAAAAAAAACAATCGGTAATGCAATGAGCCGCTCGTACAGCGCTCGGCGCACATCCGCTGTGCCGCGTTCGCTCACCACGGCAAAAAGCCGAACCCGCGCATAGGAAATTACGCCCTGAACGACGAGAATGACCGCCATCCACAGGCCGATGCGCGTCAGATCAAAGTCAGCCACCACACCCTGAGCCACGTCGAGCATCTTCCCGATGAGGTAGGGAAAGAGCATGAAAACGCCGCTGGAAAGGAACAGGAGCAAAAGACCAGCGAAGAAGTGGAACCGGTAAGGGCGGATGAAATGGAACAAATAGAGCGCTTCGCGTAAGGACTCTCGCGACAGGCGCGGTCGGGCTTTTTCCGAATTCATGGGTGCAAAGTTGCAGCCATAAACCGCGCTTTTGCAGAAATGTTTTGCGCTGACTGTGAAACTTTCGCGCTTACTTTGCCCCACACAAGGCATTTCCGCGCATGAACACACGCCTGCTTGCTCCCGTCGTCATCTTCCTCATCTGGAGTGCCATTTGCTGGCGCTGGTACGTCTGTGGCATCAAAGAGCGATGCGATGGCGCCGCCGCACAGCCCGCCGCCGCCGGGCAGGCCGTGCCCTTCTCCGTCGAGACGTACATCCAGGAAAACGCCGCCGAGCCAGCACCTTCTCAGGCACAACCGTTGCCACAGCCGCCCACGCCGCCCCAAGGCGCTGGCGATGATATGGAGCGAGTCTCTTTCAGCGAACTACCTGACCAGGTGCTTATCCATTTTCCCTACAATTCCATCCGCAAGCAGGATGACGCCGCCGTGGAGGAATACCTGACACGCCTGGCCGAGTACCTCAAAACCAGCGGACAGAGCATAACCATCACCGGCCACACCGACAATGTAGGCGACCCGAAAACCAACTACCGCCTCGGCCTGCAACGCGCTCAGGCCATCCGCAAAATCCTGGTGAGTAAAGGCGTACCTGCCGAGCGCATCACCTGCCTTTCCAAAGGCGAAAAAGAACCCATCGCTACCAACGACAACCCGCGCGGACGCTACAAAAACCGGCGCGCCGAAATCCGTATAACACCCTGATATCCTGACACTCTTATCCCTCTCAAAGGCAACGCATGTTCCAACAAAACGTCTTCCAGGGCCCAGGCACTGGCACCTTTGCCACCCACACCTTCGAGATACTCTTCATGCTCCTCGTCGCCGCCCTCATCGGCCTGTGGTTGGGCTGGCTGCTGTGGAGCCGCTACCGCCAAAAGGCAGAGCAATTGCAGACCGAAAACGCCAGCCTGGCTGCCACAGCCCAGGCTTTGCGACAGGAAGTCGAAAACCAGAAGGCCCAGTACGCTACCACAGAGTCTGAACGCGCTGCACTCGAAACCCGTGTCCACAGCCTGACATGGGAGAATCAGAACCTGCAGAAAACCGTAGACCTCTTGCGCGGTGAATTGGATGCCCTTCAGGCGGCCAACCGCCGCTATGCTTCTGAACTGGGCATGAGCCTGGAACCCGATATTCCATCAGAAGAAGTGCCCATGGACATCGAGGCGCCCGCTAATGCCGTGCTGGTCGAAGAGGCCGCCGACGGCGATGCCACCACCCACGCCGGTGCCGAAACCGACCACAACCAGGGAACGGCAGCAACGCTCAGCGGGCGGGAAATCCCGGTGGACGTAGCCCTCACTCCCGAACAGGAAGACCCCGAACTGCAACCCTCTGACGTGCAAAGCCACCGCGAAAGCACTGGCCAGAGCGCACCGCCGGCCACCCATACGCCTCCAGCCCTCGAAGGCGTGCGCTTCATCGAACCTGTGCCGCGCGGCACCATGATACCCATCGAGGAAATATCTGAACCACCCGCTTTCGAGCCACAGGCATCGCCTGCGTCGCAGGCCGACGAAGATGCGCTCGAGCCACCGCCTATTGTCATCCTCGACGGCCCGCGCGACGACCTGAAGGTTATCGAAGGCATCGGCCCGAAAATCGAGCAGCTGCTCTTCGCCAAAGGCATCACTACCTACGGCCAACTGGCCGCCACTTCTGTGCAGCAACTTAAGGATATTCTGGCCGAGGCCGGTTCGCGCTACGCCTTGCACGACCCGGGCACCTGGTCGGCCCAAGCCCTGCTGGCCGCCAACGGCGAGTGGGACAACCTCAAGGCCTATCAGGAGTTCTTACACGGCGGCAAACGCCCGGACAAGTAGGGAAGTGCCCTGCTTGCTTATCGGATAATGACGTCGCGAACGTAGTTCTCGCCCAACTCCTCGTTAATGAGGTCGCGGATTTTCTCCCGCACAAACGACAACTCCTGCCGCAAAGGCGCCGACAGCACGGTGATGTACAGCACCCCTCGATGCACTCGCACCTCCGAGGTGTAGGTTTCAATTTTTTTGCCCATAAGCCTGTCCCACACGGCGCGCACCTGAAGTTCTTTCAAATGCCCATCGAGCCGAAGTTCCTTCAGCGTAGCCTGCAAGGCCTCTTTCAGCGTCAGATCGTTGCGCTTTTTCAAGGGAAAAAAGAAAACTGAAAAATGAAATGGATAGCGGCTGTCCCCTGAAGGCGTGCAGGGGTGTTTCCGAACGGCGAAGGTAAGAAAGGTGCGGCATTCGCTCCTGCGCGCCCCAGCAATTGCACGCAGCGGGGCCATGCACGTTCACGCCAAAAGGCTGACCTTTGTGCCTGTCATGCTTCCGTTCTTTTTTGCCCGGCGCTATCTGTTTGCCAAAGGTAGCAGCAATGCCATTCACATCATTTCCGGCATTTCGGTGCTGGGTATAGCGATTGGCACTGCCGCCCTCATTCTGGTGCTGTCGGTGTTCAATGGCTTTGAAAACCTGCTGGCTGGGCTGTTTGGCTATTTCAATCCGGAAATCAAAATCACCCCGGCGCGAGGCAAGACATTTATGGCTGACAGCGCCCTGTTGGAGCGTTTGCGCCAGACACCCGGCGTAGCGTTGGTGAGCGAAACGCTGGAAGAGATTGCTTTCTTCGAATACGAAGGCTCCCAAGACTTTGGGGTGCTCAAGGGCGTAGATGCTTACTATGCCCGCATCAACGACCTTGACTCGACGCTTACCGCCGGGCGGTATGTGCTACAAGAGGGCGACATCTTCTATGCTGTAGTAGGCGCTGGCATGAGCCACAAGTTGCGTGTGCGCATAGAGGGCAATCTTTTCCCTCTGCGCGTGTATATGCCTCGACAGAAAACCGGCCCTATGGAGCAGCCATTCACAGTGCGCTATGCCTATCCGACAGGCATCTTCTCCATCCAGCAGGAATTTGATAACCAGTACATTCTGGCTGATGTGGAGTGGGTTCGGGAATTGCTCGACGTCCCGGAAGGTACTGTGTCGGCACTGGAAGTACGCTGTCAGCGAGGGGCGTCCGTAGCGGAGGTAAAGGCGCGTCTGGCGCAGGCGTTGGGCAATGGTTTTGTCCTGCGCGACCGCTACGAGCAAAACGAGGCCTTTTTCAAGGTCATGCGCTTAGAGAAATGGATGGGCTTTGCCATCCTGACGCTCATGCTCTTGCTCATGGCGTTCAACATGGTGGGTGCCCTCTGGATGCTCGTGCTGGACAAGCAGCGCGACATCTCGACCCTGCGCAGCTTGGGAGCCGACGACCGCCTCATCCGGCGCATTTTCATGGGCGAGGGGCTGCTGCTCACGGCGCTGGGTTTGGTGCTCGGGGCCGTGCTCGCTGTGGGCCTGTATGCGGCGCATAAGCAGTGGAACCTCATCGAGATGCCTGTCGGCTTTGTGGTCAGCAGCTACCCTGTGGAGATGCGCGTCGAAGATTTTCTGCCCGTAACGGCTACGGTATTGCTCATTGGCTTGCTGGCCTCGCTGGCGCCTGCTGCCCGTGCCGTGCGGGTACCGGCGTATTGGCGCGAGGAGTAAGGCATACTTCTGGAGGTAGCGCTGCCTCAAGTCGTCTTTGCACCGCCTTCGGCCACATACCGCCACAGCGCTGCCGCATGGATGGCCTGCGCCACACCCTCATGGCGCAGCGCGCGGAGCAACTCATCGCGCGTCAGCAGGCACACGCGCAGGTCTTCGGTGTCCTCCAGATCGGGGGCTTGCAGACGCTCGACATCGGTGGCTAAGAAGATGTGGCACCAGTTGGTGTGCGTGCCCGGATTGGCGCAGGCGCGGAAGTAGTACTGCCACTGACCGCCACCGAAGCCCGTTTCTTCGAGCAGCTCGCGCTGAGCATTTTCCAACAGCGGTATGCCTTCATCCGCTACACCCGCGGGCAGCTCGTAGTGCACCTGTTGCAGGCCGTGGCGGTACTGGCGGATAAGCACGAAGCGCCCGTCGCGCGTCAGGGCCAGCACCGAAACCCAATCGGGGTACTCAAAGACAAAGTAGTTCGGAATGCGCGCGCCGTTGGGCAACCGCACGCTGTCTTCGCGCAGGCACATGTAGGGCCGGCACTCATACACGTAGCGGCTGCTCTCGATGTGCCAGGGTTGAGGGTCGGTAAGCACGGAAGAGGTGAAAAGTGGAAAGTGAAAAATGACCGGTGGAGCGGCCGGGCAAACATACTCCAACAAAAAAACACGCCGGCTCGAGGCGACCCGAGCCAGCGCGAGGGCATGCAGCCTGTTTGAGGTTTTAACGCGGTGCTATAGTCAGCGGGACGCTTGAGGTGCGTCCGTTTTCGTCGCGGAAGCGCAGCCAGTACAGCCCGGCGGTCAGGGTGGGCAGTTCGACGGGCAGCAGGTTCTGGCCCGCCTCCCAGGTGCGCATGGGCGATAGAGCGGCGGTAGTGCGGCCGTGGAGGTCGAGCAGGTCTATTTGCAGGCGCTGCGGTTCGGCGATGTCGAACTGTATGGTGGTCTGTTCGCGCGCCGGGTTGGGGAAGGTGCGCACGCTGCCCAGGTCGAGGCGTATCTCCTTGGCGCTGACAACGGTATTGCTGTAGCGATGGACGAAAAGGCCGCCCTCGGTGGGTAATAAGTACTCACCGCCAACCAGGATTTTACCATCGGCTTGCAGGGCCAGGTTGACACCTAATTGGTCGTCGCGTTGAACAACAGAACCACCATTGCCAAAGGTAGCGTCTATTTGCCCATTGCTGTTCAGACGCGCCAGGGCATAGCCTCCCTCGAACGTAGTGGTGTCAGTAAGCGTGGAAGCGAGGACGACAATCTTGCCGTCGGCTTGCAAGCGGCATTTGGACTCAAAAATCGCCTGTGTGCCAGCGGGGAGGAAACTGGTTATGCCGCCAGTGCCAAACGTGTTGTCCACCGAGCCGTTGGTACTCAGCCGTGCAACGCATATGGAGTCGCCCTGCGGAAATCGAGTTCCTGCAAGCAAAAACTTACCATCAGCAGCACGCACAATGTCGCTGATAAAATTAAACCGGTTGCTGAGCGCGCTCAGGCGCACAACGCCCGCAGTACCAAAAGTAAAGTCTAACTGGCCGTTGCTGTTCAGGCGCAGCAGCAGGCCCAAAAGCGCCTGGGTGGCCAGGTCAGCTGTTGCCCCTGCCACGACAATCTTGCCGTCGGGCTGCAGTGCAATGCTCGACAAGAAACTGACGAAAAGCAAAGAGGGCGCATTGACGCGACCATTGCCGTTGAACGTAGCGTCTGGGGTACCGTTGGCATTAAAGCGAAGCACAACGCCCTGCGGCAGGTCCAGGTTAGGGTCTATGGTAACGCCGGTAAGCACAATTTTACCGTCGGGTTGTACGGCCCCGCCATACAGGTATTCCTCTCCCAGACCGGGGTTGAGGTCGAGCCGCACGACGCCATTGTTGCCAAAAGCGGCGTCGGGCTGGCCTGTGGCGTCCAGCACAATCAGGCGCGTTTCATCGAGGGTGTCCGGGATGTAGGCGTTCAGGACGATGAGGGTCTTGTTGCCGGGCAGGGCCATGGCAAAAGTGATATCCTGAAACATGTCAGGTTCGGGCTGGCCTACGGCGATGCCTGCAGTGCCAAAAGAGGCGTCTATCTGGCCATTGGGCAGCAGCCGCGCAGCGTAGTAGGCATCGTCCACAGAGGCACAGACGACCGTGCGGTTTTGGGCGTCTAAGGCCAGGATAGTGCCAGTGAAAGCGCTGGCCTGCGGTAGAAGGACGCGCCCGCCAGTGCCATAGGTAGCATCCAGCGTGCCGTCTTGCGCATGGGCTACCGAGGAAGCGAAGAGTAGGGCGAGACCGAACAGCAGAAGGAAGGGTGTTTTTGCTTTCATAATGCGAAGTTTTTGTTTTCTGTGAAATGACGTCTCAAAGGTCTGCTGCGTTGGGCAACCGTTTTCTTACCGAAGCGTTAAAGCCAGCGGGCTGCCGTAATTTTGCCGCCAATGGAAGAAAAGAGCATGCGCTTCGAGCCGCGCGACGTGTTGCAGAAGCTCGAATTTGACCGAATAACAGACCTTTTAGAAAAGCGAACCCTGACGCCCATGGGCGCCGAGCAGGCCCGCCTCATCGGCCCTATGCTCGACTTCGAGCGCATAGACGCCGCGCTTAGAGAGGTGCGCGACTACAAACTCCTGCTGGAAAAAAACGAACGCCTGCCCTTAGAGACATTCTCCGACCTGCGTCCCAATCTGCGCCTGCTGGCCATTCCGGACTACACGCTGCCCTTAGAAGCCTTTCAGAACATCCGCCGCGTGCTCGTGCTGATGCGCGGCATCTTTCGCTTCTTCAGCGGGCCTAAAAAAGAGATCTACCCTAAAATCTATGCCCACATTGCCCATTTGCCACAGGAAGAAGACTTGCTGAAGGCCATTGATGAAGTGTTCGATGAAAAAGGCGACCTCCGGCCCGACGCTTCTCCCGAACTCATGCGCATCCGCCGCGAGCAAATGAGCAAAATGCGCGAATTGGACACCCGCTTCCGCCAACTCGTGGCCGAATACCGCAACAAAGGCTGGCTCTCCGACGCACCCGAAAGCATCCGAAACGGACGCCGCGTGCTGGCCGTGCCCGCCGAACACCGGCGCAAAATCCGCGGCATCCTGCACGATGAGAGCGACACCGGGCGCACCGTCTTTATCGAACCAGAGCCCATCATCGAAATCAACAACGACCTCTTCGACCTCGAAGCCGAAGAACGCCGCGAAATCTTCCGCATCCTGCGCCAGCTCAGCCAGCGCATCCGCCCCCACGCCGACCTGCTCGCCCTCTATCAGGAAGCCCTGCTGCGCCTCGAAGTCATTCAGGCCAAAGCACAGTTAGCCTTGGAAATGCGGGCCAATATGCCCATTCTGCGCCCAAAACCCATCATCAGCATCCGAAAGGGCTACCACCCGTTGCTGTATCTGAAAAATAAGGCTGCTGGCAAAAAAACCGTCCCGTTCGACCTGCGCCTACACCCCGAACAGCACATCCTCGTCCTTTCCGGCCCCAATGCCGGCGGCAAATCCGTCGCCATGAAATCGGTGGGCCTGCTCCAACTCATGGTGCAAAGCGGCCTGCTCGTACCCGTACACGAATTGAGCGAACTGGGCATCTTTGAGCAGGTCTTTGCCGACATCGGCGACCAGCAAAGCTTAGACGATGGCCTCAGCACCTACTCCTCGCGCCTGCAAAATGCGCGCATCTTCATCCAGCATGCCACGCCCAATACCTTAGTGCTCATAGATGAAATGGGCAGCGGCACCGACCCCAAACCCGGCGGCGCCATCGCCGAGGCCATCCTGCAGGAACTCTACCGAAAAGGCGTGTACGCCGTCATTACCACGCACTACTCCAACCTCAAGGTCTTCGCTTTTCGCCACGAGGGCATCCTCAACGGTTGCATGCACTTCGACAAGGACACCCTGTCGCCCACCTACGAACTCAAAATAGGCCGCCCGGGCAGCAGCTATGCCTTTGAAATCGCCGCCAAAAGCGGTTTGCCTAAGCGCGTCATTGACTACGCGCGCAAACGCACGGGCAGCGAAACCGCCGTGGATGACCTGCTCATCGAACTCCAGCGCGAAAAACAGGAACTGGAAGAACTGTTGCGCACCCTCAAGGCAAAAGAGGAAAACCTCGACCGCCTCATGAAAACCTACGACAGCATGCACCACGACCTGGAACTGCGGCGCAAACGCCTCAAACTCGACCAAAAAGAATTTGAACTCCGCGTCAGTGCCCAGGCCAGCCGCGAGGTGGACAAACTCCTGCGCCAGCTGCGCGAAGAAAAAAGCCTCGAACGCGCCCAGCAGGTCGCCCAGGAACTGCGCCAGACCCGCGCCGAAACGGCCCGCCAGATTGACGACATCAACGCTGAAGTCATTCAATTGGAAGAAAAAAAGCCCGCGGCTACCGCCAACCGCGCCTTTCAGGTGGGCGATTATGCCCGCCTGCGCGCCGGTGGCGCCGTTGGGCGCATCGAGTCCATCAAAGACGGCAAAGCGCAACTCATCATGGGCGGCCTCACCGTGACGGCCAGCCTGCGCGACCTCTTGCCCGTAGCCGCACCTGCTACCGCTGTGCCCACCTCCACTCCTAAGACCGACATTCAGAAGACTGCCGACTTTGAAAATAAAATTGACATTCGCGGCATGACGCCCGAAGAGGCCATGCGCGTCCTGGAAAAATTCGTGGACAATGCCCTGCTGGCCAATGCCTCCACGCTCCGCATCCTGCACGGCAAAGGCGTGGGGGTGCTGCGGCGCGTAGTGAAAGACAAATTGCGCGAGTACGGCCGCCACATCGCCCGCACCTATCACCCCGAACCTGAATTGGGCGGCGACGGGGTAACTATTGTAGAGCTGGCTTAGGCGGGGCCTATTATCGCCACTCCTCCGCCTTTTCGCATGCGCAGGGTGAAAACCAAAGGTAACACGTCCTCCAGCCCGCGAATGCGGTAATAGCCGTCGTCGCCGCGCACGGCATTCGGAAAGCAGTTGAAAGGCGAATAGGGGTATTCATGAAACTGCTCCAGCTGAAGCCCGCGCCGCAGCAGCGGGCTGAGCACCTCGCTCAGGCTGTGGTTCCAGTTGTACTCCTTGCCCGACAGCATTGCCGAACGGTCGGCATAGGTGCCGTTTAGTTCGCTCTCGATAACTCCGGCGTTGTGATAAGGGTATTTCAAGGCCTGCATCTCTTCATCGAGCATCCACAGCACCGGGTGAAACTCGGCGATGTAAAAAACGCCGCCCGGCTTCAGGAAATGGGCTACCACGTCGGCCCAGGGCTCCAGGTCGGGCAGCCAGCCCAGCACCCCGAAGGAGGTGAATACAAGGTCGAACTCGCCACTGAGGTGTTGAGGCAAATCGTACACCGAACAGCAGACAAATTCGGCGGGCAGCGACAACTCCTCAGCCAACTGGCGTGCCTGTGCAATGGCCGCCTCCGAAAAGTCGCAGCCCACCACACGGGCACCCAGGCGTGCCCATGAGAGCGTATCCTGCCCGAAATGGCATTGCAGATGCAATAGCGAGCGACCGCGCACGTCGCCTACCTCGCGCAACTCGATGTCCGTAAGGCTGATATCGCCTTCGCGCTTCCACGCTTCTACATCGTAAAAGCGCGAGCGCACGTGCACAGGTACGCGGGCATCCCAGGCGCGGCGATTGTAGTTGATGTATTCCAATAGTTCGTCCATAATCCAGGGCTGCAATTGCATGAAGACATGGCAGAGAACGAACAAAGGTAAACGATTGCGCTTTTTGCGCGTGGGTGAACGCCAGATTTCCACTGCCAATAGAAGTGCCTGCACACAGCGACGTTAAATTTTCTCGCGGGCGACATTATTTGGGCCTGCTTTCCCATATTTGCCCAAAAATACCCATGCCGTCATGTCTGAAACACAATCTTCGCCGCCGCGCCGCCGCTGGTGGAAGCGCCTTTTGTGGTGGGTGGGGCTACCGCTGCTGCTGCTGATAGTTATGCTGGTGGTGGTTGCTCTGGTCTTTAATGAGCCAATTACGCGCCGCCTGCTGGATGCTCTGGATGACCAACTCCGCACCGAGCTGACCGTGCGCAAAGCCGGGCTATCGTTGCTTCGCCGCTTTCCGGAGGCGTCGGTCAATTTGGAAGACGTGCAGCTGAAAGACGCCTTTGGGCGCTACCTGTTGCAGGCGCGGGAGGTGTCGTTTCGTTTTCGGCTGTTCAGCCTGTTTGGCGAACGCATCGAGGTAAAAAAGGTGGTGGTGAGCGGCGGTGCCCTCAACGTGCGCATTGACGCGCGCGGGCGAGCCAACTACGACATTTTCAAAGAAAACCCTTCGGAGGCATCTTCGGGCGACAGCAACCTTCGTTTAGCGCTGGAAAATGCCGAATTCAAAAACCTGCTCCTTACTTACGACAATGCCAATACGCGGCAAACGGCCAGCATCAACCTGAAAAATGCCGGCCTGGCGGGTGATTTCGCTGCCCGGCAGTTCACGCTATCTTCTCAGGCCGACATGACCGTGGCGCGTCTGCAGGTGGGCGATAGCCGCTATCTGGTGGGCCAGCCGTTGCGCTACAACGCCGTTGTGGCGGTGGACCTGGCTAAAGGCCTGTACGACCTGCAGAACGTCGAACTCTTTGTCGGCGGCAACGGCTTTGACGTCTCAGGCTTCGTGTCGGACAAGAGCGAGTACTCCGATATCAATGTGCAGATGAAAGGGCGCGAAGGCGATATTTCCTTAGTCATTGCCCTGCTGCCAGAGCCGTACAGCGCTTATTTCAGCGACTTTCAGAGCAGCGGCACCTACACATTCTCGGCCTTTGTGCGTGGCCGGGCCAGCAAGACCCAATTGCCCACAGTGGGCGTAGAGGCCACCCTGCGCAACGGAACCGTTTCTTCCGAAAAACTGCAAAGCCCACTTCGCAACGTATCGTTCCGCACCACCTACAGTGCCCCGCCGTCGGGCCAGGGTGTGTTTGAAATCGCCGATTTTCAGGCCAATTTTGGCGGTCAACCCCTGGGCTTCCAACTGAAGATTACCGACTTAGACGACCCCATGGTGGACTTTCGCCTGCAAGGCGCTTTGCCTCTCAAGGCCGCCTACGGCTTACTCCATAATCCACGCGTAAGTGGTGGCGACGGTCTCGTGCGCATTCCCAACCTGTCGGTGCAGGGTCGCTATGCCGACATGACGAGCATGCAGCGCATTGCGCGCGTGCGCGCCGAAGCTGAGGTGCAGTTCGATGCCGCCGCGCTGACGTACAACGGCGTAGAAGTAGGCTTTCCCTCGGGGCGTATTGTATTGCAAGACAACCTGCTGCGCTCCGACAGTGTGCAAATGCAAATCGGGCGAAGCGACCTGCTGCTTCACGGCTACGCGCAAAACCTGCTGCCCGTGCTCTTTGCCGACTCGCTCAACACGCAAAACGCCCAACTGGAGTTCAACGCCCGGCTGCTGGGGCGTTTCATAGACGTAGGCCAGCTGCTCGACCTCTTCGCTGTGTCAGAGGAAGAAGTCTCGGGCGATACGGCCACTTTAGACTCGCTGCGCACGGAGGCTAACCAGGAGCGCCAGCGCATCACCGAACGGCTGAAAGGCGTCTTCGAGATGGGCTTTGACGCCTTCGAGTACCGCAAAATCCGCGGTCAGCAATTCAGCGGCTTGCTCGCCTTCGACCGCGGCACGCTCAACTTCCGCCTCGGTGTGCAGGCCATGCAGGGCAGCGCCCAGGTGAGTGGTGTGGGCTACTTCGCCCCGCAGCCCTCCCTCAAAATGCGCATCACCCTACAGGCCGTGGACTTGCGAACCCTCATGGAACAGTGCGACAACTTCGACCAGGACGTCATCACACACCAAAGCCTGCGCGGAACGCTGTCGGGCCGGGTAGTTGCCTACGCCTTTTGGGACGAAAGTAATCACTTCCTCATGGACCAACTCCGCGTACTGGCCGACGTCAGAGCCACCGACGGCGAACTGGTTGGGGTAAAAATGCTGGAAGACTTCTCCACCTTCATTCACATCGAAGACCTGCGGCGCATCCGCTTTGCCGACTTGCAGAACTATCTGGAAATCCGGAACCGCACGCTTTACCTGCCGGTCATGTTCATCCAGAGCAATGCGCTCAACCTCACCCTTTCGGGCACGCACACCTTCGACAACGACATTGATTACCGCCTCAAAGTGAACGTCGGGCAGCTGCTCGTCAACCGCATCAAACGACACGACCCCGACCTGGAGCCGTTGCCCGCGCGCGAAGGGTGGTTCAACGTGTTTTACACCATCCGGGGCAACATAGACAAATACGACATGAAGCGCGGCAAAAAGGAGGTCGTGCGCGAATTTGAGCGCAGCGAAGTGCTCAAAAAGAACCTGGCACAGCGCATCGAGGAGGAGTTCCGCGGCATTGAGGGGCGTCCGTTGCCGCCCACCGCGGGGGTAGAAAACGAGCGCGCCCGGCCGGGGGCCGTGCCCACCGTTCAATGACGCGCCAGCGCCGACCCATACAGGGCAAGGTAGCGGGCAATGTATTTGCCGATGACGTCAAACTCCACGTTCAAACGGTCGCCCTCGCGCAGGCGAGAGAAGTTGGTGTGCTCCCACGTGTAAGGAATAATGGCTACGGAGAACAGGTCGTCGCGGGGGGCTACCACCGTCAGGCTCACGCCGTTGAGGCAGATGGAGCCTTTATCCACCAGAAAATGTTCGGGAGTAGGGCGATACCGAAACGTGATGCGCCAGGAGCCATCGCGCGGCTCGATGGTGGTGCAATGGGCCACATCATCCACATGCCCCTGTACTAAGTGGCCGTCCAGCCGACCGCCCCAGGCTAAGCTGCGCTCCAGATTGACCACCCGCCCCGGCTGCCAGTCGCCGAGGTTGGAGCGACGCAGCGTTTCTTCTACGGCCGTTACGACGTGGCAGCCGTCACGGATATCCACCACCGTGAGGCAAACGCCGTCGTGGCTGACGCTCTGGTCTATTCGCAACTCCGCACTAATCGGGCTGCGCAGTGTGAAATGTACATTCGAGCCTTCGCGTTCGACACGCTCTACCACGCCGAGCGCCTCCACAATACCGGTAAACATGGGCAGTCAGATGCTTTTTCTAAAATGGCCCTATAACCGCCAAAACGGCAAAAAGATTTGCCCACCTCCCAAACACCCTCGCTAACTTGCGCGCCGTTAGTCGTTGCATTCAACCAACAGCGCACTAAACCCTTCATTCTACACTTCATACGCCCCCTATTTTTCACCATTCACTGTTCATTTTCCATTGTCCAATCGCTATTGCCATGCAAAAACGAACGTTTCTGAAAACCTCCCTCTGGCTGGCTGCTGGAGCAGCGCTTGCTCCGTTGTTCTCCGCTTGCGACTCGGCCAAAAAGGCCAACGGCAATAAGACCGCCGTCATCCCGCCGCCCAAGGTGCGTCGTTCCGGGCCTTTCACGCTGCCGCCGCTGCCGTATCCGTCGGATGCCCTGGAACCGTACATTGATAAGCAAACGATGGAAATCCACCACGGCAAGCACCATGGCGGCTACGTCAACAACCTCAACGATGCCGTAGTGGGCACGGTGTACGCCGACTACGAGTTGGACGACATCCTGGCGCGCATCACCACCGCCGACGCCGACCGCAAAATCCGCAACAATGCCGGCGGCCACTGGAATCACACCTTCTTCTGGCAAATCATGAAACCCGGCGGCGCCCCCCTGCCCGAAGGGCAATTTGCTGCGGCGCTAAATGCAACCTTCGGCTCCTTTGACCAGTTCAAAACGGCCTTCTCCGACGCTGCCAAAAGCGTCTTCGGCTCCGGCTGGGCCTGGCTGTGCGTAGGCAAGGATAAAAGCCTGTTCATCAGCACCACACCCAACCAGGACAACCCCCTCATGATGCAAATCGTGCCCAAAGTCGGCACACCCATATTCGGCTTAGACGTCTGGGAGCACGCCTACTACCTCAAGTACCAGAACCGCCGCCCCGACTATATTAGCGCCTTTTTCAACGTCGTCAACTGGGAAGAGGTCGCTAACCGATACAACCGCGCCATGTTCGGCTGACACCCTCCAAAGCCGGCTCGATGCTGCCCGTCGGGCCGGCTTTCTCGCTAAAAACCAAAACGACCTCGCCGGCGTTTAGCCAACCAAACATACCATCGCCATGCTGGGCTATCGCTTCTCCGAGTACAAGGCCGACCCCAACCAGGAGCCTTTCGAGCGCCTGTTCAAAATCTTTCAGGAACTGCTCCTCTACACCTCCGGCAATGTCGAAGAGGCCCTGGCCTGGATGACCGAATTAGACAAAACCTATCATTTCACTACACCCGACTACGGCATCGGCGACTTCATCCGGGACCTCGAGGAAAAAGGCTACATCCGCCGCCAGGGCGACGGACAGGGAGGCTTCCGGCCCACGGCCAAAATGGAAATCGCCCTGCGCCAGAAAAGCTTAGACGACATCTTCGGCGATCTCAAGAAGGCCAAAAGCGGCCGCCACGATACCACGTTCATCGGCCGCGGCGATGAGTTTACCGCCGACGTCAAGCCCTACGAATTTGGCGACGCCTTAGAAAACCTCGCCGTAACCAACTCGCTGCGAAATGCTTATATCAACCACGGCCTCGACGAGTTTCGGCTGACGCAAGACGACCTGGAAGTGTATGAAACCTATTACCAGAGCCAGATGTCGTCGGTGCTCATGATTGACATTTCGCACTCGATGATCCTTTACGGCGAAGACCGCATCACACCAGCCAAAAAAGTAGCCCTGGCGCTGGCCGAATTCATCCAGACGCGCTTCCCAAAAGATACCCTGGACATCATCGTCTTCGGCGACGACGCCTGGCCTATCCAACTCAAAGACGTGCCTTACCTGGAGGTCGGCCCTTATCACACCAACACGGTGGCAGGCATTGAATTGGCCATGGATATCCTGCGCCGGCGGCGCAACCCCAACAAGCAGATTTTCATGATTACCGACGGCAAGCCCACGTGCCTGAAACTGGGCAAAAACTATTACAAAAACTCTTTCGGCCTGGATCGCAAAATCGTCAACCGCTGCCTCAACCTCGCCGCGCGTTGCCGCAAGCTGGACATACCCATCACCACGTTCATGATCGCCAGCGACCCCTACCTGATGCGCTTTGTGGAAGCATTCACCCAGGCCAACAACGGCAAAGCCTTCTATGCCTCGCTACAAGGACTGGGCGCATTCGTGCTGGAAAGCTACAAAAAGCGCAAGCGGAAGTAGAATGCCGTCCTCTTTTCAAGCCTTTTCCGGAGGCTATGAAACGCTTTTTTATGTCATGCGGGCGCAGAGAGACACCGAGAAAAAACACCCCGGCACTCCTCTGCGCCCGCTCTAAGGCGTTTTTAGCCTTTCGTCAATAGCCCTGCGTAAGGGCAGCTACTTGTTCAGATAAGCCGAGTACATCCAGACGAGTTTTTCCTGCGCTCGAATGTAATCGCTCATCAGAGCGTTGGTGCCTTCGTCGCCAATTTCGGCCGACAGCGCCAACAATTCGCGCTCAATAGGCAGGATGACCTGGAAGGAACGCAAAATGTCCTCTACGGCCTTCATGCCGTCGCTAACCTCCTGACTTTCCGGAATTTGCGACATCTTCTGATAGGCGGAATAGCGATGCTGGGGGGCAAAACCCAGTGTCAGGATGCGCTCGGCAATCTCGTCAATTTTAACTAACAGGTCGTTGTACAGTTCCTCAAATTTCAAATGCAGCTCGAAGAACTTTTCGCCGCGCACATTCCAGTGATAGCCGCGCACATTTTGGTAAAAGATGGCGTAGTTGGCCAGCAGGGTATTCAAACGTTCGGCAGCTTGCGCGCTTTTTTGGGCATCCAGCCCGATAGCATTTCGATCGCTCATAGGGGATAGGTTTTTATTGAATGAAAGGAAATGACATTTAAAACACGTGTGCGCTCAGAAGGTTCTCCAAAGTCCTCCGGATGGGTGAGTGCCGAAAGGGTGCTCAGCGATTTGTCCGCGCCCTCGGGGCCGCCGCTGCCGTTATGTAGTGCTTCCTAAGAGGAATAATAAAAAAAAACTGCCCGCTTCCCTTACGGATGCGAGCAGCCCGATCAATTTGAAAACGAAAAAGTCGTAGCGTGCTTTGATAATGCTGGTGCAAAAATAGCGAAGCGGTTTTCAGCCAACAAACCCCTACTTTGGGGATTGTGGTTTAAATTGCAGAATATGGCGCTCCAGGCAGTACTCCGCAAACTGGCGGGCGTTTTTGAAGTCATAAACGAACAGTTCGCGGGCTTTGCGCAGCAGATGGGTGTTGTACTCGTGCAGGGTATGGCGCGACCATTTTTTAGCGGCCAGCGCTTCTGTTGTTGGCTTCCCGCCGGCGTAGAGCGCCAGCAGATCCAGCTCTGCATCGGTAAATAGTTCGGTGAGTTGCAAAGAGAGTTGCGCTGCCAGTTCTGCGTTTAGGCCGTCCTCCTGCGGTTCGTGGCTGAAGAGGCTGGCTTCTACAGGCCGAAGGTTGTGGCGCGACCATTCACTTTCCCGGTACAGGGTTTCCACGGTGGTGGCGATGCGCCCTTCGGCATCCATTTGTACGACGGCCGAGTTCATGCAGAACCACCAGTATCGCCCAGTGTGCGTCCTGATGGGCAGCGAGATGCGAAAAGTGTGCTTCAGCGGCTGGCGGATTTTCTCCGGATATACGGCCATCAGGTCATACGCAGCCCGCCGCCAGCGCAGGTAGGGCAGCAGGTAGTCCGGGTGGATGCGGGCAAGCGCGTCGCGCTTGGCACGAATGGGCATGCCAAACACGTTCGCGTCGCCCTCGCTTTGCCTGACGCTAAGCGTAGCGTAATCTAAAAGCAGCCAGGTGGCCATGCCGGGGTAGGCGGCGCGGTAATTGCGCAAGTGTTGCACAAAGTTGCCAAGTTCGGCTTCGCTTAAATGTACCGGTGCTCCAATACTGCGGCGATAAGTACTGGACGGCTGCTCTATCCACTCTTCGTATATCTGCTCAAAACTGAGTCTTGATGTCATTTTACCTGAATTCAGTGCTTGCTCCCCAAAAGCCGGCGGCGAAGGTATTCCGAACCAACGGATTGGTTTTAGGAAAAGGCGATTTGTACGTTGTTTCCAATGCCCTGACAGCATAGCTACCTTTATCGCCCTGATCATGCCATTTTCAGTACCCGTTCCGCCACCGTTTCGCCAATGGCCAGCGAGGCTGTGGCTGCCGGGCTGGGTGCATTGCACACATGCAGAATGCGCGGCGTCTCCACGAAAAGGAAATCATCGTGCAGCTGCCCCTCCGGCGTGCATGCCATGGCGCGCACGCCGCTGCGGGCCGGCACCACGTCATCGGGCTGCAGTTCAGGCACTAAGCGTTGCAGGGCGCGAACGAAGTGTTTTTTGGAAAAAGAGCGCTGCATTTCAGCCCAGCCGTCGCGCCAGTAGCGGCGGGCCAAACGCTGGAAGCCTTTGAATGCCAGCGCCTCGGCCAACTCGCCCAGATGGATGTCCCAGCGCCGATAGCCTTCGCGCCGGAAGGCGAGCACGGCGTTTGGCCCGGCCTCGATGCCACCTGTAATCATGCGCGTGAAGTGGACGCCCAGAAACGGGAAGTTGGGATTGGGCACCGGATAAATGAGATGGCGCACCAGATGCTCTCGCTCAGGCTTCAGTTCGTAATACTCGCCCCGGAAGGGCAGGATGCGCACATCGAGCGAGGCACCGCTGCGCAGGGCGAGGTGGTCGGAGTACAAGCCGGCGCAGGTAACCACGCGCTGCGCCATGCCCTCCCACGTGTCGGCCTCGATGCACACGCCCTCCGATGTGGCTTGCAAGCGGCGTACGCGCGTGCCTGTGCGGATGACACCGCCCGCCTGTGCAATGCGTTCGGCAAGTTTTTGGGCCACGCGCCCGTAGTCCGTAATGCCGGCTTGTGGCACGTGCAGGGCGGCCACGGCGCGCACGTGTGGCTCGATTTCGCGGGCTTCCTCCGGGCCGAGCAGGCGCAAACCCGTCAGGCCGTTGGCCGTGCCGCGCTCGTGCAGCACATCGAGGGCCGGGCGCTCCTCAGGCGTGGTGGCTACGATGATTTTGCCACAAACCTCGTAGGGCAGCCCGTGCTGCTGGCAAAAGTCGAGCAACAGCCCGTAGCCGCGTCGGCAGTTGAGCGCGCGCAAACTGCCCGGGCGGTAATAGACGCCGCTGTGAATGACACCGCTGTTGCGGCTGCTCTGATGCGCTGCTACGCGGTCTTCTTTTTCCAATACCAGCACGCGCCAATCGGGGCGGTGCTGCAGCAGTTGCCACGCTGAGGCCAGCCCCACAATGCCTCCACCGGCGATGGCTACGTCGAAAGCACTATCAGAAAGGCTCATGGCATCGTTTTAGTGCCCTAATGCTTCGACCGGTATGGGTGTGCGTTCGCGGCCTATGGGGGCATACCACACGCGCAGAGCGGCCTCGCCGCCGCTGTTGAAGTAGAACAGGCGCAGCTGGTGCCAGCCCTGTTGCAGGAAGGCCACGCCGCTGCGTTCGCGCAGGGTATGATCGCCGTCGTTGTCCACAATGGTCAGGTTGTCTATGTCTAAGCGCGAGCCATCGTCGGACGCCAGGAAGAATTCATAGCCGCGTGTTTGTGGGGCGAAGAAGTAGCCCTTCCACACCATACCGCATGGCCCTTGCTGGCAGCTGGGGTCCAGCTCGAAGCCGCTGACGACCGAGCGCTTCAGGATAGCGCCCTGCTGAAGTGCCGCGATAGTGTACTCCGACGGGCGCACCAGCTCTACCGTCAGGCCGCGCTGTGGCTGGCGAAACATAGACAGGCTGGGCATAAACGCCGGCACGCGCACGCGCAGGCTGTCTTCGCGGCTGGGCAGCAAACCCTGACGAAAGGCCCGCACGCGTACCAAAGCGCTCTCTTCCAGTCTAAACGGGCGTTCGTAGCGCGGCGAAAATTCCGAGGGCGCGCTGCCGTCGGTCGTGTAGTGCAGCGCAGCGTCGGGTGAGGTACAAGAAAGGCTCACCACTGGCCGCACCGAAAGTGAGTCGTACTGCACGCGAATGGCCGGAGCACCTACAAAGGCGCCGTAGTTGGCCACTTTGACCACAAAGGCATACGGCGCGCTGAAGGCGTTAGGGTCGTAAAAGGGCAGGTTCAGGATGGTGTTGTTGCCGCTCAGTTCTACGCGCGGGCGGCTTTTGGAGCCTAACAGCGTAACATCAGCGCCATAGGGCAGCTGCACGTCGCGCAGGATAACGCGCCCGTCGCTGGGATAGCGCGGCAGCAGGATATACAGGCTGTTCGTCTTGGGGTTGTAGGTGTAAAACACCTCCTTGACGGCGTAGCCCGGGTCGGGGTTGAGGGTTTGTTTGAGGATGAAATCACCTTTGGAAGGGTCGTGCTTGTAATTCAAACTACCGGCGCTCCACTGGTAAGGGATGCGCCAGCGGCGCGTGCCGTAGATGGCCTCACCGTTGACGGCCAGCCATTTGCCCAGTTCGATGAGGCGCTCCTGCATGATGGGCGGGATTTTGCCATGGGCATCGGGGCCGATGTTAAGCAACAGGTTGCCGCCTCGAGCCACGCGGTCAATCAGGTGCAGCACCAGCGCCTGCGCAGAGCTGTAGTCGGCGGCATTTTCAGCGCGGTTGTAGCCGTAGGAGTGGCCCATGCCGCGGCTTTCTTCCCACGGATGCTCGAAGTCCAGCTCAGGCTGGTACTCGGGTGTGTAAAAGCCGCCGTGTTGGAAGCGCGTACCGCTGCCCCAACGGTCGTTGGTTACTACGTATTCGCGCACAGGGCTTTGGTTGTAAAGCCAGGCCAGAAACGCTTGTGAGCGCCACACTTCGGGCGAGGCATCCCAGTCGCCGTCGGCCCACAACACCCAGGGCTGATAGCGGGTGATGAGGTCGTGCAGCTGAGGCAGCGCATGCTCATAGGCGTAGCGGTTGCGGTCTTGCTTCCACAGCGGGTTGAACCATTCGTACAGCGAATAGTACAGGCCGGGCTTCACGGGCGTTTTGCGCAGCGCCTCAAACAGCTCGCCTACCAGGTCTCGGCCTGGGCCGACGCTTTTGGCATTCCACGGGAAGCCCCAAGAGCGGTCGGCTTCGGCGCTGGGCCACAGGCAAAAGCCGTCGTGGTGTTTGGCCGTCAGCACAGCATAGCGCGCACCCGATTGCTGGATGAGCGCCGCCCATTCGGCAGGGTCGAACAGGGTAGCCCGAAAGTCTTTGGCTAAGTCGTAGTAGCTGCGCTTGTCGAAGTTTTTTTCATGAAACTCGCGCACTTTACCTTCGTGAGCATTGGTTTCCAGCGCATGCTGGTACCATTCGGCATAATGCCCAACCGGCGCGTATGCCGGCACGGAATAAACACCCCAGTGGATGAAAATGCCCAGTTTGGCATCGAGCCACCATTCCGGCAGCGGGCGGCTGTCTAACGAGTTCCAGTTGGGCTCGTAGGCCGGCTGTTCCTGGGCAATACCCGGGCGAGTCAGCAGGGTCAGCAGCAGGGTCAGGAAGAGGATTCGCATAAGGGGAGCGATGTGTTTTTGGTGAAAAGCCTTTTGCGCGAAGTTCAACGCAAAGAACGGGCGTTCAGCGCGTAAAGGCGCACGGGTTTTCACTGAATGAGCTGCCAATAGTCTTCGGGCACGGCAGTACCGAGCGCCCGGGCCTTTTCGGCACTTTCGCGGGCGCGGGCCTTATCGCCCAACATGAAGTAGCAGCGCGAGCGGTTGAGGTGCGCCATGCCGTTGTTGGGCTGGATGGCGATGGCCTTGTCAAAGTCGGCTAAGGCCTCCTGGTATTTCTGCTGGCCATTGAACAGCGAGGCGCCGCGTCCGTTGAGTGCGTCGGCGTCGTTGGGCGACAGTTCCAGCGCGCGGTTGAAGGCCTCAATGGCCTCGTCGTAGCGCCGCATGCGCTGAAATACGGTACCCAGCAAGACGTGGCCCTTAGGGTTCTGTGGCGCCAGTTGCACCATGCGCTCGGCGTAGGGTAGCGCCTGTTCCAGCTCGCCCAGGCGCACGTGCGTCAGGGTGCGGATGTCTAAAGAAGCATAGTGCTTCGGGTCGCCTTTCAGCGCCGCATCGCAGTCTTCGCCGGCTTTGCGCATGAGTTCGTCGTAGCGGCTGGCATTTTCCGGCTTCAGGGCTTCCTGGTAGTAATGATGTGCCCGATTGGAGCGCGGCACCGATGCCGTAGGCGCATACCGGATAGCGGTGTTCCAGAGGTTTTCGGTATTCTTCCAGGTGTCTAAATAGCGGTAAGTCAGCAGGCTAAAGCCCACCACAGCAACTGCCAGCAACCCCCAGCTCAGCGGCTGGCGTAGCGCCTCAGGCGCGTACAATGCCACCGACATCGCCAGCGCGAAGGCCAGACCAATGTACGGCACATAGGTGTAGCGCTCAGCCAGCAGTGTGTTACCAATCGAAACAAACTGCGCCACTAAAATGATATTGGCTAAATAAAACAGCGCTCCAAACACCAACGCCCGGTTGCGGCGAAAATACCACACCGCCCCTACCGCCGCCAGCAACAACAACGGCGAGGCCTGAACGAGCAAGCCCAATTGATTGACCGGCGGATACGGATGAAACGGCGATAACGGCCACGGCCAGAAAAAGCGCCCCACATAAGCCAACAGGGTGTAACACCCAAAAAACAGCCGGTGCGTCAGGGAGTACATCTCTATGCTGGCCATCGCTTTTTGCGATTGAATGAGCACTGTAACTACCCCCATGGCAAAAGCCAGAGCAAAAAACGGCACCTTATCCACCCACAGCTTTACCTCGCGAAACGAGCGTCCTTTCCAATAATCTAAGGCCAGCAACGTCAGCGGGAACGCCACTGCCGCCGGCTTCGACAGGAGCGACAGCACCAACCAACCCAGCGCCCCGAGATACGAGGCGCGCCCACCTGTGTTGAGGTAACGCCAGTAGGCAACGAGGCCCAACAGGTAGAAAAAAGTATAGAGCACATCCTTGCGTTCCGAAATCCAGGCCACCGACTCGACGTGCATCGGATGCACGGCAAACACCGCCGCCGCAAACAGCGCTACCCAGCGGCGCCGGTCGGCCAGTAGCCAGATGAAGTAAAACACCAGACCCGTATTGGCAAGGTGCAACAACCAGTTGACGAAATAGTACGAGAACGGCTTCAACTCCGACACCTGATAATTCAGCGCCAGCGTCAGAATGGTCAAAGGGTGGTAGTTCGACACCACCGGCTGTGTGAAAATGCCCTTCCAGTCCGGCCCGCGCAGCAGTGCGTTTTCCAGGACGTAGAACTGGTCGTCCCAGTTCGTAAACTCGTTGCCCAGCATAGGCGAAAAGAGCAGGCCGGTCAGGGCCATCAGGGCCAGCGCCCATACGAAAGGAAAACGGTCGCCCGCAGGCACCGCTACTTTCGGCGCCCTTGCCGCAGCAGTCGGTTTCGGCGTCGTTGAGGTGCGAGAAGGTTTTTTCTTCGTCATGTCTGTCGTTTAAAAAGGGATAACCGCGCAAGCAGCATCAGGCTACAAGGGCCAAAAGAAGGCAAAACCAACGGCGAAAGTAGCGGAAAAGTGCACAACAGGCCTTTCACGCCAATAACCGCAAGAGGGCGACAGCCAGCGCAGCGTTCTCCTCCTCGCGCGTCAGCTCTTTGACCAGCACTGCTGCGCGCGGGTTGGGCCCCGAAGCGCGCTCGCGGTTGGTCAGGCTCACCGAACGACCGCTCGAGAGCAACACCTCACTGTGCTGTTCCGAAGGCCTCTCTTCCACCTTCGCCAGCAATCGGGCACCCTTATCGGCCGACAGTAGCGCCCCGCCCGTAAAGGTGCCAAACGGCTCGCCGTTGAGCCAGATTTCCACCTCCTTGTCTTTGTGCCGAAACACAAACTCCCGGTCGTGCAGGCGCGCCACCATCACTTTGTGCTTGCCAGCACTCTGGGCAGCAAACGCTACCACCGGCTCCTGAAAAATGCTTAACAGGTAGCCCGTCGTATCAGACCGAAAACGACCCTTGCCACGCGCCGGCTGCCGACGCAACGACAGCAGTGAGAACATCTCCCCATCCCACGGCACCAGATCCGGCGTCAGGGCCTTCACCTGCTGGCGCAACTGTTCCAGCACATCGCGAAAAGCGGAGCTGCTGTTGCCGGGCGCTGGAAGGCGAACATCACTGAACGCGCGCTTTATCAGGTAAATCACCATTGTGATGAGAAAAGCCAGCGTCAGAACAACCACCAGAAAACTGAACAGAAAACGCATACTCAAAACGGATAACAGTGCTGCATGCGCCGCACCTGGATTTTCGGGCGGCAATTTACGCGCCTCACAGTACCCGCCAAACTTGTTTGCCCCTGTAGCCGCCAAATTTATTTGGCGCAGTGCCTGCCAAACTTGTTTGGCCCTGTAGTTGCCAAATTTATTTGGCCCGGTGCCTGCCAAACTTGTTTGGCAAGGCGATCCAATATAGCAGGATGACTGTTTTAAGGAGTACAAGGGCGACCAAACAAGTTTGGTCGCCACCAGTGCCAAACAAGTTTGGCGGTTACGGGTTATGGGCGGCAATAGGTGTACGGCCAGTCTTCCCATTGCTCCACCCAGCCTGCTTTTACAGGGTTGTCGAGGATGTAGCGCAGAATGTTATTCAACTCTCGTTCGCTACGCACATAATGGTCATAGCTCTCCCGCTGCCAGAACTGTCCCGACCGACCCAGCGCCCGATTAGCCAAGACGGCTGAGCGACCTTTAAGGCGCTTCATAATGACCTCTAAGGGAGCATAGTTCAGATATTCGCCGTCTTCTGGCGCCCAGTCTGCAGGGATTTGCAGACCAGTATCTATCAAAAGGTGGACGTGGTTAGGCATGATGCAGTAGGCCTGCAGGGCATAGAGTTTGTCATCGAAGTGGTGCAATTCCTGGCGTATTATTTCAGCCACCTCAGGCTTGCAAAGATGATCGGGGCCGTGCTGGAGCGAGTCTAACAGCGCATCGTATCGAGCGAAATACCGCTTTCGCTCATTGTATAAAAGTAAACCCGTCTTATCCGTTGGGTTTTTCTCTAAACGTGTTCTTACCTCCTCATACTCTTGCTTCATTTGCCAGATAAGCGCTGCGGGTAGAGAGCCTGCTAAACGGTACGTAACAAAAAACGTTGCACCTGCCGGCTGCAAATGAGGCAAATTCCGGCGATAGAAGGTTCGCATGGCAGATACGATTTTGTTGGTACTGTCAAATATTTGACCTTGTAGCCGCCAAATTTATTTGGCGTAGTAGCTGCCAAACTTGTTTGGCCCAGTACCTGCCAAACTTGTTTGACAAGGTATTACAGGCGTCAAATGTCGCAAACTTTTTCCTTTTGCTGGGATGTTTTGTAAAGGGCTTGAGGGCGACCAAACAAGTTTGGTCGCCACTGAGGCCAAACAAGTTTGGCGGTTACGGGGCCGTGAGGGTCTGGAGCGTTTGCAGGTAGCGCTCTACATAGTCGCCAGCATTTTTGCGCCGATATTGCATGACCCAGCGCGGGTGCGGCAGGGCGGCTATGTGGTTGAAAAAGCCGTGTTCGGCATTTAGCCGCTGGAAAACGCGGAAGTTCTGGCCTTCGCCGAGGCAGAAGGCTATTTCGCGGCGGGCACCGAAAGCCATTTGAGTGCGAATGTTCCAAACTAAAAAAGGCTCTACAGCACGCAGCAAGTGGCGGTCGTCGTAGTAATTGACATTGACGCCATTGCGCAAAAAGCCCAGCGGCGACAGGGCTGCGATGTAAAACTGTCGGAAAAAACGCTCTGGCCCTCCGAAAGCGCGGATGACCTGCCAGACGAACTGAGCCGAGAGTTCCTGTTTTTTAGGGAAGGTGTTCGGAATGCCGCAGTCCTCTTCCAGCCGCACCGGGTCGGTAAACGGTATGCCGGTAATGCCGGCGCCAAAGCGGCCTGGGTTGATGCCAAAAAGAAAGAAGCGCGGTGCGTCATCGGCGTAGTACTTTCGGTAGAAGAGCGCCATGACCCGCTGCGTTTCGGCCTGTTCGTAGGGAAAGAGCCAGGAGAAGCCCTCGGGTAGCGGTATGTCCGGAATGCGCAACGCCTGGCTAAAGGCCAGCACCTGCTCGGCAAAAGACATGCGGCGGAGGGCTACTGTTTTTTCTTAAAATCGCCGTTTTTCCAGGCCTTGAAAAATTCGCCCCAGGCCAGCGGGCTGAAGATGTTCATGGGCGGCGTTTGGCCGAAATAGACGTACTCGCGCGATTGGCGGCGCAGGTAGAAGTTGGCACTTTCGCGACCGCCGTAGGGCACCATGTCGGGGTTGCGGCGCGCTTCGGCCACGTATTCGTTAGCCACATTTTCGGCGGCGATGCGCTGCAGTTCGGGCGTAACGTCCATTTTAAGGAACTCGATTTTGAAGTGCTCGCGCGAAGGCCAGGGGAAGATGACGACTTCAGGCAGGGTGAGCGTATCCTGGGCCATGATTTGCACGATGGAGTAGCGGTCTTGCGTCAGCGTATCGGGCACGCGCTTAGTTACCGTTTCCAGGCCAATGCAGCTGAAGCGGATGAGGTCGCCCTTCTCGACTACGATGGTGAAGAAGCCGCGGTGGTCGGAGTAAGTGCCGCGGCGCTTTTCGGGCAGCGATATGGTGGCATAGGGCACCGGCACCATGTTGCCGTATAAGTTCGTAACTACCAGCCCGGAGAACTGGATGAGTTTGGACTCGGTGGCTGGCTGTGCCCAGGCGCGGGCTGCCGTCAGGCAAAATAGGGCGAAGAAGAGCAGAATACGCATATAATCGAAAAGGACGAGTGCTATTGGGTGAACGTTTGCGGGCGTTGTCAACGCCGCTGAGGCGGCCCTTATGATGAAGACGAAAAAACGACGGTTGCCTCTAACGGCATGATACCGGCGGCTTTTCAACGTGGCAAAGGTAAGTGGGTAACGCTGCCCGAAGCGCTTTGTTTGCGAAACAGCACCCGGCCGCAGAGGTGGAGACAGAGGCTGGCATTCGTATCTATTCAAAAGGGAGGTGCAGCAAAACAGAGCGCTTGCCCACCTCTTCTCAAAGATGTTAAAGGGCTGTACATTCCTGATTGCCTGCGCATCTTTGCAGATAAGTTTACCCTTCTTGTAGACCTGTTTTTGCCGTATGAAGAAACCTGTCTTCCTTCGCCTGCTTCTGGCGATTTTCTCGCTTTGGGCAAATGCCCTGAATGCTCAGACCCCGAGCCGCGTTACCTTGAAAGGCCTTGTTGCTACCGACAGCGTCGGGGAGCCGGCGGCCATGGCTACGGTCATGCTGCTCAATCCGGCGGACTCGACGCTGCTGACCTTTGCGCGCTGCGATGCGCAGGGAGCGTTTGTATTCAAAAATGTACGAAACACGGCCTATCTGCTCAAAATTTCATACGTCGGCTATTTGCCTTACCAGCAATACCTGTCGCCTGCCGAAAGCGAGACAGTGGATTTGGGTACCTTAGTGCTCAAGCCCATTCAGCGCGAGCTGATGGAGGTGGTGGTGCGCACGGCCAAAGCACCGCTGTACATCCGGGGCGACACCATCGAGTACGATGCCACTACCTTCAAGGTGCCGCCCGGCTCCACGGTGGAAGACCTGCTGCGCCGCCTGCCCGGCATCGAGGTGGATGACGCGGGCAACATCAAAGCCCAGGGCCGCGACGTGCGCCGCGTCTATGTGGACGGCAAGACCTTCTTCGGCAGCGACCCCAAGCTGGCCACCAAAAACCTGGGCGCTGAGACCGTTTCCAAAGTCCAGGTGTTCGATGAAAAGTCCGAGGCCGCCCGCCTCATCGGCGTGGACGACGGCAAACAGGAGCGCGTCATGAACCTGGAACTCAAAGAGGAGTATAAAAAAGGCGCCTTCGGCAAAGCCACCCTCGCCGGAGGCTCCGACAACCGCTGGGCCACGCGCGGCAACTACAACCGCTTCGACGACCGTCAGCAGTTCTCCCTCATCGGCTACGGCAACAACATCAACGAAACAGGCGTCAACTGGGAAGACTACAGCGAATTCAAAGGCCAAAACACCTTCCAGGAATTCGATGGCGGCGACTTCGGCTTTGGCGGCATGTCGGGAGGCTATTATTTCTCCACCTCCGAAAGCGGCCTGATGAACTACTTCGATGGGCGCGGCTTCACGCGCAACGCCGGAGGCGGTGTTAACTACAATTTTGACAATAAAAAAACTAAGGCCAACGCCAGCTACATCTACAACCAGACTTTTCTCGACCTGGAAGAGTTCGCGCGCCGCGATAACTTCCTGAATACGGGTGTTTTCAGCAATACCGACACCCTACAGCGCAACGAATTTCGAGGCAACCACCGCTTCGATACGCGCATTGAGCGCAACTTCGACTCGCTCAATGTGCTCATCCTCAAGGGCGGGCTGAGCTGGAGCCGCTCCGACGACCAGGAACTGCGCCAGCAGCGCTTCTTCGACAGCGACGCACCCCAAAACGTCATCAACCGCATTGGAGCCGACAACGGCTCTGACCGTCAGGCCTGGACGCTCAACACTTCAGCCATCTTTCGGCATCGCTTCCGAAAAGCCGGGCGCGCTCTGGCCCTTAGCGCGGGCTACAGCCAGCAGGTCTCAGACCAGCGCGAGCGTTTCTTTTCTCAAAATCAACTCTTTGTGCCCTTCGAGCGCCTCGAACAATTCCGCACGCGCAACCTCAACGACGCCAACGGGCGGCAACTGAAGAGCAGTGCCTTGTACTCAGAGCCGCTCAGCCAGCGCTGGTTCTGGCAGACGTTTGCCAACGCGCGCTACTCCGACAACGACGCCAACCGCCAGGTGCGCGCCCCCGACCAGGGCGATGCCCGCGTGGACAGCCTGAGCGTGTTTTACCGCTTTGCTGAGCAGTACTACCGCCTCGGCTCCAGCATCCGCTACGTTGTCGAGGGCTTCAACGCTACCGTCGGCCTGGCCGGGCAGCAACTCACCCTCAACGGACGCTTCGCCCGAGACCGGGAACTGCCCCTGCTGGCCCCGCCCATCCGGCGCTCTTTTGGCGACCTCATCCCGTATGCCGCCATCGAAGTAGAGCCTACCGATAATCTGAGTTTCGACATTGAGTACACTTATCAGGTATTAGCGCCCTCCTTCTCCAACCTGCAACCCATCCCCATCTTCACCAATCCGGCTTTTCAGAGCATCGGAAACCCGGAATTAGGCCCGGAACGCGCGCACACCCTCGACTTCAGTACCTACTACTGGGATGATGCCTCCTTTGCCAGCTTTGGTTTTAGCTTTGATGTCAACTGGTACGAAAGTCAGATTGTCTTCAGCCAGCGGGTGGAGCGCTCCGATAGTCTCGGCATCATCACCATCAGCCGCCCGGAAAATGTGGCTGGCGGACAAAGACTGTGGGCCTATTGGTGGAGCAATGTACCTATTGTGAAAAACCGCCTGTCGTTCTCCTTCAGCGGCTACACTGGCCGCCGCTTAGCACCGGCTTTCGTCAATGATGTGCGCAATGAAACCGATGACCGCGATCTGGGCTTGAATGCCTCGCTCAACCTGACGCTTGGCTCGAAGCTCTTTTTCAGCACCAACGGTGGTGCCGGTCTCAACAACATTTCGTATTCCATTCAAAGCGACCTCAACCAGCGCATCCGCAGCTATTCGGCAGGCGCCTCCCTCAAGTGGGAATTTATTTCCAAAACCTTTGTGGAGAGCAACTTCAACTATCGCTTTTTCAGCAATCCGACCTTCGACTTTCGCCAGGAAGTGCCCATTATCAATGCCTCTGTGCGCCGACTGCTGGGGCCCAAAAATCGCATCGAGATGCGTCTGGCAGCCTTCGACCTGCTCAATCGCCGCATCACCATCAACCAGAGCGGTGCGCAAAACTTCATCACAACCAGTATTGCACCCACACTGGCCCGCTACTTTATGCTCAGCGTCAGCTACAACTTCCGCGGCCACGCCGACAAGGTAAAAGGCAGCAGTGACGGTATCACTATCTATTAAACAGCACATCCAGCCAACCGGAGTATGGACATAAAAATCTCCTGTAGCGGCCAAACTTGTTTGGCCCCCCGTAACAGCCAAACTTGTTTGGCTACCCGCAACAGCCAAATTTATTTGGCCCCCAGCCTTCTGCTCTCCCTATCCCTGACGCTGTGGCTCGCCCTGCTCAATACCGCCGCTGCTCAGGTGGCCGAGGGTGAAATCCGCTACTTAGTCAAACACGACTGGGTCAAGAAGATGGCTGCCCTGGACTACGTCTCGGCCCGTGAGCGCGAGCAGGCCGCCTACATGTGGGGCAACCGTTCCGAATGGAAGGAATACATGCGCCTTTACTTTTCGCCTCAGCGCAGCCGTTACGAGTCATCCGATGAGGTGGCCGAAGCAGAAATGATTGGCTATGCCTGGCGCAAAGAGCCGCTGCTGTTCTACCGCGATTTTGAGCAAGGGCGCCAGTTTGATATGGTAAAGGCCGAAGGGCGCACCTACCTCATTGAAGACACCCTGCAGTGCCCGCAGTGGAAGATCCTCAACGACCTCAGGGAGGTGGCCGGCTATGTATGTATGAATGCCAGGTGGGACGACACCCTCAAAGGCCATCGCATCGAGGCCTGGTTTGCCTTAGACCTGCCCGTACCCGCCGGCCCAGAGGACTTGTGCGGCCTGCCCGGCCTCATCCTGGAAGCCAACTACAACAACGGCGCTATGGTCATCACCGCTGACCGCATTGACCTGCGCGCTCTGAAGACAGAATTAGACTGGCCCAAGCCTAAAATCAAGGGCAAAAAAGTGTCTCTCGAACAGTACCGCGAAATACTGCGCAAATACATCGCCGAACAGAAAAAGGCCGAACGCCCGTGGTTTTGGGGCGCGCGCTATTGAGGCGACATCTCCCGCCGGGGAGGTGGTCGCCTCAGTAGCGCTTCCGAGGTTAGTCCCACACTTTTACCAGGGTTTGCCGATGCAGTATGCGGTTAGTTTCTGCAGCGTCGCGCAGGAGCACGGAGTACAACCCTGGCGGCAGCGTAGAGACATCCAACGTTCCGTTTTCTAAGCGCAGCAGGCGCGCTACGCGTCCGTCGGCGCTGTTCAGTTGGGCGATCATAGGGCCGAGGTGCGAGCCTGTGTAGCGTACGAAGTTGCTGCAGGGGTTGGGCGATAGCACGGAAGGGTCCGGACGCAGTGTTGCGTAGGTAACCACCTGGGTGCGGCACGCGGGGTCACCGTCGGGGGAGACTTGGACATGGAATAAACGGCGGTTATGGTTCAACG
>CAZYEV010000078.1:0-47955 GCA_964646615.1 uncultured Saprospiraceae bacterium
GAACGATCCGGTGCTGGGTTGGGACGGACAGGTACGGGGCTCTCGCGGTTTGCCTGGCGTGTACGTGTACTACGCCGAGATAGAGTTCATAGACGGCGAAATCATCCTGTACAAAGGCGATGTAACGCTCATGCGGTGAGGCGGCTTTTCAAAGAGGCGCTTTGGCAGCAGGGGGCACCTCCATTTGGGGGTGCCCCCTGTTCTTTTGGTTTTGACGCGGTTTTTTTGTCTATTTCTGGCGAAGCGTCATTTTGCATTTGGCCTTTAGCCGCAGGCATCACCAATTTTGTATCTGCTAAAAACCTCGCTGTGTCATGAAAAAAATCTACCTCCCTTTCGTTGTGTTGGCCTTTTGGGCCCTCTGTGTGCTATTCGTCTCTGGCATATATGCTCAAGGCGCGAGAATAGCGTCTGTTTCATTGCCCCTCGCAAATGGCGACAAAACGCTGCTGGCAGATGCGGCTGCTGCAGACACGATCCGTTTCACGCTGTGCTCGGCATTTTGGCGCGACACGACGCCTTTGCCGGGCGCCGAATTGTTGTTGATGAGTGCTCCAGCGGCTTTAGGGCATCCACCCAAAGTACTTCAGGTGTTCTCCTTGCCTGTAGGGCAGCATTGCACGCCGGTAGTGTTGCCATTGGCGGATTATCCGAGCGACTCCCTGTTTACGTTTGGCGGCACCCTGCCGGGCCAAAACTACCGACAGGGTGCAGACGCGGCGGATTTGTGCGTGGTAGCCCGGTACTTGTGGGGGCTTGCTCCCTTGCATGCGTACCAGGGACTGGCCGCCGATGTCAACAGCACTCATTCGGTGGTGGCTTCCGATTTCAGCCAGCTGTTGCAACTGGTTCTTGCACAAACCGATACGCTGGCACAGGCGCCGGTGTGGCGTTTCTATCCCGCGTTGTCTTCGGTTTTCCCGAATTATCCGGTGAATAGTTACCCATACCTCAACCTCACCCAACTGGCTGCCTATGAGGGCGATACGCTGTGGGTGTTGGGAACGAAATCGGGCGATGTGAACGGCGACTTCCACCTGCCGCATCCGCCGGTGGTGGGCGTATCGGCGCTCGTTCTCCCGCAGAAACAACTCAGCGCTGGCCAGTCGGATACGCTCGCGGTCGTGCTGTCGGACCCACTGTCGGCCTACTACGTGCAGATAGGTCTGCAGCTGGATACAACGCTGATAGCCCTGGAAGACTGCTGGGCCGATTATGGCTCCTCCGTATTGTGGAGCTACCACTACCGCACCGACGAAGGACGCCTTCGGGGGATACTTGGCCAGCCCGAAGCCGCTTTACCGGCCAATGCACCGCTTTTCTATATGCGCATTCGGGCCCAAAAAGACGTACAGGTTGAAGATGCCATTCAGCCTTTCGCGGAAGGCCCCGGACGCCTGCCCATGTTTGCCGTAGGCCATGATTGCTCGGCATTTTATGCCCTTGAATTGGATTTCAAAAAGACGACTTCGACGCCGATTTTGGCACCTTCCGGTGCTGAGCGCGCGGTATTTGCTTACTCCGCTGACGGCAGTGGCGCCTTGTTGCACATTCGCGCTCCTGCGGAGCAGCCTGCCCGGCTGTTGCTCTTCGACGGCAGCGGCCGGCTGGTGTACGAAGGCCAGCGCGCTCTGGTTGGTGGCTACAATCGCTGGGATTTGCCCGCCGAAGTGTTCCGCAGCAAAGGGCTGTACGTGTGGCAACTGGTGCTGGGCGAGCACGTGTTGAGCGGCAAAGCCCTCTGGCGCTAAGGGAATAAAAGTGGTGCTGTCGGCGGGCGGCTGTGGGCATTAAACCAGCGCCCGCCGCTGCTGTTTTGGAGGCATGGCAAAAGAAAATGCGTCTTTTCCCTACATTACCTATGGGGCGCGCGTAAGTGCAGAGGCGGTGGCGTCGTTGCTGGAGCACGCCTTAGACCGGCTGATGCAAAGCGACGAACGCCCTACACCCATCTGTATTTGGGGCCTGCACGGCATTGGCAAAACGGAACTGGTGCGCGATGTGGCGCGGGCGCGCGGGTGCGATTTTGTCTATATCGCTCCTGCCCAGTTTGAGGAAATGGGCGATCTGGTGGGCATGCCGCAAATTGCCGCCGGTGAAGACGGCAGTGCCCAAACGCGCTTTGCCCCGCCCGAATGGGTGCCGCGTCACCCTGGGCCGGGCATCCTGCTGTTAGACGACGTCAACCGCGCCGATGACCGCATCCTGCGCGGCATCATGCAACTGTTTCAAAACTACGGCTTAGTGTCCTGGACGCTGCCTCCCGGCTGGCTTATCGTCTGCACGGCCAACCCCGACGGCGGCGATTACTCGGTAACCACGCTCGACGAGGCCATGCTCACCCGCATGCTGCACATCACCATGACCTTCGACCCGCACGTGTGGGCGCGCTGGGCCGAACGCAACGACATTGACCCGCGAGGCATCCACTTCGTACTGGCCTACCCTGAACTCATCAACGGCCGCCGAACGACGCCGCGCTCGTTGGTGCAGTTTTTCAATAGCCTGCGCGGCATCGAAGACCTACGGGAAAACATGCCCTTAGTCAGCCTGCTGGCAGAAGCGGCTTTGGACACCGAAACCGCCCAGGCCTTCCTGTCCTTCGTCCAGCTAAACATGGATAAATTGCCCACGCCCGACGATATCCTGCTCACAACACCCTTCGAGGCAGTGGCCCGTCGTCTGGAGCGCCTGATAGACGAAGGGCAAACCAAACGCTTAGACATCCTTTCCGTCCTCGTTACGCGCCTGACCAACTACCTGTTGGCGCGCCGACAAGCGCTGTCCGACGATGAACTCGAAAACCTGCGCGCATTCTTGCTATTGCCGCTGCTGCCCAACGACTTGCGCTTAGCCATGGCGCAAGAACTCGCCTCGGCGAAGCGCCCCGACCTGTCGCGCATTTACGCCGACCCGCAGATAGCCCAGCTTTTGCTGCGCAAAATGTAGGGCTGCCGCATTCACAGCGAGCGCTTGCGCGCGTGCCGCTCAAAGTACTCGCGCTGGCCCGACGTCAGGTGCAGCTGGTACTTGCCCGGAGCAAGGGCCGAAATGTCGAGCCACCAGCTTTCGGCTCCGGAACAAAAGGTCTTTTCCAAAACTACCTTGCCCTGGTGGTCTAACACGCGGGCGTGTACTTCGCCTTGCGGCGTTTCTTCGGGCAGCAGCCAGATGCGGTCGGATGCCACCACCACCTCGATGTAGGGATCCTGAGAAACAGGCGCTGTGCCATTTTGGGCAGATAAAATGAGGGCGGGCAGGAGCCAAAAGGCGAGAATTAGAAAGAAGTTTGTTTTCATCGCTAAAATGTTGCTGTTTGTTCGGATCTGAAAGACAGCAAAGGGCGGCGTTAAGTTGCATGCGCACATACCCCCCTCGATGAAAACCAACTGCGAGCCTGCCAACAGCGCCGGACGCTCGGCCAAAGGCCAAAAGGAGTCAGACCGGCATTCACCCCCAGTAAGGACAGGCCATGCGGTGCCTCACTGGGCCAGCCAGCGCCGAAGCCGCAGACCCACGCCTACCAGCAGCAGGCCAAAGAACACGGCGTAAAAGCCCGCGTACCAGGCCAGCGAGACTGTGCCGCTGTTCGCGCGGAACAGCATGACGATGCCCAACCCCACCGAGATGATGCCGGCAACGACCAGTTGCCACTCGTCCTCAATGGCTTTGCGAATGTAATAAGCCAGCCACACCTCGAGCACGCCGGTCAGGATGCACCACGAAGCAAACAGATACACCAACCGGTTGTCGTTCACCGGCCCCAGCCAGATGACAAAAGCCAGCACAATTCCGACAAGCCCTTCCGCCATCAGCACCCCGCCCGAGTATTCCTCGCAACGCAGGCGCCAACCCGAATAGGTGGTCAGCAGGCCATCGGCCAGCAAATAGGCCGCCAACGACGTCGCTAACGCATCATAGGGAGCGCGAGAGAGGGAAAAAGCAACAACAGCAAAGAGGAAGGCTACCGCCCCTCGCAGCGCAAGCAGCCACCAGTGTTTGGCAAAAATGGACATCATGGCGTAAAAATCGTTAGGTGTTAGAGCAGTAAGTGAAAGACAGCGATGTGGTGAAGTTTGTGGCGAACAAAGCGCGCCGACAAAGGAACGACCTGCGCGGAGGTTCTCCAAACTTTTCTTTCAGAGGCCAACACGGCGAAAGGTATCGCATAAATAAATGCGAAATGTATGGTGAAAAGTTGCTCTGGCAGAATGCCGATAGTTTCTGAAGGGAATTTCAGGAAAGTCATGCAAATGGCACACTATCGGACAAACTTTCGTTCAAAGACGGTTGTGTTTTCGCGGTCGTCGGTTACTGTCAATCGCAGTACGTGTTCGCCAGCGGGGATGCGTCCGTCGAAGTGATGCACCAAGCGTCCGCTTTTTCGGTCGTATTCAAAGAGCACCCATTTGCCGTCCACCGTGGCGCGATAGCGCAGGTCGCGCGCGGTGCCACCGACGGGCAGGTCGTCGTTGATGGCAAATGACATCAGCGATTTGCCGCGCATATTGGCCGAAAAGGCGACGGGCCGAATGGCCGGAGGGGTGGTGTCGGCAACCACGGTGTAGCGGCCCAGTTCGCGGATGCGGGCTTCTATGGCACCGTTAACCCATTTGCCGCCGACGCTTTCGGGGCGCTTGCTGTCCAGATAGAGGATGACTGCTCTGGAGGTCAACGCCGCTGGCAGCGCCGTTGGGCGCAGGCTCAGCGTGCCGTAGCGGTGTAGTGGTGTGTCGTCGCTGTGGACGTGGTGCACGGGCGAAAAGGCCCCAGCAGGCGGCGGGCTGACGGCGTACTGGAAATAGAGCGTTTCGTAGAGCGCGCCGTTGGGCAGGGTGAGCGCGAAATCTTCCATTTCCACGCGGTTAGCCGCGTCCCAGGGCAATTGACGCTGGTAAGACGGTGGGGTTGCCGGCGCAACTTCGGCGCGTCGTACCCGGAATTGCAGCACCGAGGTGTTGCCGTTGGCGTCCGCAGCCTCAATGCGCACAGCTGTGATGCGGCCCTGATAGAGCGGCACAACGCCGGCATTATCCGAGCGCTCGTACATGGAAAGCCGGTCGCCGGGCAGCAGGTAGCATCGCTGAAACCACGTGCCGGTGCGTTTGCGTTCGGTGTAGTCGGTGTGGGCGTTCAGGTAGCGCGTTTCGTCGAAGTCCAGTTCCTGCGCGCGCCAGCCAAACGCCTGCTGTCCGTCGGCGAACAGGCGTACAGAGAAAAGGCCGTTTTTGTTGTTCGGATTACCGGTAGCGCGGTCAAACGCCTGCAGGCCAAAGCCCGCTCGCCAGGCCGGCAAGGCAAGGGTGTCGCCGCCTTTCAAACCGTATGTTCCGTTGGGGCGGCGTTCGATGGGCAAAACGAGGGCATCTACCGTTTCGCGCCGGTCGTTAAGGTAGTAGGCTTTCAGGGCGAGCAGCTCTGGCGCTTCGCGGTCGGGTATGGGCAGGTTGAACAGCAGCGGGTTGAGCGTCTTCTGGTCAGCGGTGCGCCGTATTTCAAAATGCAGGTGCGCGCCTTCAGAACTGCCCGAATTGCCCATCAGGCCGACGACTTCTCCTTTTTTTACCAGAAAAGCCTTTTCACCCGGATAGAGGTCCACCTCAAATTGTTCTTTGCGGTACTGCTCCGCCTTGACGTAGCGGGCAATTTCGGCCTTGAACCGATGCAAATGCCCATATACTGTCGTGTAGCCGTTGGGGTGCCGGACGTACAACGCATTGCCGTAGCCGCCCTCTTGCACGCGGATGCGGTGCACGTATCCGTCAGCGGCGGCGTAAATGGGCTGCCCGATATCGCCGCTCAGGTCAATGCCCGAATGAAAGTGGTTGGAGCGCAGCTCGCCAAACGTACCCGAAAGGCGCAGCCCTTGCGCGTCCACCGGCAGGCGAAAATAATTTTGGGGGTATTCGGCAGACGCTTCGCCGACCTGCGCACCTTTGGGCGCCGTGCGAAGCACTAAAAGACAAAACCCCACAGCGGCAAGCAGACCGGCTGTTTTTCGCATAGTCTGTTTTTTAGGGCTAAAATAAGGGCGCTTCTCCGGCAGCGCACTACTTCCGAAGAGCAAAATCTTCGGGAGGGCTGCCAGCCAAAGCGTTTGCCGGTCTTCAGTCCACGATTTGCGAATACTCTGGTTTCGGGTCGTCTTTTTTGAGCGGCGGCCAGCAAACGTCGAGCCGTTCCCAGAAATGAAGCAAGTGTTCGATGAGGGCTTCGCGGGCCTCGAACATGCTCATATGGCCGACGCCTTTGAGCACATGTACCTCTGGCCGGTAGGCCTTTTCCACGGCGCGGCGCGTGTCTTCCAGCGGTACCAGTTTATCTTCGTCGCCCAGTACGGCCATGACGGGGCGCCAGAACCACTCTAAGGTATCGGTGTGATCCCATCGCTCCAGCATGGCCTTCATAGCCGTGATGATGCCTTCGGTGGGCTGGCGAAGGCCCATTTGGATGCACTTTTCCACCACTTCAGGGTGCTCCTGAGCAAAGCGCGGTGCAAAGAGGTTGGGGAACAGCTGGCGCACAAAGCGTTCCTTGTGGCCTTGTTCGAGGATTTCGATGCTTCGCCGCCGCCCCTCGGCGCGCTCGGGCGTATCGCGGAAGGGGTGCGAATGAATGAGCGCCATGCCGTTGAGCATGTGCCACATTTGGGTGGCCGCTCGCAGGGCGATGTAGCCCCCTAAGGAGTGGCCCACTAAGGCCATTCGCCTCATATTAAACTCAAAGAGGAGGGTAGTGAGCGCCCAGATGTATCCTTCCATGCCGGGAGCGGCCTCATCGGGCAGCTCGGACTCGCCGAAGCCGGGCAGGTCTATGCGGAACACCAGCCCATGTGGCTCTAAGGCCGGTACGATGTCGTCCCACACGGTGTGGTCTTCGCACAGGCCATGGAGGAGAATAAGCGGAGTTCGTACGGAGTCCCAGTTGCCCGAGACCTTGTACGTCATCCATCGCTCGTGCAAAGGGAACATGAGGGTGCGCCTTTTCATGCGGCAAATATGCAGAAAAAACCGGCTTTCCCCGCCTTTAGCATTGTTTTTAGGGGACAGCGTCATTCAGGCCGGAACGGCGAGCGGTCCTGATGTTGGCGCACCCATCCGCTCAGAAAGTACAGATATGGGTAGAGCGCAGCAATGCCCATGACCACGAGCCACTGCGACCACCCCTGGAGGATCAGCAGGTCGTATAGCCCATGTGCCAGTGTGGCCAACAGCAGCCCCCGCACCAGCAAGCGCATTTGCTGTGCGGGCCGTGTCTGGGCCAGGCCGGCGTAATAGCCCTGCACAATGGCAAAGGCTAAATGCGCTGGCACGGCAGTCAGCGTACGCATGAGCAGGATGTGAAGCCCCAAGCGGTCGGCGTAGGCGATATTCTCCACAGAGGCAAAGCCCATGGCAATCAGCACAGCGTACACGATGCCGTCCATGGGTTCGTTGAACGCGCGCGAAGGGAAGGCGACGAGTGCCAGCAACAGCCATTTGGCCAGCTCCTCCATGGGGGCCAATACCCCGAAGGAAAGCACAGCCGCATCGAGCACGCTGGCTGGCGGATACCCCAACTGCTGCAACGCCCAGCGTTCGGCCTGCACTGTAGGGACAGTCATCAGGCCCCCGCCAGCAAAGCACAGCAGCAGCAACCACAGCGGCTCGCGCTCGTAGCGGTCGGCCCGGAATATGGCATAGCTGATGAGTATGCCGGGCAGTGTGGCAGCCAGCAGCAACAAGACATCCATCCCTGCAAGTGTATTTTGCAGCGGCAAAAAAAGGAAAAACCCACGGTGCTTTTAGGCTCCGTGGGTTTTTATGGAAACGATGGCCGATCAAACAGCGCTGTTTACTCCGTCGGGGCTACACCGTCGGGGCGCGTGTCGGCTTCGGTCGCCGTCGTCGTTTGGGCGCCTTCGGCCACCACTTCAAAGCGTACCGTGGGCGTTACCTCGGCGTGGAACTTAATGCGAGCCTCATAATGGCCCAGTTCCTTCACTTCGGCCGGCATTTCGATGATGCGCCGCTCTACGGTAATACCTGTTTGCGCCTGAATAGCATCGGCGAGGTGCTGGGCGGTTACAGAACCGAAAAGGCGTCCGCTTTCGCCAGCTTTAGCCGTTACGCGGATAAGCGTGGCTTCGAGTTTGGCGGCATATTCGCGGTACGTGCCCAGCATAGCAGCCTCTTTCTTGGCCTGTTGTTTCTTCAGACCTTCCACGCGCGCCAGGTTGGATTTGTTGGCCACAATAGCCAGCCCGCGCGGGATGAGGTAGTTGCGACCGTAACCGTCGCGGACTTTCACGACATCGTACTTGTCGCCGAGGCGTTCGATATGATCCAGCAAAATGACGTTCATAACCTGTGTTTTTTTGAAAATGACGCTTGGGTTTGGTGCGGTTTATTTGAGCAGGTCGCCAACGTAGGGCAAGAGGGCCAGCTGGCGCGCCCGTTTGATGGCCGTGGCCACGCGGCGCTGGTACTTCAGGCTATTGCCGGTAATGCGGCGCGGCAAAATTTTACCTTGCTCGTTGATGAAGTTCTTCAGAAACTCCGGGTCTTTGTAGTCAATGTACTTAATGCCGTATTTGCGGAAGCGGCAGTATTTTTTTTGTCTCAGCCCGATGCGCGGGTTGCTGAGAAACTTGACATCTTCTCTGGATGCAGCCATGATGAAAAGTAAATTTTAGTGGTTAACGGGTTATTCGATCTCTCCTTCCAACTGATCTAAGTCCACAACTGCGGGAGCGGGCGTTTCTTCCACAGCCACCGTCTCTTGCGGCTCAGTGCGTTTCTTGCCGATGCGGCCGTTGCGTTTGTCGTCGTTGTACTTGACGCCGTACTTGTCCAGTTTGACAATGAGGAAACGCAGCAAGTTTTCGTTGCGCTTCAGGTTCAGTTCAAACTTGGCCAGCCAGCTGGCGTCAGTACAGGAGAACTCATAGCAGTAGTAAACGCCGCTGGAGCGCTTGTTGATGGGGTAGGCCAGCTGGCGCAGCCCCATTTCATCTACGGCCACGATGGTGCCGCCAAACTGCTTGATCTCTTCCAGGATGTGTTCCGCTGTCGCTTTTACTTCATCGCCCGACAGCACTGGATCCACGATGAAGGTGACTTCGTAGTGTCTCATTTTCAAATACTTATGATAAAATTTAGGAACAATCGCAAAAAGCGGGCACAAAGGTAACGCTCCGCAGCAAAACCGCAAAGCAGAAATTTTCTTTAAAAAACGCCTCCCCTGTAACCGCCAAACTTGTTTGGCCCCGTAACGACCAAACTTGTTTGGCGCCCAGCAGTGGCCAAACCCACATGGCCGCCTGTCTGGCTCCCTTCCAGCGCCTACTTCGGAAACTCCATCACGAAGTTCCGATAATAAAGCATCAGCACTAAGGCTACAAAGAAAAAGATTCCCATGAACAGGTAGAGCAAGCAATATCCTTTGCCGCGAGTGTTGGAAATGTTCTCCATATCTGTGTTATGTCGTGCAATTTAAGGAGCGGCAAAAATAAGCACGCGGGCACAAGTGCATGGGGTAGGGTGATTTTTTTGCTGGGGAGGCGAGCGCAGAAGCGGGCGATAATGTTCAAAACGCGCTACCTTTGCCCATGCCAAAACCGAACGTTGTTGCATTGAGAAGCAGCCAGACAAATAAACCATTGGGCGCCTGACGCCTGATTTTCATTCATGACAAACGTAATCCAGTTACTGCCTGAAAGCGTAGCCAACCAGATTGCCGCTGGCGAGGTGGTGCAGCGCCCGGCCTCGGTAGTGAAGGAACTGATGGAGAACGCTATAGATGCTGGCGCTACGCAGGTTCAGTTGATCGTGCGCGACGCGGGCAAAACGCTCATTCAGGTGGTGGACAACGGCTGCGGCATGTCGGAGACGGATGCGCGCATGTGCTTTGAGCGGCACGCCACGTCTAAAATCCGGGATGCGCGGGACCTCTTTTCCATCCGCACGATGGGTTTTCGGGGCGAGGCGATGGCCTCCATTGCTGCGGTGGCGCAGGTAGAGCTGCGCACGCGCCGCGCTGTGGATGAGCTGGGCACGCGCGTGGTCATTGAGGACAGCGTCGTCAAGGTGCATGAGCCTTGTCAGGCGCCGGTGGGCACCAGCGTGGCCGTGCGCAATCTGTTCTACAACGTGCCGGCCCGGCGCAATTTCCTCAAAAGCGACCCAGTTGAGATGCGCCATATTATAGATGAGTTTCAGCGCATCGCTCTGGCCAATCCCGACCTGTCCTTTTCGCTGCACCACAACGACCAGGAGATCTTTCACCTCGTGGCGGGCAACCTGCGTACGCGCATCGTCAAGATCTTTGGCGAAGCCGTCAACAAAAAATTGGTGCCCGTGCAGGAAGAAACCGAAATCCTCAATATCAGCGGCTTCGTGGGCAAACCCGACTACTTCCGAAAGGCGCGCGGCGAACAGCTGTTCTTCGTCAATCGGCGCTTTATCAAGAGCTCGTACCTGCATCACGCCGTTATGAGCGCCTACGAGGGCATGCTGCCGCCCGACACGTACCCGCTGTATGTGCTGTTCCTGGACATTGAGCCGTCGCGCATTGACGTGAACGTGCACCCCACGAAGCAGGAGATTAAATTTGACGATGAGCGGCTGGTTTACAACTACCTCAAGGTGGCCGTCCGGCACGCACTGGGCATCCACAACGTAACGCCAACGCTCGACTTCGAGCAAGAGCCAGCCTTTGTGGCGCGGCCAACCGTATGGCCGGAAGCGTCCTCCACGCCGGAGCGGGTAGCCGACCGGTTTACGGGTGGACACGGCCACCGGGAGCGGCCCCCTATGTCCGACGACCAGCTGCGCCACTGGCAACGCCTCTTTGAAGGGCTGGATGCCCCCGATACGCTGCCCTCCAGGGCAACCGACCTGCCCACAGAGGATGTGGGCGAGTCGTTTGAGAGCATTATAGAAAGCAGTGGCAGCGCATCCGACGCTGCCAAAGTGCAGCGACCGCCCTACCAGATACACGGCCAGTACATCGTCAGCCATATCAAGTCCGGCTTTTTGCTCATTGACCAGCAGGCGGCCAGCGAGCGCATCCTGTACGAACGCTATCTGGAGGCGCTGCGCCAGCAGCCCGCGGCGGTGCAGCAACTGCTTTTTCCCAAAAACCTCGAACTGCCGCCTGCCGACGCGGCCCTGCTGCGCAGCATCTTGCCGGAAGTCAACCGCTTGGGGTTCGACATTGCCGAGTTCGGCGGCAATGCCTTCGTCATCCACGGCGTGCCGGCCACCACTTCCGCCGGAATGACGGAAGAGGCGCTGCTGGAGCGCCTGCTGGAACAGTACAAAAATAACCTGGACCCCGATGCGGGCATCCACGAGCGGGTGACCAGCGCGCTGGCGCGCAGTGCTGCCTTGCGGGCAGGCCAGACGCTCACGGTGGAAGAAATGCAGGCGCTCATAGACCAGCTCTTCGCCTGCGCCCAACCCTACCGCAGCCCATCGGGAAGGTTGTGCTTCGTAACTTTTGAACTGGAAGAATTGCAACGGCGTTTCGCCGGCTAAGTCTATATCCTCTCGCTTTCATGTATTCTCAACCGTTTACCGGCGTCGTCAAGCACCTGATTATCCTCAATGTGCTCATGTTTATCGGCTCTCATGTGCTTCTGGGAGAGCCTCAATCCGAAGAGCACTTAGGCCGCCTGTCGTTGGCGCTCTTCATGCCCGGCTCGGCCAACTTCGAGCCTTACCAGCTGGTTACGCATATGTTTATGCACGGGAGCCTGGGGCATTTAGCCTTCAACATGCTGTCTCTATTCTTCTTTGGGCCAATGATTGAAGCCGTCTGGGGGCCGAGGCGCTTTTTGTTCTACTACTTGTTCTGCGGCTTTGGCGCCATGGCGCTGCATTTAGGCGTGCAGTGGTGGGAGCTGGAGCAGGCCGGCATTGACCCTCGCAGCTGGAATGGAGCGATGCTGGGCGCTTCGGGCGCTATCTTCGGCGTTTTTGTCGCATTCGCTTACCTGTTTCCCAACCAGATTATCCAGCTGCTGTTTCCGCCGGTGGCGATGCGGGCCAAGTACTTCGTCCTGATTATGGCGGTGCTGGAACTCTTCATGGGAGTGCGAGGCTACGGGACGGGCATTGCTCATTTTGCGCATTTGGGAGGTGCACTCTTCGGCTTTTTGCTGATCATGTACTGGTATAAGGGACGGCTGCGGTAATGTACTTTTGCAGAATTATAGCGTCATGACATTGTTGCGATCCATTTGGAACGATTTGATGTACACGTTGCGGGTTTCAAACATCGTAACGCGGCTGATGGTCATCAATTTTGCGGTATTCCTGCTTGCCAACCTCACTTTGGGCCTGATGTTGCTGACGATGGGACGGGAGTCGGGCGCTGCGGTGTTTGATACAGGGCTGCACTGGTTTTGTGTGCCGGCGTCGCCGTATCAGTTGCTGTTTCAGGTGTGGTCGCCCATTACGTACATGTTTTTGCACCTGAGCCTGTGGCATTTGATAGGCAACCTGATTTTCATGCACATGTTTGGCACGGTCATCAGCGACTTGGTGGGGCCGCGGCGTGTGCTGCCCATTTACCTGCTGGGCGGGTTGGTGGGGGCGTTGGCCTTTATGGTGTCGGCGCAGGTACTTCCTTGGGTAGGCTCGTATGCCTTGGGCGCTTCCGGGGCGGTGATGGCGTTGGCCGGAGCGGCGCTGCTGTTGGCGCCGGATTACCGCATTCGCCTGCTGTTGCTGGGCGACGTTAAGCTGAAATACATTGTGCTGGTGCTGTTAGTGTTCGACCTCATCGGCATTGCCGGGCAGTACAATTCGGGTGGGCATGCGGCGCACCTCGGCGGCTTTGTCATGGGCGTCCTGTTTGTGCATGCTATGCGGAGCGGCAAGGATTGGGCCGAGCCGGTCAATCGGCTGCTGGACTACCTGTCGGGCTTGCCGACGCACCGCCCCAGACCGCGGCGCCGGGCCGAGCGCGCATTCACTGTGGTGCGTGGTGGGCGTGCCCCGGCCGATGAGCCGCCGTTTCAGGAGCGCTTAGATGCCATTCTGGATAAAATTAAAGCCAGTGGCTTGGAGAGTCTGACACCCGAAGAGAAAGAGTTCCTCTACAACGCCAGCAAAAAATAACGCCTGAAAGTCAGCCTATGCAATATCTGTTGAGGCACGCGCTGCAGCTGGCGAGTGCAGCCGTTATCCTGTTAACCTTCTTGTCCTATCTGGCGCCGTTTGTCAGTCCGGCTCTTTTTCGGTGGCTGGCCTTTTTTGGCACGGCCTATCCGTGGCTATTGTTGGCCAACGTCCTGCTGTTGGGCGTGTGGGCGTTTCGGCTGCACCGGTATGCGCTCTACCATGTCGGCATGTTGTTGCTGGGCTGGAACCACCTGACGGCTTTCGTTGGTGTGAACCCCGGGCGTCATGAGGCCCCTGCGGAGGCGCTGGTGGTGGGTTCGCACAACGTGGGCGGGCTGTTTCGCGGCATCCACTTAGAGCCGGAGGAATGGGAGGGCATTGCGGCCAATTACGTTCGCTTCTGGAAAGAGCAGGGCGACCCGAGCGTGCTGTGCGTGCAGGAAACGTCGCGCAAGTTTTTTCTCAAATTGGGGCCGCGCATGGGGCTGACGCACGTGTTCGAGCTGGGGCGTTCGGGCACGGCCATTTTGAGCCGCTATCCGGTGCTGCGCGGCGGCCCGTTGCCGTTTGAGGAGGAAGAGAACACCTCCATGTGGGCCGACCTGCAGGTAGGGCAGCGCGTGGTGCGCGTGTACAATGTGCACCTACAGTCGAACCGCGTAACTTACGATACCGAGCGCATCGTCAAGGAGGCGCCCATTGACCGCAAAGACACCTGGAGGGAGGTCGGGCAAGTCGTGCGCAAAGTGGGTGGTGCTACGGCCATACGTGCCCGGCAGGCTAAAATCTTGCGCGACCAGATAGCTTCCAGCCCGCATCCGGTGATTGTGTGCGGCGATTTTAACGACACACCCAACTCTTACGTCTATGACCAGGTGTCCGATGGCCTCAAAGACACCTTTCGCGAGCGCGGCTTCGGGCTGGGCACCACCTTCGCCGGCGCCATCCCTTTTCTGCGCATTGATTACATCCTGTGCGACCCGGCGTTCAAGGTCTATCGCTGTCGCGTGCCGCGCAACGACGTCTCCGACCACTACCCGGTGGTGGCTGTGCTGGGCTTCTGAAACATAATGGGGGCCGGGCGACCAGCCTCCAGGCTCTTGAGGCTTCAGACACCCGCCGGCGCTTCTTATGCTTCGTCCTCCTCTTCCGAAAGGGCTGCTGCTGCGCGCCGCTGTCGGCGGTAGTCGGCAATGGCGAAGCGAATCTGGTCGAAGTCGTACTGTTCGCCCACGATCTCCTGGATGGCGCTCAGGGCATAAGGCTCGGGCAGTTGCGGCAGCACGCGCTGGATGCGTTCGAGGGCTTCGGCGCTGATCCATTCGCTCAGGTCGAGGCTATCGCCTGTTTCGTAAAGCGTGGCCAGATGGCCAGCAATGGTAGTCGGCGCCAGGCCGCGCATTTCGGCGATTTGCGCCACATTATAGCCCGCCTCGAGCAAGGCCCATGTGCGGATGATGGAGATGCCTTTGGGCTTATGGCCTGTTGGGTTTTTCTCCAAAGCAAAGCGGCGTATCTCGCGGACGAATGCCTCGCCGAAGCGCTCCATTTTGCGCTCGCCTACGCCGCTGACCTCCAGCAGGTCGAACACAAAAAGTGGGCATTTCAGGGCCATATCCTGCAGCGTGGCGTCGTGGAATACTACATACGGCGGCACCCCTTGCTGCACGGCGATGGTGCGGCGCAGTTCGCGCAGGCGCTGGAAGAGCGCTTCAGCCTGATTTTCTTCCGATGGACTGGCGAGGGTTTCGGCTTTCGAGGCTTTTGTGCGGGTGGGCGTGGGGTCTTTCTCTTTGGGTTGTGGGAGGGCGAGGGTTACTTTTTTTCCTTGAAACAGCACCTTTGCGCCCTCGTCGGTTACGCGCAGGCAGTGGTGGTCGTCGTAGGCAATCTCGATCAGCCCCAGATGGAGCATTTGCGACAGCATGAAAGCCCACTCGTTGAAGGTGTAATCTCGGCCGGCGCCGTAGGTCTTGATGTTGTGGTAGCCCTGCTCCTGAATTTCGCGGCGGGTGCTGCCGCGCAGGATGTCAATGAGCAGGTTCATGCCCACGCGCTCTTGGACGCGCTTGAGAGCGGAGAGGGCCATCTGGGCGGCGATGGTGCCATCAAAGTGTTGTGGCGGCTGCAGGCAGACGTCGCAGTGGCCGCAGTTGCCGTCGTAGGTCTCACCAAAATAGGCCAGCACCGTCTTGCGCCGGCACACGGGGGCCTGGGCAAACTCGAACATGCGCTCTAATTTGGCAATTTTCAGCGCTTTCTGGTCGGGTGGTGTGCTTTCGTCGCGCTCAAACATTTCCCGATAGGTCATCACATCGGCGTAGCTGAAGAACAGCACCGCTTCGGCGGGCAGGCCGTCGCGACCGCAACGACCGATTTCCTGGTAGTAGCTCTCCACGTTGCGCGGCATGTTGTAATGGAGCACAAAACGGACGTTGCTTTTGTCAATGCCCATGCCGAAGGCGATGGTGGCGCAGACGATGGGCACGCGGTCGTTGATGAAGTCCTCCTGCGCCTGGCTGCGCTTTTGGGGCGGCATTTCGGCGTGGTAGTAGGTGGCCCGGAAGCCGTGCGCATTCAGGCGCTGGGCCAGGTCTTCACAGGTTTTGCGGGCCAAACAGTAGATGATGCCGGACTGGTTGGGGTGTTTTTTCAAAAAATCTACGATCTGTCCTAAGCGGTTTTGGCCGGGGCGCACGCTCAGGCGGATGTTAGGCCGGTCGAAGGAGGCGACGAACAGGGCCGGGTTGCGCAGGCGCAATTGCGCGATGATGTCCTTGCGCGTGAGCTTGTCGGCAGTGGCGGTGAGGGCCACCATGGGCGTGTCAGGGTATTGGTCTTTGAGAAACTGCAACTGGGTGTATTCAGGCCGGAAGTCGTGTCCCCAGGCGGAGATACAATGGGCCTCGTCAATGGCAAACAGGCTGACTTTCAGGTGGCCGAGCAACTGGCGGAAGCCGGTCGTTACGAGTTTTTCGGGGCTGACGTACAGGAGTTTAATATGCCCGGCGAGCAGGTCATTTTCGAGTTGGAATACCGCTTCGGTGCTCAGCGTGCTGTTGAGGAAGGCCGCTGGAATGCCGTTGGCGCGCAGGCCCTCTACCTGGTCCTTCATCAGGGCGATGAGCGGGCTGACGACCACCGCCACACCCTCAAGCGTAACGGCCGGTATCTGGTAGCAAATGCTCTTGCCGCCACCCGTGGGCATGAGCACCAGCGCATCGCGCCCGGCATAGATGGCCTCAATAATGTCGGCCTGTAGGGGGCGAAAGGCGTCGTAGCCGAAGTACTTTTTCAGCGCAGCCTGGGCGTGCTCGAGCGTCATGGTGGCGGTTTTGGGCAAAAATACGAACGCGCCGCACTTGACGCCGGCATTACCATTGGGGCAAAAGCCAGCTGCAACGCCTGCTGCCGCTTACGGAGCAGCGCTGGCCAGCCCGCGCGAGTATTCGGCCCGGAAGGCCTCTGGCGACACACCGGTGTGTTTTTTGAAAAAGCGGGCAAAGTAGGCGTTGTCTTCAAAGTTCAGCTCGGAGGCAATTTGCGAAACGCTCAGGTCCGAGTTGACCAACAGGCGCTTGGCTTCTAACAGGACGCGCTCGCGAATGAGCTCGCCCGCCGACTTGCCTAAGGCGGCGCTGACCAGGGCGTTCAGGTGGTTGGGCGTGATGTACAGCATCTCAGCGTACTCGCGCGGCAGGCGCTTTTGGCGAAAATGCGTCTCGATGAGGCGCTCAAACTGCCGCAATACATGGAGCTGATGCCGCGACACCTGCGGCTGCGCCAGCCGCGGCAACCGACGCGAAAGCATGACGATGAGCTCCAGCAGCATGGCCCGCAGCATTTCGGCCTTGTATTCCCAGTCCTGTTGAAACTCGTTGAGCATTTTTTCCAACAGGATTTGCACCTCCCCGCAGCATTCCACGTCGAGCAGGTTGACCGGCGAGCCACTCACGGCATTGAACAGCGGAAAGCCTTCCACAAAATGCGGGTCGTGGCAAATGGCCGTGAAAAAGCTCTCGTTGAAGTTGACAATGTACCCCTCGGTGCCGGGCGCAAATTCCCACGTGTGCACCTGGCCCGGAGCCATGGCGTACACCTGGTGTGCCTCCACATTGAACTGGCGGAAATCAATCGAATGCGTGCCGCCGCCTTCGGTGAACAGGACGATTTGGTAAAACGTATGCCGATGTGGGAAGTACAGGTCGGGATGCGCACGCACAAAGTCGCTGATGCGCGTAACGACAAACTCCGTGTAGCACTGGTCGGCGCCCAGCAAATTGCAGATACTATAGGTAGGAATACGCTTGGCCACAGGTCAGATTGCTTTTGTGTCGGCAAACATACAGGAAGCCGCTGTTGCCTACAACAGTATGAGCGCGGGCGGGTTGCGTTTTTTTACCACCGAAGCATTTTGCCCGAGGCCGTCTGGCCATTGGCCGTCAGGCGAAAGAAGTAAACGCCGGGTATGGGTGGCCATTCGCTGCTGCGCAGTTCGAAGGCCTGTTGGCCGGAGCCGAAGAAGCGTTTTTGCCCCAAAACCGCCCTGCCCGTCGGGTCGCTGATTTCCAGCAAGACCTCTGCGGCGGCGGGCAGGAAGAAGTGCAGCAGTGTTTGTTGATGCCAGGGATTGGGTTCGCAGCCGTAGGCCTCCAGCCCGGGCTGCCGGGTCGTTTCTCCCTCAAAACGCAGGCGCACTTGTAGCGGCTGCGGGCCATCGGCAAAGGCCACCGTGGGCGTGATGACGTCCGACAGTTGCAGGCATTGCTTCAGATCCGGGCCGTTGGCTGTGGCGCGCAAGCGCACCCGCCAGGCCGGCTGGCCGATGCCATCCCAGGCCAGAGTGAACGCCTGCCGCTGAGCGAAAACGGCGAAATGCTCGGCAGACATCGCAGCTACCGGCGCGAGGCTTAGCAATTCCAGCCCTGGGTGCAACAGCGTGCCCTGTAGGGCCGTGAGCGGAGCATCGGCCTCGAAAAGCAATTCCACCTCTTCGCCGGCGTGAAGGGTTTGGGCTGAACTCAGCAGGCGCACGTGCAGGTCAACACTGCCGGTGGCGCGTTCAGCAGCAGCGGTGGCGCTGTTCGCCACAGCATTGCCGTTCAGGTCGCCCGTTTTAATGGCGATAAAATGTTCGTGGACGGCGTCTGCCGACAGGGCCGGCAGCTGCCGGTATTCGGGAAAGATTTCCTGAAACGGGTTGCTGGGATTAGGAAAAACGTAGTCGGCGTCCACAAAGCGCCAGCTGGTATTGTCGGGCAATTCGGTGTAAATGCCCAGGATGAGTTTGCGCAGTTCCAGAATGTCGAATGTCGTTACCGAGCGGCTGTTGTTGACATCGGCGGCAATGATTTTGTAAGGGCTATCCAACGGCTTGAGGCCAATGATGTGCTGGTTGAGCAGCGACAGGTCGAACGTAGAGATGCCGTTGAGCGGGTCGTCGTTTTTGGAGGGCGTCAGGCGGTAATCGGTACCCGTGGGCACAGCCGGGAAGGCAAAATCGCCCTGCGTTTTAGACAGGGTACTGCTCTGGCCGCCGGGCAAAGCATGGCCGGTGAGCGTCAGGGTGGCATCCTGCAGCCCTTCGCCAGAGGCCGTCTTCAGCCAGCCGGCCACCTGCGCCGGCACGGCCGAGCAAGCGGCGAGGGGGTCTTGCACGCGCACGGAGGTGTTGCAGCGGCTGGTGTTGCCGGCCACGTCTTGGGCCCAGACCTCAACGGCTTGCAGGCCGACGTCGGCGCAACCAAAAGCCACGCTCTTTTGTGGCGACCCGTCGGGCAGCGTCGGGAAACCCTGACCGGCGCCAGCGCGCCGAATGCCAACGCGGATAAGGGCCAGTGGTGTGCAGTTGTCGCTGACAGATTGGAAAAAATCCTGGTCGTATAGCGCCTGTGGGTGCCCATTGGGCAGGTTGATGTTCAGCCCTTGCGCACAGACCAGCTCGGGTGGGCGGCAATCCCGGATTTGGACATCGTAAGCGCATACGGCGCGGTTGCCGCAGCCGTCGTCGGCCGTCCATTCGATGCGGTGGAGGCCGTGCGGCAATTGAGGAAGAACGTACTGGGTGGGTTCTTTCTCCGTGTTCCAGCGCAAAAAGCCGGTGATGTTGACGAATCCGCCGCGCAGGATGGTGAAGCGGAATTTTTCCTCTGGCGGTACGGGCCGCTGGTCAAACTGGCGCAGCTGGCCTCCGGCGAAGTTGGGCGTGAAGGCATTGCCGTAGCGTACCATGCCGGGCGGAGGCGGGTTGTTGCTGCTCACCACCGTTTCCTGCACGCCATCGCCGTCGAGGTCGAGGTACAGGCGGTACTGGATGTTGAGTTCGCCTTTGGAGCACTTGTCTAGGGCGGTAGCGGCCAGGTCGGTCGCCACTTCGCACAGGTCGGTGCTGTTAGGAATGAGCGGGTGTTGCCAGTACGGAGCATTCCAGAGGCCAGGGTCGTTGGGCGTGTGGTCGCACACCTGCGCCAGCCCTTTGGGGCAGCCGCGGTACTCGGGTGGCACCGAGTCGCGGATGATGATGATCTGTCGGTACAGATAGCCATTGGCTGCAGGCGACCAGAAGGTGCTGAAGTTGGTCGGCTGCGCATCTTCGGGCCGTATGCGCCGCACGGTGGCTGCGGGCGAAAAGCCCACCGGCGCCACTATCGGACCGGGGCGATTGTCGGGCGAGAGCGGGTCGGGCGATGGGTTGGGGTTGGGCACTTCCACCAACGGCAGGCCGGGGTGGTAGCGGCACCAGTCTATGAAACGCCATTCGCGCTCAATCCAGTAGCAGGCCAGCTTGCCCGCCTGGTGTGCCCGGTCTTGAAACGACGTGCTGACAGACGCGCAATGCGGCCCGTACACGATAGGGCCTGGCGGATACAGCCCCGCCGAGTCGCATTGGCCCAGCACAAGGTCGTCGGGAAATTGAATGGCATAAAGAGCCTCATAGTGCACCACGATGCGCTGCGTGCAGGCCGTGCTCTGGCCGTGGCAGTCCATAGCCCGGAATGTGCGCACGATGGTGCCGCGGTTGCACAGGGAGTCGAAAGCCGAATAATTGGGCGGCAGGGCCACGACGGCATCCAAACAGCAGTTGTCCGAAAATGTCGGCGTCGGATACTTCTGGAGCGAAGGGTCGAAGTCGGCGCAGGAGACCTGCACCTCCGGCACGATGGCGCACTGAGGCCTCAGCTTGTCCACCACCTGCACCTGCACTTCGCACTCATTGGCCTGCTGCTCGAAGAGCTCGAGGCCGACGGCGCCCGCAGGCACCGCCACATCATAGACACGCATGATAACGGCTATGCTCTTGCCCACATCAGAGCAGCAAAAGCGGATGCGGTCGAAAAAGCGGTCGTTCGACTGGCAGGGGTTCATGTCGGCCCGGCGCGCTTTGAAGCGCACAGGCGAGCAGTTGTCTTCCGACCCGGCGTCAAAGGCATCGGCCCAAACCCAGGTCTCGCCAGCGCTGCCCAACGCCACCTGAACAAACTGCTTGCAGCGCACCGCTGGCGGCACGCCATCGGCTACCGTTACGCGAAACGAACACGAAGAAACATTGCCGCAGCCGTCGGTAGCCGAATACGTCAGCACGGTGGCCTCGCCTGCCGGCAAATACACGGCCTCCGCCCAGACGCCCAGCGTATCCGGCGCCCACGGATTGCCCGAAGTGCCGGGCACTACGGTGCCGCTCTGGCGCCGCTCCATGCCGCCCGAGCGCCATTGGGCTTCTAAAGAAACTACGCCCGAACAGGCGTCCGACAGCAGCGCCGCCGGCAGCGTCCAGGAGCGCCCGCAGGTAAATGGGTCGGTATAGATCAAGGTGTCTGAAGGGCATTGGAGCGCGGGCCCTGCCTTGTCTTCTACGCGAATCAGCTGAATGTGGCGCACAGGATTATCCGCACCGGCGGTCAGGCAGTCGTCGTGCACCATCCAGGTGCGCATTACAGCATACGCGCCGCCGCAAAGGGGCAACATCTGATCCTGATACGCTGCGCTCAGCCCACACGCCAGCCCATTGGGGGGCAGCGGCCATTTTTTTTGGTTGAAAAAAACAAAAGGCACGCCGGCAACGGCTGGCGCTGGAAAAGCGCTGCCGCAGGCCAATGCCGTATCGGTCGGAAAGCTCAGGCTGTCTAATGGAATACGCGCAACGTCTATGCGCTGCGTGCAACTGCTCGTGTTGCCCGCTGCATCGGTGGCCGTCCAGGTGCGCCAGATGCGCCGGGCCAGCCCCTGACCGGCAGCGCAGGCGAAGGTCTCGACAGCATCGGTGTGCTGGAGTACATAAGGCCCACAGGCTTCCATCACCGCCGGATAGGCTGCCGATAGCCCTGCGGAAGTCTGCAAGAATGCGGGCGAGGCGTCGGGCACCGCGCAGGGAATGCGCAGCGGCAGGCACGTCAGCACCGGCGCCAGCGCGTCTATAGGCACCAGCCGCCCCCAGCAGGCGTTGCCGCTGGCCTTGTGCGTAACCACGGCGCGCACTGTGTCGCCCAGATGCGCCGCCGTCAGCACGTTGCCTAACGGAGCACCCTGGGCCGTAAATAGCTGCACAACGTAGGCCGTGTCGTTGGCCCCGCCGCCTTCCAGCACCATGTCGGGCGTGATGACTGCCGAGCACGAAGCGCCCAGTGCGACCGTACTGAGGTCGTTACACGCTATCTGCGCCTTGAGCGAAGCGCAACAACACGCTAAAACCAGCAAGAGGCCCTCTAAGCGCCCTGCGGAAAATGGGAGATTTCTCATCCGACCGAAGTTGGTTGTGTGAGTGAGCATGGATTAAAAATCGGGATGTCTTGCTCCTCACTGTATGTCTTGACGTCTTAGAGGTGGGCCAAAGGTAGGTGGCGGCGGGCAACTGTCGGCGGCTTGTGTGTTGAAATTAACACTTTGGGCCGCCTTTTTTTATGTATACCACGCAACTACTGCCATTGTTCAACCCTGTGGGTGGGCGGTTGTTCAATAACCTTGCCATGCGCCCACCCGTTTCTCTCGTCTGGTTCAAACGCGACTTGCGGCTGAGCGACCACGAGCCGCTGCAGCAGGCCATTGCGGCTGGGTTGCCGGTGTTGCTGGTGTACTGCTTCGAGCCGTCGTGGATGCGCGCGCCCGACAGCGACGAGCGGCACTGGCGCTTTGTGCGCGAGAGCTTAGAGGAAATGCAGCGCCGCTTAGCCCTGCGCGGTATTCCGCTGTACGTCTTTTGCGCCGAAGTCCTCGAAGTACTCGATGCGCTGCGCCTGGTAGTGGACGTGAAGGCCATTTTTTCGCACGAAGAGACGGGCAACCGCATCACCTTCGACCGCGACCGGGCAGTGGCGGCCTTCTGCCAGCGGCACGGCATTGCCTGGCACGAGACACCCACAGGCGGCGTTACGCGCCGGCTGTACCACCGCAATGGCTGGGAAAAAACGTGGGTAGAGCGCATGAGCCGCCCTTTAGCAGAGCCGGACTGGGCCCATTTCAAACCCATTCATCTGCCCGCCGAGTGGCTGGCGGCCCTTCCGCAAAGCGAGCTGCCCGCCGGCGTGCACGCTTCGAGCAGCGTCTTTCAGCCGGGCGGCGAGACGGCGGCCTGGCGCTATCTGGACAGCTTCCTCTACGAACGCGGGCGGCAATACTTTCGCAACATCTCCAAACCCGAAGCGGCCCGGCGCAGCTGCAGCCGCATTTCGCCCTATCTCACCTGGGGCAACCTCAGCATGCGCCAGGTGTGGCAGGCTACGCGCACAGCCACCGAGCGCACGGGCGACCGCTACAACCTCGGCGCCTTCACCAGCCGCCTGTTCTGGCACTGCCATTTCATCCAGAAATTTGAAGCCGAATGCCGTATGGAGTTCGAGAACCTCAACCGCGGCTTCGATACCATCCGCACCGAAGTGAATGAAGTGCAGGTGGCCGCCTGGCGCGAGGGACGCACGGGTGTGCCTCTGGTAGATGCCTGCATGCGCTGCGTGGCAGCCACGGGCTACCTCAACTTCCGCATGCGCTCTATGCTGGTGTCGTTCCTGACGCACCACCTGTGGCAGCCCTGGCAGGCGGGTGTGCACCATCTGGCGCGGCAGTTCCTCGACTACGAGCCGGGCATCCACTACTCGCAATTCCAGATGCAGGCCGGTACCATGGGCGTCAACACGGTGCGCATTTACAACCCGGTCAAGCAGGCCGCCGAGCACGACCCGGAAAGCCTTTTCATCAAAAAATGGGTGCCCGAACTGGCCGCCCTGCCCGCGCCTTTTGCGCGCGAGCCGTGGCGAATGACGCCTCTGGAGGCCGCGCTCTACAACTTTCGCCCAGGACAGGACTACCCGCTGCCGTTGGTAGATCTCGAAAAAGCCGCCGCCCACGCCCGCGACCGCCTGTGGGCGCACAAAAAAGACCCCGCTGTACGCGCCGAAAACCAGCGCATCCTGCGTGTGCACACCAAACGCCGACGCGCCGAAGAAACCACCGTCATGGGCGACGCGGCCACCGTCGAGCAACTGCTCCGGGAGGCAGCCGACCGGGAACCTGCCTGAGGCATGCGCCAGCCGCCGCTGCAGAGACAACACCTTCCGAAGGCTTTCAGGCGTACCCGAGGCCGTTGCGCACGAAAAATGCTTCGACCTGTGGCTCTGCGATGTGTGCAGGCGAAAAACGAAGGCGCTTTTTAGCGCTACCTTTGCCCTCCGTTTCCGCATAAGCCACCGGCGTCTCTGCCAAAACCGGAGCGCCTGCTTTTTGTTTCCTTCTGACGGTCAACCGATTTCATTCACCCTGTACTCCTGAAGCCCGAGGCGCCCACTGTTTTAAAAAATGGATACGCTCACCAACATTACCCAATTTCTGCTCAGTCTTTCGCTGCTCATCCTGCTGCACGAGCTGGGCCACTTCCTGCCGGCCCGCTGGTTCAAAACGCGCGTAGAGAAATTTTATCTCTTCTTCGACTTTGCCCCCTTTCATGCGCTCTGGAAGACCCGCAAGGGCGAGACCGAGTACGGCATCGGCTGGCTCCCGCTGGGTGGCTATGTTAAGATAGCCGGCATGGTGGACGAAAGCATGGACACCGAAGCCCTCAAGCAGCCGCCGCAACCCTGGGAATTCCGCTCCAAACCCGCCTGGCAGCGGCTCATCATCATGATTGGCGGCGTTACGGTCAATTTCCTGCTGGGCTTCGCCATCTTTGCCGGCCTCCTCTTTTTTTCGGGCAAAGCTTACATTCCGAACAGTTCGCTGAAGCACGGCCTGGCCTTTGACCCTATCCTGCTGGAACAGGGTTTCCAGCAGGGCGATGTCGTGCTCCAGGTGGGCAATAAGCCGATAGACCAGGTGGACCCGGCTGCCTTTGTGGAAGAGGTCGTGCTCAATAATGCCCGCGAAGTAACGGTACTGCGCCAGGGCCAGCGCGTAACGTTCCGCCTGCCCGACGACGTCGCCGACCGGTTGGTCAAGGAAAAAGTGGCTAAAAGCCTGCTCATGAGCCCGCGCATCCCGTTCTATGTGGCCGAACTGGCCCCGGGCAAGCCCGCCGAAGCCGCCGGCATCCAGCCGGGCGACCGCATCCTGGCTTTTAACGGCCAGCCCACGCTGTTCTACGATGAGTTCACTCCGCTGGCCCGCGAAAACAAGGGCAAACCCGCGCGCATTACCGTCCTGCGCGGCACCGACACCCTCACCTTTTCGCTCACGCTCACGCCCGAAGGGCTCATCGGCGTGCGCCCGCGCGTCGAAGGCTTCTACGACGTCCAGCGGCAGCCCTATTCCTTAGCCGCAGCCCTGCCCGAAGGCGTCCGAATGGGCGTAGACTTTTTGCGCAACCAGCTGAAAGCCTTTGGCAAAATGTTCAGTGGCGAGCTCTCCGTCAAGGAAAACCTCGGTAGCATCATCAGCATCGGTAAAATGTACGGCGCCACGTGGGACTGGGAGCGCTTCTGGACCCTCACCGCCTCGCTCAGCATCCTGCTGGCCTTCATGAACCTGCTGCCCATACCCGCTCTGGACGGCGGCTACGTCGTGTTCCTCCTCTGGGAGGTCATCACTGGCCGCAAGGTCAGCGACCGCTTCATGGAAAAAGCCGTAACGGTGGGCTTCTTCCTCCTGCTCGGCCTTATGGTGTACGCCTTTGGCTTAGATCTATGGCGCCACTTCTTCCAACGCTTCTTCTAAGACCATGAACTATTTCGAGTTCTACGGCCTGCCGGTCGCCTTTCGGCTGGATGAAGCGCAGCTGCGTCGCCTCTTTTATCAAAACAGCCGAAAATATCACCCCGACTTTCACACGCTGGCTTCGCCCGAAGAGCAAGCGGAAATGCTGCACCTTTCCACCCTGAACAACGAGGCCTACCAGACCCTCGCCGACCCCGACCGCCGAATGCGCTATGTGCTGGAAATCAAAGGTTTGCTCGCCGACGAAAGCCAACAGCAGGTGCCGCAGGAGTTTCTTTTGGAAATGATGGACATCAATGAAGCACTCATGGATCTGGAAATGGACTATGACCCGGAGCGCTTTGAGCAAGCCGCGCAGGCCGTTGCCAGCTGGGAGCGCGCGCTCGATGATGCCATCGCCCCTGTGCTCGACCGCTATGCCGACGACAGCCCCAACAGCCGCGAAGACCTCCTGCAAGTGCGAGACTATTTTCTGAAAAAAAGATACCTTTTGCGCATTCGCGAAAAGCTCGCTACTTTTGCCGCCCGTTAGGGCCTCAGCGCGGGAATGGCGGAATGGTAGACGCGCTGGTCTCAAACACCAGTGACCGCGAGGTCATGCGAGTTCGAGTCTCGCTTCCCGCACCCTCACACAGCATATCGCCTTCGATGCCGATATGCTGTTTTTTTATTTCACGATGGCGCTTTTTGCAGTTCCCTATGGCGCTCATTCTGACGCAAGACGGCTCTCATTCGGTCTATTCTGAACGCTACGGCGTTACGTATCACTCTCGCTACGGGGCGCTCACGGAGTCGTTGCACGTGTTCATCGGAGCCGGGCTGCGCTTCAAGGCTGCCGTGCAAACGGACATTTCAGTGCTCGAAGTGGGCCTGGGCACAGGCCTCAATGCCTTCCTGTCGTGGCTGGAGGCCGAGCGCCGCAACCTGAACGTGCGCTACACCGGCCTGGAAAACCAGCCGCTAACGCCCGATGAGGCCGCCCAGTTCAACTACGCCGAATGCGCCGGGGTGCCCGAACGCCAGGCCGACTTTTACCGCCTGCACACCTGTGCCTGGGAGCGCACTGTGCGCCTGTCCGACCACTTCCACCTGCGCAAAAAGCGCATGCCCGTGCAGGCGTACCGCGCTACGGGGGCCTTCGACGTCATCTATTTCGACGCCTTTGCCCCTCAGGCTCAGCCCGAAATGTGGACGGAGGCGGTGTTCCGCGCCCTGCACCGCGCCTTGCGGCCCGAAGGCCTCTTGGTTACGTACTGCGCTAAAGGCGACGTTAAGCGCACCTTGCGAGCCGTGGGCTTCGAAGTCGAGCGCCTACCCGGCCCCCCCGGCAAACGTGAAATGACGCGGGCGTGGAAGTAGGGGCAGTGCCTCGGCGGCATACTTTTCCGAGCAATACCTCTTCACTCCGAGCGACTGCTTTCGGGGGGGCGAGCACGCGCCAGGAGCGCCTGGTGCACCGCCCACACCTGCGGAATGAGCGCATGTTGCCCGTCGTTGACGATGACAAAGTCGGCCAGGTCCACCTTTTCGGCCTCGGGTGCCTGGCGTTGCATGCGCGCGCGCACATCCGTTTCGGTGGCGCCGTCGCGCACCATGACGCGGCGGATGCGCACCGCCTCGGGCGCCGTTACGACGATGAGCGCATCCAGAAAGCGATGGCTGCCGCTCTCAACGAGCAGGGCGGCCTCCTTGAGCGTGTAAGGGCAGCCCGTTTGCGCTTGCTGCTCGTGCCAGGCGCGGCTGTGGCGCTCCACTGCCGGGTGCACGATGGCGTTGAGCGCGGCCAGCAGCGCTGCATCGGCAAAGACGCGCCGGGCCACGTAGGCGCGGTCGTAGGCGCCATCGGGGCGGTAAGCCTCTGGGCCTAAGAGCGCGATTACTTCCTTGCGCACCTGCGGGTCGTGCTCAATGAGCCACTTGGCCCAATAGTCCGCATCATAGACCGGAATGCCCAATACGGCAAAGAGCCGGCAGACCGTCGTCTTGCCGCTGCCAATGCCGCCGGTGATGCCAACGCGAAGCGGGTGAGCCATAGAGCGAGGAAGGGCTGGTGGAAAAGCGACCGCTAAGGTCGGTTGAAAAGAGGAGCGGGCCGCCAGAGCATTCAGTGTATTTGAAAGCGCGCGTACTTGATGGTTTTGCCTTCGGCTAAGTGCATGCTTTCATAGCGCGTGCGGATGCCCAGTTCGGGCCAGGGCAGCGGGTGGGCGTAGATGTCGTCGTCGGCGTACAGCAGTCGGCAGCGCGGGTCATTGGCCACCGTGTCTAACGTGAAGCGAAAGAAATCCGGGTCGTCGTGTTTGAGGTGTACCAGGCCACCCGGGCGCAGAATGCGGCGGTATTTTTCCAGAAAAAAGGGCGATGTCAGGCGGCGATTGACCTTGCTGGGGCGCGGAAACGGGTCGGGGAAGGTGATCCAGACTTCGTCCACTTCGCCGGGGGCAAAGAAGTACTCGATGACCTCAATGCGCGTGCGCAGGAAGGCGGCGTTGGTCAGGCCGGTTTCTAAGGCGGTTTTGGCGCCGCGCCAGATGCGGTTGCCTTTGATATCCACACCGATAAAATTGCGGTCGGCAAACTGTTGTGCCAGGGCCACGGTATATTCGCCGCCCCCGCAGGCCAGCTCCAGCACGAGGGGGTTTTCGTTGTGAAAGTGCGCCATTCGCCAGCGCCCTTTCAGGTCAACGGGCTGCATGCCTACGCCCACCAGCGAAGGGTGCTGCACATCGTAGCATTCGTACACGTTGGGAAACGAAAGGACGTCGGCAAATTTTTGCAACTTGTTTTTGCGGCTCATAAAGGACAGGACTTCATTTCGCCAAAGGCGGCGCAAGGTCTGGCACTTTGCGCAACTTTACAAGTGCCACGGGCGAAGTTGCCCGGCGCTGGGCTGTTCCGACAGAAGGGCTTTACCCCTGACACTACGAGCCGTACGGTTGAAAAAAAAACCATATAAGGTCTGGCTATTCCAGGGGTATGGCATAATTTTGGCGGCAGCAAAACAGAAGCAAAACCAGGTGTTCGCTAATTCAAAACATCATACTATGGGAAAAGCAAAAACCGAAAAGGTAGCCGTAACGGTGCCTTATCTGAACAGCGTGGACTTAGACAAGTCCTTAGCCGTGGTGCGTGCCATTCGGCACCCGTTACGGCAGAAGATGCTCCAGTACATGCACACCCAGGGCGAGATGACGGTTACGGACCTGTACATCCAGTTGCGCATGGAGCAGAGTTTGACCAGCCAGCATCTGGCTTTGCTGCGTCGGGCGGGTGTGGTCAAGACGCGCCGAGAGGGCAAGTTCATCTATTACGGCATCAACTACGAGCGTCTGGAGCACATGTCGGGCCTGTTCTCGCAGTTGGCCGCTATGGTCAACTGAAGGGGCCGGCATTGCCACGGGTGGTGCTATTGCGGCGACCGTCAACGCGCCGTACCTACAGGCATGCCCGGTAAGTTGAAGGGCAGGTTGACGCCGAGGAAATAGAAAGGTTTGTTTAGTCCGAAATTCCAGCACCAGCCCGCGCTGGCGATGTCGCGGAAGAGCGTGGCGGCCAGGCCGGCGCCGAATTCGGGAATGCCGTCTAAGGAGAAGTCGGGCGAAGCCGTTACGATGCCGATGCCGGGGTCGAGGAAGCGGTTGTAGAAGTGTGAGCGCCGGCTGCCGAATTTGACCAACAGCGCGGCTGAGGGCGTGAAGCGAAACTGCGCAGCATCGGGTTGCTGGAGCGTGTAGGGGTTGGCCATCATCAGGCCTACGCGCGGCACAGCCCGTGGGCCGGTTACCGTCATTACCGCTGTGCGCTCTTCAATGACCGTGTAGCGCCGGCGCGCTGCGGTGTCGCCTTCGGGTACCAGCAGGGCCTGAATGAGTAGTTCGTCGCCCTCTTCACGTCGGCCCGTGTAGGCCAGGTCCAGAAGGCCGGCTTCAGGTATTTGGGCCAGGTCGAAGCGCAGCACTTCGTTGGCCAGTTCATCGCAGGCGAGATAGACTTTGCGCAGATACGTTTCCGGGAAGGCGCGGATGAAGCGGTCTATGCGTTCGATGTCGGTGCGCGTTTGTTCGGCGCACTGGAGCAGATTGCGCACGTGGGCGTTGGTTTGGGGCAGCGCCATCAGGTGGCGCAGTGTGCTCTGGTAGAGGCTGTCGGCGTGGAAGCGCAGGGCGGCCCAGCGCGCCTTGACGTCGTAGGCGTCGGCGGTGAGCGAGAGCGTGGTCAGTTCGTTGCGCAGCAGGTCGAGCTGTTGGCGTGCGTCATTCCAGCTGCGGTCGAGGATGCTGCGCACGTCGGCGGGAATGGTTTCGCTGGCCAGGCGGAGTTCCGTAGGGAATTGCTCTAAGCAGGCTAAAGCGGGCAGCATCTGGAAGAGTTTGTCGCGGAAGTCTTGCAGTGCTTTTTCGCTGCCCTGGTTGAGGGTGGAGGCCAGGTTTTGGAGGCTTTGCAGTTGCTGCAGTTGCTCGGGGTTGATCATCAGCGCCCAGTTTTCTACTTCATAAAATTGGCCTTGTTCGAAGAGGTCGAAGTTTTCGATGTGCAGGCGCATGCCGCCGCTGCGGTCTTTTCGGAAGGCGCGCAGGCTGAAGCGGACGCGGGCGGTTTTTTCTAAGGTGCGGAGTTCGCTGCGCAAGCTGTCGAGCGATTCGCTGTATCGGCCCAGGATGTAGAGGAAGCGGTCTTCGCGTTCGCGCAACGAGGGGTCGGCGCGCAGGCGGTCGGTGTATTCGCGGCTGTACTGGTTGTATCGGGCGCGCAGCAGCGTGTCGGCGCCGATGTCGCGCATGGTGGCGCGCAGCAGCATCAGCAGGGAGTCGGGTTGGCGCTCCGGCGTTTCGATGGCCTGGCGGATGTAGAACACTAAGCGCTCCTGTTCGCGCAAGACGCGCTCGATGCGGCTGATTTTGTCGCGCAATTCACGGTCGAGTTGTGCCTTGCCGGCCAGTTCCAGTGCTTTGGAGCGTATGGCTTCCGGGTTGGGCGCGATGCGCAATTTGCTGTTGATGTCCACGATGGCCAGCCCGCTTTCGGGCACTGGGAGGACGCGCCCGCTGTTGCGGCTGATTTCCTCAATGGTCAGGATGGCCTGTCGCTGGGCCGGTGCGAGGTAAGGTGCGGCCAGCAGGGCTATGGCGAGGAAGAAAGGGTATCGGCGCATGGGCGAGGGTAGGTTTAGCAAGCGTTGAAGAAGGCTTCCGAGATGGCGAAGTCGTCAATCACGTCAGTTCGGGTCAGCACCGTGCTCAGGGTACCGTTGGCCCTCAGTACGATGCACCGCGCCTGAGCCGGCTGGGCATATCCCTGTTGCTGGAGCCATTGATGGATGTCGGGTGTGAGGCCTGCCGGCTGTGCCCACAGGCACCGGCCCGGCTTTTGGCCGCCGCCGGGAGCGAAAAAGATGGGGTCGGCGGTTTCAGCGGCTTCGCGAGCGGCGGCATCGGCGCCTACCGTGATGAGGCGCACGGCTGTGTTTTCGCGCATGAACTGCCGCCACAACGCACGTGCTGTGCTGACCTCCATATCGGCCGGCAGCACCACTGTACACAAAAATCCTGCGCTGCTCAGCGGTAATAACAACGGGGCGGTTGTCGCTTCCGCGCTTTCCAACGCCTCCTCCTGAAGCAGAGCATGCGTCGTGTAATAGTCGTGCACGGCTTTCAGGTGTGCCAGCAAAGCCTCAGGAAATGCCGCCACGGCCGTCAGATGGGCAGACTCTGTCGGGCGGCTGGCGGCAGGGGTTTCTTCTACGACGTCCAATACAGCGCTGGCGATGCGCTCTGCAGCCTGTTCGCCAAAGCCTGCGGCCTTAAAGGCCTGGTAGGCTTTCCATAAAAATGCTAATCGGATACAATAGCGCTCCGCCGCCGAATAGCCTGCGTCGGCAGCCAGTGCGGCACTGCCCGCCCACCACTGCGTCAGGCTGCTGTCCAATGCCACCGGAACATCGCCGGGCGTCAGACCTTCCGGAAGACGGGCCGCCGCCTGAAAAGCAGCTAACCACGAGGCTTTTGGGCGCAGACCCAGAAACTTTGGCGTAGATGAAAACATGACTCGGATGCGGCTTAGGCTGGTGAAAAAACAGGCAGCAAGATTACGGCCTTTTCGACGCATTCGACTCAAAGTCTTTGCGCTGCGGTGCACCGGCTACCTTTGCAGCACGCGCCACTACGACTATGATAAAACGCATCGTCAAGATGACCTTCCGCCCTGATGGGCTGCAAACCTTCCTGCAGGAGGTCTTTGAAGAAAGCAAACACCAGATACGCGCCTTCCCGGGTTGCCAGCACATGGAACTGCTCCAATGCGCCGACGAGCCCAACACGCTCTTCACCCTGAGCCTCTGGGACGACGAAGCCGCCTTAGAACGCTATCGCCAGTCCGAACTCTTCCAGCGCACATGGGCGCGCACCAAAACACTCTTTGCCCACCGAGCCGAAGCCTGGACGGTGCGCCTGATAGATGGGCCAACAAGTGGGAAGTGAAAAACTGATGCTACACACGGTTGAGACAACTGTTTTGATGGAGGCCCTCCTTGCAGTCTCTGTAATTTTTTTCGTGATAGAGGACGCACAAAACCGCAAAGAGAAATGCCTCTGTTTTTTGGGTCTTTTGCCTCCCAGCGGCCTTACGTAAGGTCAGGTGAAAGATGGTATAGTGGAAAATAAAAAACAGGGCCGGGTTGCAGTGGGCAGTCTTACCTTTATAGCCGTTCAATCATAGACCTATGCGTTTCGGGTATTCGATGGCTTTGGTGATATGCGCCCTGCTGAGCCTGTCGGGGCGCCGGGCGCCGGTTTCATCTTCTGCGTGCAACGGGCACGGGTGGTCGGCCTGTGCGGCCAGTTCGCCGGCGTGGGGGTTCTTCGCCCACCGCCGCATCAATCGGCTGGCGGTCATGACGCTGCCACCCGAGATGATGGTTTTCTTCAAACGGCACATAGACTGGCTGGCCGACCACGCTACCGACGCCGATATGCGCCGATACGCCGTGCTGGCCGAAGGACCACGCCATTACATTGACTTAGACGAATACGGCGAGCCGCCCTTCGCCGACCTGCCGCGCACCTTCCCCGAAGCCCTCCTCCGCCACGCCGAAGTATTCGGCATCACCACCACGGGCGATACCACACTGTTGTACAGTCCCAAACGAAATGCCACTGCCGACTCGGCGGGCCTCTGGCGCCCCTACTTCGCCCGACATGTGGCCGCAGCCTTCTCGGACCCCGACCACCGGCTCGACCCCGACACGTTAGCGCACTTCTTAGATACCCATGACCTGCCCGCCCCAGCCCTGAAGGCAGCCTTCTTCACCGAAACCCTCTCCGCCCACGGCGTCCTACCCTGGCACCTGCAAAAAATGCAGCGCGACCTCACCAACGCCTTCCGACGCCGCGACGCCAAACGCATCCTCCGCCTGTGTGCCGACATGGGCCATTACATCGGCGACGCCCACGTACCCCTACACACCACCAGCAATTACAACGGCCAGAAAACCGGCCAGCTGGGCATCCACGCCTTCTGGGAAAGCCGCATCCCCGAACTCTTCGCCGACGAACAGTACGACTACTTCGTAGGCAAACCCCAATACATCGGCAACGCCACCGACCACTACTGGAGCATCGTCCTGCGCAGCAATGCCCTGGTGGACAGCGTGCTGACCATCGAGCGCCGCCTGAGCCGACAATACCCCGCCGACCAGCAAAAATGCCCGGAAACCCGCGGGCGCTCGGTGGTCATCGTACCCTGCCCCGACTATGCCGCCGCCTACCAGCAGGCCCTCAGCGGCATGGTCGAACGCCAGATGCGCGCCGCTATCCTCGCCGTCGCCTCCGCCTGGTACTCCGCCTGGGTGGACGCCGGACAACCCAACCTCGGACGCCTGGACGAACCCGCTTTCACCGACGACGACCACCGCGAAGAAACCCTGCTCCGACAGCAATACGAAAAAGGCCAAATACTCGGACGACCCGAAGAACAGTAGCGTAGGGTGTGAACGTGGCCCGATTAAGCCCGGAGGCGGCACCTCCTGGCGGAGATGTCGCTTCTGGGCGGAGACGACGCCTCCTGGTGGAGATGTCGCCTCCGGGGCTACCAATTTCTTTGTGCCTTGATGGTAAAGAACTATTCTGCACTCAAAACCCCTGCGCGGCCACGTGAGCCATCCACTGCTCGGCAGTTTTGATGTAGGCGCGCACTTCACTGCGCTCTACCAGATAGTCGAAGTTGAAGAAGCGGTTTTCGTAGTGGTTGCCCGGCAGGGGCAGCAGGCCGAGGAAGTAGCTGTTCCATCGAATGCGGCCTTTGCCTTCCAATTCTTTCAAGGGTAGGTACAGGAAATCCGGGTTGGGATAAAAGCGAAAGACCCCTTTGAGTTTTCGGATGATACCAATAGCGATTTCGCGCTCAATGCGTTTATTTTCGGGCAGGATGGGGCTGATTTCGCGGTAGTAGCGTTTTTCTTCTTCAGCAAAGCGGCGCTGGGCGATGCGTCGGCGGGCTTCCATGGCCGGGAAGCGGTCGGGCAATTGGCGGACTATCTGGCGCAGGATGTCGGGCGCATTGAGGCCGAAGGGCATTTCGGCAGGCCAGGGTAGGGGTTGGCCGGTTTCGGGTTCCACGTCTATCCAGCGCAGTTTGTGTTCGAGCGTCAGTTCGTCGAAGACGAATTGCAGCAGGTCGGGGTCGGGATGCAGGTCGCGGTATTGGTGCAGGGCTTCGAGCAGAAGTTCGGCTACCTCATAGCGTCGGCGTTCGTCGCCGGGGGGTGTTTTCTGGTAGTCAGGCAGGATGTGTTTGCGGAAGAGGTTGTGGTTGAGGATGCGCAGCGCCACCTCTTGCGGCAGGTTGGATGGCCCTTCTAAGGCGATGCGCATTTCCCGGAGGGCGTCGTAGCCCAGTGCTAAGCTGTCGGGCAGGGTTTCTAAGCGGAAGGGCGAGAACTGCATCCACAGCAGGGCGCGTTCGCCGAGCAGTTCCAGCAGGATGCGCTGGAGTAAGGGGGCCGCGCGGTCGGGCAGGGCAAGCCAGGCGCTCTTCCACTCGCGCAGGCATTGGATGATGGTTCTGCGCGCCTCGATGGGGTCGGGGCGTCGGAAGTCGGTGTATTCCAGCTGGCGGCGCATGTCTTCGTAGCGCTGGTCAGCACGGGCGACGAACTGCCGGTGGACGGCCTCTACGAGGTTAGGCTGCACCTGCATCCAGCCGGCACGGCCCGCGTGGTCGCGGATGATTTTGGCCACCACACCGACGGCGTCGAAGCGGAAGCGCTCACATTCGGGGTGAGGGCGCAGCTGGCCGCGCTCGTCTAAGATGAACCATATCAGGTGGCCAATGGCCTGTGGCGGCGTGCTCGAGGCCGTAGGCAGCAACAGGTCGGGCAATAGCTGTTCCACAGCAAAGCGCAGAAAAGACTCATCGTCGGTGTAGCCCTCGTCGCCGAAGATTTTGTAGCCCAACAGGGCGGCGTCCACCAATTCGAGTACGGACTCGTACAGGTCGGTGAACTGCACGTAGCGGCGTTGTTCTTCGGCCACCTGGGCCTGCAGGCGGAAGCGCTTGGCCCGCAGGTTGAACAGCAGGTTTTCGCGCAGCTGGCGGTTGGTCAGCTCGTCGTCATCGGTGTTGGAAATGGCTTCCAGCATGCCGATGACCTCGCGGATTTCGCTTTCGATGCCGAAGTCTTCGTGCGAGGCGAAGCGAAACTCGTCGTTGATGATTTCCACGCGCCGGATGTAGTCGTACTTGCCGCCGTTGCACATTTCGTTGACGGCCAGTTCCAGAAAGCCGCGGTAGGGGTGCACCGTTCGGTAGAGTGTCATGGCCGTCTGGATGATGCGCGCCACGGCGGCTCGATTGTCGGGGGCTTCGGCGCTGTGGCGTCCGGTCTGCAGGATGTAGTCGTTTTCAAAGGTGCTGTACAGGCGCAGCAGCGCGTGCGAGAGCGCTTTGGCGGTGGCCTTCAGGTTGTACGTTCCGGCCTCTGAAGGGCATTTGCCCGCCCGTTGGTATTCGGCAAAGCGGCCGGCATAGACGATGACCTGGTTGAGTTTGCTGTTGGTGCCATAGACAGCGTCGTGGACGATGCGGTCCGGGTTTTCTTTTTTCAAAAAAGAAATCAGCAGCATCTCGTACAGCTGGGCCGACTGCGGGTCAATGTGGGCGCGCACATGTTCGCACAGGGCGTGCGCGCGGGCGTAATGGCCGGCGCCAAGCGCATCCTGGGCCAGCAGCAGGTGACGTCGAAATTCCTGCTGTTGTTGCAGGGTCAGGGTGCCTACGCCTTCCCAGATTTCGTCGTTGCGCACCTGCGCGGGCAGGTTGAGCGTGTCGGGGATGTGGATTTCGCCGAAAGGCAAAAACAGGCCTGCCAGCGTGTCGGGCGGTGTGGGCAATGGCGTCCAGCCGTAGTAGCCGTCGGCGAAGATGCTGGGCCAGCCCTCGCGGAAGCGGTGCGCGTCAATGCGCGTGATGACGTGGCCGAGGTCTAAACGGATGGCCTCCATCGTCTGGCGGAAGGTCTCGAACGACAGCTTGCTGCGCTGGCTTTGCTGGCGCCATTCGGCGAAGGCATCTTCTAATTGGAACAGGTCGTCGGGCGTGCGTTCCGGGTGGAAGAGGCGCTTGAGCAACTCGAACAGCGGCCCCAGGTCGCAGTGCTGGAGCCATACCAGCAGGCGCTCGCGCACATCCTCGAACGTCAGCGCAAAGGCTGGCCCTTGCGGCAGCGGAAACAGCTCCTGCGAACGCGCTATCCCCAGCAGCAAATCGCGCGCGCGCGCCGCCGAACGCTTCAACTGGCTTTCCCGACTTACCAGGCCACCCTCCACCGGCTCATGAGGCGAAGGCGAAACCGGAAAACCCGCCAGCACCGCCGGCACAAAGGCGTCGCGCGCCAGCAACACCAACACCTGAAGCGCTCCACTCCGGCGCCGATACTCCTGCACGGCTTTCTCTACCTCCCAGCGCACATTGGGTGTATCCAGATAGCGCGGCGACAAACAGGCCACAAACAGGTCGGCCTGCTCCAGAAAATCCGTGGCCTCGCGCCGATAGTCCTCTTCTGCCACCGCCATGGGGTTCCAAAAAACCAGCTCATACCCTTCCAACGCCTGGCTCAGGTATCGGCAAAAGTCGTCCGCCGTCTGGATGTCCGACTCATCAAAAGAGGTGTAAATACGCCATGAACGGCCCCACATGGCGGCAAATGTACGCGGATGCGGGCGAAGTGTCCGCTGCGCCTGCCCTCGGCGAGGGTTGCGTGTCGTCGCATTTAAAAATGCACCTCCACCTCCACGTGCCGGAACTGCTCTACGTCGAACAGCCCCAGGTCGGTCATTTTCAGCACCGGAATGACGGGCAGGGCCAGGAAAGAGAGTGTCATGAACGGCGCTTGCAGCGGGCAGTGGAGCGTTTGGCGCGTCCAGGCGTCCAGGGCGGCGTAGTTGTGGGCCAGCGTATAGCCGTTGTCGGGGCTCATCAGCCCGGCAATGGGCAGCGGCAACACGCGCGTATTGCCCTGGCCATCGGTAGCGCTGATGCCTCCGCGCGCCTCGATGACGGCATTGACGGCGGCACAGAGTGAAGCGTCGTCGGTTCCTACGGCCACAATGTTGTGCGAGTCGTGGGCCACACTGGAGGCCACGGCGCCGCGCTGCAAACCAAAGCCACTGACGAAGCCCACCGCAGGCGGCGCGTCGGCATAGCGGTTGACGACGGCGATTTTGAGCACATCCTGCCCCGGATAAGCCATCAGCAGCCCATCCTGCACGCGGGCGCGGCCCTCTTCGCTGCCGGTGATGATCTGCCCGTCCCACACGCGGATGAGGCGCACGATGCCGGCGCCGCGAGCCGCGAGCCGGAAGTCCTCCGGTCGTTTGGGCTGCGCCACAAAGGCGTTGGGCGTCGGCGCCGGCTGATGCGGCAGCAGGCTCTGGCCGTTAGCCGCCACGCATTCGCCGCCGATGTACGTCTCCAGCACGCGGAAGTCCGTCAGATCGCGCACGCGGATGAAGTCGGCCGGGTCGCCCTCGCGCAGCAATCCTACCGGCAGACCGTAGTGCTGTACCGGGTTGACCGAAGCCGCGCGCAGGGTGTCGAACAGGTCGCAGCCTTTGGCCACGGCGCGCGCCACTAAGCGGTCTATGTGCCCGCGCAGCAGGTCGTCGGGGTGCTTGTCGTCGCTGCAAAACATGACCTGTTGCGGAAACTCCAGCAGCAGTGGCCACAACGCCTCAAAGTTGCGCGCCGCACTGCCCTCGCGAATGAGAATGCGCACGCCCAGCAGCGCCTTTTCACGCCCTTCCTCAAAGCCGAAGCACTCGTGATCGGTCGTAATGCCCGCCTCAAAATACCGCCGGGCCGCCTCGCCGCGCAGCCCGGGCGCGTGCCCATCTACGGGCTTGCCGATGCGCTGTGCCGTCCGGATTTTGGCCATCACCTGCGCATCGGCGTGCAGCACACCGGGAAAGTTCATCATCTCCGACAGGTAGCCAATATCGGGCTGCTGCAACAAGCGCTCTACCGCCGCCACATCCAGCGCCGCACCAGCCGTCTCGAACGAGGTGGCCGGCACGCACGACGGCGCACCAAAACAAAACTTCACCGGCGAACGCCGCGCCTCTTCCAGCATGTACAACACGCCCGCTTCCCCCAGCACATTGGCAATCTCGTGCGGGTCCGACACCGTGGCCACAGTGCCGTGCACCACTGCCAGACGCCCAAACTCCGCCGGTGGCAACATGCTGCTTTCGATGTGCACATGCGCATCCACAAAGCCCGGCAGCACATAGCCCGCTTCCGCAGGCGCCTCCGGCATCTCGCGAATGCTCCGGATGTGGCCGTTTTCCACAACAATAGCGGCCGCATAAATGCGCCGCTGATGGACGTCAACGAGTTGGGCGATGTGGTTGGTCATAGGCGAGCAGGAAGATTGAGTGGGTAACGGGGGGCTAAGGTAGGGACATTTACCAGGCGAGGCAAGCAACGACAAAAACCGCCCTTCGATCTTTCGAGCAAAGCCCAGCCCTTGTGCGGGCGCGTCAGATGCTGGCTCGACTTGGCTCGCCCAACGCGCGGCATCCGTCAGAGTATTTGGAAAAGATACGGCAGGCCGTTGAGGAAGCGCGGTTTGGAGAGATAGCGCGGTATGTGCACTGAGGCGCGGGCGACGCTCTGGTTCGTAGTGCAAGCGTCTCGATTAGTTGTACTTTTGTCGGGAAAAGCAAGGCCAGCATGCGCAAGGCTTCTACAATCCATGAGATTGACGCTGCAGTCAACAAGTTTCAGCCGGTACCTCCGGATCACCCGTTTTATGTGCATTTCGAGGGTGTGCGCGGCGACTTTCAGGAACAGGAGCTGATGAACATGCTCGGAGTGCGCATGGAAAAGGGTCAGTATTCCCTCAGACCCACCGCCGATGCGTCAAAGACCCTGATATTTCTGGCGGGTATGCGTGGCTCGGGCAAGACTTCTGAGCTGTCCAGAATTGCTCGTAAAATCAACTGGCCCGAATGCTTCTTTGTCGTTACCTGCAATGTGGACGAGGGGCTGGACATGGACAACATCCAGTACATGGATATCGTCATTTTCCAGCTGGAACAGCTGCTAAAGCGGGTGGAGGAAGAAGGTCTGGTATTAGATGAAGACATTGTGCAGACCATGCAGCAGTGGTTCGATGAGCGGGTGGTCGAGATCAACCGCACGCTAAAGGCCGAAGGCAGCGCAGAGATAGCGGTGAGTCCCGAAAAGCCGTTTTCCATCGGCTCGCTACTGGGTCAATTGCTGGGCTTGACGAGCCAGCTGAGGGCAGGTCTCTCAGGCAGCATGGAGCGCGCGGAGACCATCCGCAAGAGTCTTCAGAACCGCTTTGGCGATTTTGCGAAAAAGTTTGAGGCGTTTATCGAATTGGTCAATGAGCAGTTGCGTCGCTTCGGGAAAGGTCAGGAAGTGCTGTTCATCGTGGACGGCCTGGAGAAGACCATGAGTGCCGAAACGCGGCGCAAAATCATCATGGAAGAGAGCAACCGCATCCGGTAGATTAAGGCCAACACCATCTTCACGCTGCCGATTGAGCTAATGAAGGAAGAGCAGCGCATCCGCCAGTTTGCTGAAATCGTTAACTTTCCTTTTATTAAGGTGAAAGAGCGCAACGGTGTGTTTTGCGAAGAGGCGGTGCGTCAGCTGCGAGATTTTATTGGAAGAAGAATTGACTTGCAACTGTTTGAAAACGAGGACGCTATCATGCGCGTCATCGAATACAGCGGTGGCTCGCCGCGTCAGCTGCTGCGCATTATCGAGCAGGCTCGATGGTTTACCGGCGAGGATGAAAACAAGATAACGCTGGCCAACATCGAGCGCGCCATCGAGAAATTGGGCAACAACCTCGCGCGCTACCTGAATGAGGACGACTTTGAAGCGCTGAAAAAACTCCGAGAAGACCTTGAGAAGGGCAACCCTGTGGGCTTCAGCGACCGCATCCAGGAATTGCTGGAAAAGGAAATCGTTCTCGAGTACAACGACGGCACGTATAAGCGCGTCAACCCCTTGCTTGAGGTCTCTAAACTGTATCGCCATCACGTAATCAACGCGCCATGACAACACATGCCTTAGAAGACGAACGGCGCCTGCTGTATAACGCTTTAGCGACCGAGGGCTTTCGCTTCATTTTGATCGCGCAGCATCACCCATCGGTGTACCGCGAAATTCGAGACGCCCTGATAGAGTGGTTCGGGCAAAGCCGGAAAATTCACGAGTTTTCTTTTCGGCAAAAATCGCCTTCCGACGTTCGGGAGGCCATTCGGCGCCTGGGCAGCGGCATTCTGCTGATGCGCGACGTGGAGTATCTGTTTCAGCAAGAAGGTGAGGAATTGCGCGTATATTTCAATCAGCGCCGCGATCTCTTGGGCCGCCACGACATTGCTTTTGTTTTCTTCCTGGAGCCGGGCAGCCTGCAATTGGTGCCCAAACTGCTGCCCGACTGGTGGTCGCTGCGGTCGCTAGAACTGGAATTTACGGCACCTTCCGATACCCTTCCAACACTCGAAACGGGCTGGGGAGATGTCCAAGAAACGTCGCCTTATGCCAGCTGGACGCAGGAACAGCGCAGTGCTGAAATCGCCCGCCTCAAGCGCCTCATCGCCGATGCAGATGTGGGAAACGTCAGGCTTCTGGCACGACTCCATGCCGACCTGGCAGAAGTGCTCCAGTACTCACATCAGCCGGAAGCGGCTATGGAGATCTATCAGAAAAGCCTGACGCTCGCTACCCAAGCACGAGATCAAGCCCTGATAGGAGAAGTGCTCAACAACATCGGCCACATATACCACACCCAGGGAGACTACGACACGGCACAGCGGTACCTGGAAGAAGCACTGGCAACCCATCAAGCCATCGGAAACCCAACGGGCAAAAGTATTACCCTGACCAACCTGGCCGAAGTTGCCCGGATGAAAGGAGACTACGACACGGCTCTGAGCTATCTGGAACAGGCGCTAACCATATGTCGAAACACCAACAACCGCCAGGGAGAAAGCATCGCCCTGAACAACATCAGCCAGATTTATCAGGCGCGAGGCAACTCGGAAACCGCACTGCAATACTTGGAACAAGCCTTAGCCATTCAGCAGCAAATAGGAGATCGCCTGGGTGAGGGGGCAACCTTGAACAACATGAGTAGAATCGCCCAGGAAAAAGGCGATTTCGATACAGCACTGCGCTTTCTCAAGCAATCTCTGGGTATTCAGCAGAGGATTGGAAACCGTCCAGGCGAGGGAACAGTCCTGAATAACATGGGCCAGATATACAGCGATTTGGGCGACTACGATAAAGCCCTGCGGTATTTGGAACAGGCCTTAGCCCTTCGGTTGGCCAATGGCGATCGAAAAGGTGAAGGCTACACCCTGAACAACCTCGCTGTAACCGCCTATGCGAGAGGTGATTATGACGCAGCCCTGCGCTATTGGGAGCAAGCCCTATCCATCCAGCAACAAATCGGCGACGCAGCAGGCCAGGCTGCTACGCTGACCAACCTCGGCGTCTTCTACTGGGAGCAGCAACAAGACGCCGAAAAAGCCATACCCGCCCTCGCACAGGCGCACCAGATCCTGCAGCAGCTTGGCTCGCCCAACGCGCGGCATCCGGCAGAGTATTTGGAAAAGATACGGCAGGCCATTGGAGAGACCCGCTTTCGGGCGCTCGCCGGCGTGCAGTCCTTGTTTTAGCCCGGCTGCTCGTCAGGCGAGCGCTCCGCTCTTGATTTCGTCCACCACTTCAGGATTGAGCAGGGTGGTGGTGTCGCCCAGGTTGGAGGTGTCGCCTTCGGCGATTTTGCGCAGGATGCGGCGCATGATTTTGCCCGAGCGGGTTTTGGGCAGGCCGGGCACGACCTGTATTTTGTCGGGTTTGGCGATAGGGCCGATTTCGTGGGTCACGGTATCGAGCACAGCCTGTCGGAAGGCGTTGAGGTCGCCTACGGGGCCGGCGGCGATGACGTAAGCGTAGATGCCCTGCCCTTTGATGGGGTGCGGGTAGCCCACGACGGCGGACTCGACGACGTTGGGGGCTTTGTTGATGGCGTCTTCGACTTCGGCGGTGCCGATGCGGTGCCCGGAGACGTTGATGACGTCATCCACGCGGCCGATGATGCGGTACATGCCGTTGGCGTCGCGGCGGGCGCCGTCACCGGTGAAATACTTGTCCGGGAAGGCGGCGAAGTAGGTCTGTCGGCAGCGTTCGTGGTCGCCGAAGGTGGTGCGCAGGATGCTGGGCCAGGGGAATTTGATGCAGAGCATACCTTCGACGTTGGGCCCTTCCAGTTCGTTGCCGTTGGCGTCCACGATGCAGGGCTGCACGCCGGGCAGGGGCAGGGTAGCGTAGCAGGGTTTGAGCGGCGTGATGCCGGCCAGGGGGCTGATGAGGATGCCGCCGGTTTCGGTTTGCCACCAGGTGTCCACGATGGGGCAGCGTTTTTTGCCGACGCGCTCGTGGTACCAGCGCCAGGCTTCTTCGTTGATGGGTTCGCCTACGGTGCCCAACACGCGCAACGACGGGAGGCGGCGGCCTTTGATCCACTCGTCGCCGGCGGCCATGAGGGCGCGGATGGCCGTGGGGGCGGTGTAGAAGATGTTCACCTTGTGGCGCTGCACCACATCCCAGAAGCGGCCCGCGTCGGGGTAGGTGGGTATGCCCTCGAACATCAGCGTGGTGGCGCCGGCCAGCAGCGGCCCATAGACGATGTAGGAGTGGCCCGTTATCCAGCCGATGTCGGCCGTGCACCAGTAGATGTCGCCGGGTTGGTACTGGAAGACGTTGCGGAACGTGAACTCGGTATAGACCATGTAGCCGCCGTGGGTGTGTACCACGCCTTTGGGCTTGCCTGTGGAGCCAGAGGTGTAGAGAATGAAGAGCATGTCCTCGCTGTCCACGATGGTGGCCTGGCAGGCTTTGCGTTTGCCCTTGATGACGTCGTGCCACCACAGGTCGCGCCCGGGCGTCATGGGTACTTCGTCGCCGGTGTTGCGCAAGACGATGACGCGCTCGACGCTGTCGCAGCCCAGCGAGAGGGCTTCGTCCACAACGGCTTTGACGGCGATGTTTTTTGGCCCGCGGGCGTTGCCGTCGGCGGTGATGACCACTTTGGCCTGGGCATCCTTGATGCGGTCGGCCAGCGCCACGGCGCTAAAGCCGGCAAAGACGACCGAATGCACGGCTCCGATGCGCGCGCAGGCCAGCACGGCTATGGCCAGTTCGGGCACCATGGGCATGTACAGGCATACGCGGTCGCCCTTGCGCACGCCCTGGGCTTTGAGGGCATTGGCAAACTGGCACACCAGCCCATACAACTGGCGATAGGTGATGCGGCGCGGTTTTCGCTTAGGGTCGTTCGGCTCCCACAGGAGGGCCACCTGGTCGGGGCGCGTCTCTAAGTGGCGGTCTAAGCAGTTCTCGGTGATGTTGAGCTTGCCGCCAATGAACCACTTGACGCGCGGCTCGCGGAAGTTCCATTCCAGCACCTGGCGCCAGGGCTTGTGCCAGCGAAAGGTAGCGGCCTGCTCGGCCCAGAAGCCCTCCGGGTCGCGCACAGAGCGCTCGTAGGCCGTCTGATATTCGTCGAATGTGCGGATTTGTAGCGTCATGTTTCGATAGTGCCGTTTAGGGGGCGAAAATAGAGGAAAATGCACAGGCAAAAGCGTCTGCCCGCCGACCTTCCCCAACGAATGCCCGCCTTTGCTGGCTGCGCTGCCTGTACTCACGGCTTTTTCTCACTATGCTGTCTTGCGAACCTGTCGGTGTCAGCCTGTTTTTTTTTATCAAAAAGGAAAAAACACCGGTATCAGCAGGCTGGCCAGGAGCCAGAACAGCAAATTTAATGGCGCCCCTACGCGGAAGAAGTCGCGGAACGTGTAGTTGCCGGCGGCATATACCATCGTGTTGGTCTGGTAGCCAATGGGCGTCATGAAGCTGGCTGAGGCGGCAAACGTGATGGCCATCAGGAAGGGTCGGGCTGATACGCCCATAGACTCCGCCACGGCGATAACGATGGGAGCCAGCAGCACCACGGTGGCATTGTTCGACATCACCTCTGTCAGCAGGCTGGCAAATAGATAGACCACGCTGAGCACCACCACAGGGCTGACTGCCCCCCCTAAAGCGTGTATCTGCTCGGCCACCAGGCGCGCTGCGCCGGTTTTTTCTAAGGCTAAGCCCAGGCTGAGCGAGCCGGCCAACAGCAGCACGACCTTCCAGCTGACACTTCGGTAAGCCTCTTCGGGCGTGATGACGCGCGTGAGGATGAGCACCAGACAGCCCAACAGCGCTGCCGTTACGATAGGGACGATCTCAAAGGTAGCCACACCAATGACGCCAATGATGACGGCTGCCGAGATGAGGGCCTCTTTGCGCAAAAAATCCGTGTGGTCGGTGTGGCTGATGACAAACAGGTCCGGGTATTTGCGGTGCAACAGTTCGGACTGGTCTTTGGGCGAGCCGAGCAGCAGGCAATCGCCGGCGCTCAGCTTCCAGTCGCTCAAAAGGCGGTGTTCCAGCCCTTTGCGGCCGCGCACGCCCAGAAAGACGGCATTGCCGAACTTGGCTTCAAAGTCCACCTCCGAAAGGCGCTTGCCCGCCAGGTCAGACTCCGGCAACACCACCACCTCGTGCAGGGCCAGGCCAATGCCCGATTTGGGCAGTGTCTCCTGATTGGGCAAGGGCTGCACCAGTACGCGGTTGCGCTTCTGCAACTTGCGCATCTGTTCCACATCCCCCTTCACCTTCAATACGTCGCCTTCCTGTAACACAAAATCCTCTGCCGGCGAAAAAAAACGCTGGTTGCCCCGGCGCACCTGGATGATTTCCACCCCCAATTCCGTTACCAAAGGAGAGGTCTTGACCGTCGTACCGATGGACGGCGCACCCGCCTGAAGCACGATATTCGTTACGTATTCGCCCAAATGAAACTTCTCCTCGATGCTTTGCTTCGGCTTGTGCCCAGGCAGCAACGGCCAGCCCACAAATAACAGATAGGCAAACCCGCTCAGGGCAAACACCAAACCCAAAGGCGTCATCTCAAACATACCGAAGGCCTTCAAACCATTTTTTGCCGCCATATCGCTGGCCAGAATGTTGGTTGAGGTGCCTACCAGCGTGCATACCCCGCCAAACATGGAAGCAAACGACACCGGAATAAGCAGTTTCTCCGGGCTGGCTTTCAAGTTGCGGCAGCACGACAACACCACCGGAATGAAAAGTGCCACCACCGGAGTGTTGTTGATAAATGCTGAAAAAAAAGCCACTGAAGCCAGCATAACACCTGCCCCCAGCCAGTAACTGCGCCGGAAAAGCCGCTCCAAAAAGGCCATCACCGGGTGCAATGCCCCGCTCTTGTCCACTGCCGAACTCAACACGAACATGGCCGCCACCGTAGCCACCGCCGTATTGCTGAAGCCTGCCAAACCTTCCGCAGGCGTCAGAACGCCCGTCAGCACCAGCGCTCCAATAACGAGCATGGCCGTTACGTCAATGGCCACCACCTCAGTGGCGAACAATACAACGGCGCCTACGAGAATGAGAATGGTCAGCAGGATTTCAACGCTCATGGTATGGCTACGGATGGACTCGGCACTTGGGCGCGTCGGCCCGGCCCATAATGCCCGGCTGCTCACGCCGACTGGCGGGCCACCGGCTGCAGGTGCAAAATGTCGTAGAGGTGATCGTGATACTCGGGAAACTCCGGCAGATTGTTATGCCCGGCATTCTCTATCGGGATAAGTTGAATGTTGTCAGGCGACAGGGCCTGGAGCATTTCGCTTTGCCGATACGGGATGAGGCGGTCTCGCCGCCCGTGCAGGATGTAGATAGGGCAATGCACTTTTTGGATGAACAAATCCGTGCGGATGTGGTAGCGCAATAGCCAGCGCAGCGGAAGCCAGAAGCCGTAGCGGTGAATGTGGTAAAGAAACGAATAGTAGGGGCAGTCCAGAATGAGCAGGCTGGGGTTGTTCCACGAAGCAATTCGTGCCGCCAGCCCGCTGCCCAGCGAGCGACCGTACAGCACGATGCGCTCCTCGCCATAGCGCGCCGTCAGCCATTTATACACCTGCTGCAGGTCGCTGTACAGGATGCTTTCCGTGCGACGGCCCCGGCTTTTGCCAAAGCCCCGGAAGTCCATGATGAAGAAATCGTAGCCTTTCCCCACAAAATCGCGGGCAAACTTACCCCAGCCCTTGATGCTGCGCGAATTGCCCTTGATATAAAACACTACCCCCTTGCTGTTGGGTATCTGGAAATGCAGCGCGTTCACCACGCCGCCGTCTTCCATGTCGAAGTTGATTTCTCGAAACGGGAATGGGTACTCGTAAGCAAACCACTTCGGCAGCCGCTCGGGGCGGAAGAAGAAAAAGTCCTGTCCGAAGTAGAAAAGCGCGCACAGCCCGCCATAAACCATGGCAGCCAGCGTCAGGGCCGACAGCAGCACGTCGCGTTCCATGCGGCGAAAGTAGGGCGCAGTGTTCGTTGGGCCAACAAGCCACCCAAAAACGCCGGAGCGGAGGGGGCAGGAAGGGCAGGGCGTTTTATCCCTAAGGCAGCGCTCTCGTCATTTCTGCACCTTTAGGCAAAAACGCCCTATGAGCGACCGCACGAGTAGGTCAGGGTCGCCCCGAGCGGTCAATCAGAGTGGCCGACGCCTGTTGGGTGCTGTACATCCAGATGTCTTGCACGTTCACGTGGGGCGGTCGTGTGGCAATGAAATAGATGGCTTCGGCCACGTCGGCGGCCTTGAGTGGCTGGAAGTCCTCGTAGATGCGGGCGCGTTCGGCGTCGCCGTCGAAGCGCGTCAGGGCAAATTCGGTGTCTTCCGTATGGCCTGGGCTGACCTGGCTGACGCGGATGCCGTAGGCGTGCAGGTCTAAGCGCATACCGCGCGTGAGGGCCTCCACAGCAAATTTGGTGGCGCAATAGACATTGCCATTCGGATATACCTCCTTGCCGGCGCTGGAGCTGACGTTGATGATGTGCCCGCGGCGGCGCTGCACCATGCCGGGTGCTACGGCGCGCGTTACATAGAGCAGCCCTTTGATGTTGGTGTCAATCATCGTGTCCCAGTGTTCCAGGCTGCCTTCGTGGATGGGCGCTAGGCCTTTGGCCAAGCCGGCATTGTTGATGAGCACGTCTATTTCCTCCCAGCCTTCGGGCAGGTGATTGAGGTACTCGGCGACAGCGTTGGCGTTGCGCACGTCGAAGGGCAGCGTCAGCGCGGCGGCGTCAGGGTGTTCCCGGGCGAGGCGCTCGCGCAGGGCCTCCAGGCGGTCGGTGCGGCGTCCGACCAGCAGGAGGCGATGTCCGTGGCGGGCGAATATCTCTGCGGTGGCTAAGCCGATGCCCGAGGTGGCGCCGGTGATGAGCACGGTGAGCACCTGCGTGGGGCGCTGTTCGGGCGCTTCGGCGGTGGGCTGTGCTTGTTCGGGCATGGGTGCCGGCGTTACTTCTGGCGCGGGTAGTGCAAAGAAGGCGTCGCGCTCGGCGGTGCGCAGGTGCGGGTCGAGCGAGCCGGCGTGTTGGTACAGGTCGTGCGCCTGCTTAAGGTCGCCGGCGGCGTGTGTCAGTTCAGCTAAGGCCAGCCAGGCGCCAGCGCGGTCGGGTCGGAGAGCCACCACGACGCCGAACAGCTGGCGGGCGCGGTCGGGTTGGTTCAGGCGGTCGCGCAGCAGCGAAGCGTAGCGGTAGTGCAGGTCGGCATTGTCGGGTTCGGCAGCCAGTGCCTGTTCGATGTAATAGGTGGCCGCTTCGGGGTAGTCGTTCAGAAGGTGGGCGGTGGTCAGGTCGGCTAATTTGCGGAACACTTCCGGATAGTTAGGGTCGAGGTCGGCCACGCGGTCCCAGCAGTATTTGGCCAGCAGGTGGTCGCCTTTGGCGGCAGCGTTGTCGCCCATGGCGTTGTAGGCATCGGCCTCGGTAGGGGCGTATCCGTTAGAGGGCGCCGAGGGTTTGGACGAGGGCGGCGGCGGGGGTGCAGGGCTTTCCACCGGCGGTGTCGCTACGGGTTCGGGCTGAGCGAAGTGGGCGCGGGCGCGGTGGTATTCGGCCAGGGCGATGGCATGGCCGGGGTGTTGTTCGGTCAGCTGGCGCAGCATTTCGATGCCGCGTTGGGGGTAGCCTTTTTCTATCCATGTCCAGGCGTCGCGGATGGCCTGGCGGATGTTCGTTTCATCGTCCTCCCGAGGGG
>CAZYEV010000079.1:0-24648 GCA_964646615.1 uncultured Saprospiraceae bacterium
AGGATGAGTGCAGGGTGTATAAGGACAACTTTAGGGAGACCATTTTCATCACCTGCACGGGATTACATAATTTTAGGGTAATGGCAAACCCACCAAAATATCCTGATAATCAATAACTTCAAATCTACATAATGTCTAATAGATAATTTTAAGCCCTATTTGAGAAGAGTAACAGTTAAGTATGGCTCAACAACGGTGTATGATGGCGTTTGGGAGTGTACTAATACTTGTACCAATGGACTTCGTTTTAAAGAAATAGTACATGAGAAGTTATTGGTTGAGGAGGCTCTGAACGGGCTTACTATCATAGCCGAAGGTTCTGAGGCATTAAGTCAGCTGGAATTGACGATACCGGCGCTTGGATTGAGCAACTTGACAGCATCCGATATTTCATCTGATCAGCGTATTTTTACTTTTGTTACTGGAGCAATTACCCCAGCCCAGTTTCAATATTTGGCTGGCCGAGCTCTTGTTTTTTCAGGCCAGGATAACAACGGCAATATCTTAATGGCACTGCAAAATTTTAAAAGTGTCGCTTGTATAACCATTCCAACTCGAACAGGTAATAGCGTTTGGTCTAATCCTTCAAGTGTGTCATTCGGTGACGATATGACACACATACTTCCATTATGTCTTCCAATTTCATTTGAAGCCAACGTGGTTGTTCATCATCCGACGGATTGTAATTCTGCTGACGGTTTGATCCGTTTCTTGACAACTAGTGGGATTCAACCGCCAAGTGTTCCTCCGAGCTATACTTACAGCATTCACTGGGAAGATGAATATGGCAACGTACTTTTGCCTTCGGGACCGTTTTTACTCAATCTCGCTCCGGGCTCCTATTGTCAAGTTCTTACTGATCCGTACGGATGTAAAGGTGAGGATTGTAAAGATCTGACGGCTCAGCATTACCCTGAAGTTTACGAGACGGTCAATCCGGCCTGTTTAGGCGGTGGCAACGTTGGCTCGATTGCAGTGTATGCTATAGATCAATTTGGAGGTACTTATACTTTTGATTGGAGCACTGGGCATCATACGGCCTTTGACTATTACTCTGAGATTACTAACCTTGCTCCGGGTACTTACAGTGTGACTATTTCATCAGATGTGTCAAGTTGTACATTGGTTAGAACATATACTGTTCCGACTATTCAGCCACCGGCTCCGCTAGATGTAAGTTTTACTAGTCTACAACCGTGTCCTGGACAAAATAATGGTCAGATCAATCTCATGGTGAGTGGTGGCATTCCTCCGTATATCTACGCTTGGAGTGATGCTCCTCCTATTGAGGCGACGAACACTCGAAGTCAGCTTGCGGCAGGCGATTACATTGCAACCGTTTCCGATTACTGCGGTGCACAGGTGGTAATTTCCATACCACTGGTAGCGATGCAGGTTAACTCCTTTACTCTCACACCTGCGTGCACAAATGAAGGTGCTGGCAGTATTCAAATAGCTAATGGCAATACTGGCTATACTTATGTATGGGGTACCGACCCGGTGCAAATTGGCGCTACTGTTCAAAACCTGCGCAGCGGCACCATTTGCGTGACCGTAACTGATAATAGAGGATGTTCACTCATACGTTGTGGCGAACTGCGTAATAAAGAGTATAAAATTGTTGAGGAGAGTCGGCCCTGTCAAGGTTTTAACGATGGTTCGCTCAATTTAAAAATATACAATCCCTTGTCCGAGTTAGTTCAAATAACATTAGATGGTCAGGCACAGCCACTACTCGATCCTTTTTCAACGGAAATAGATCATATAGTGCCCAATCTTTCTTCGGGCTTCTCTTATTCCTTAGTAGTTACCATTGGTGATTGTATATACACTTATCCATTTACCATGCAACATAAAGCGGTAAGAAATGTTTTTGATCGTTATGTGGATGGTATTTGCTATTATGATGTATATTGTGGTAATAATCCCGTTGCTAACGACGGGTATCAGCAGCCACCTTGGGTGAATTTTAGTGATGCTGAGGGCGGTTGGCTTTCAAAATGCCGATTAAACACATATTGCGGAGATATAAAAGTAGATAAAATCGAATATTCCAAGAAAACCGTAAAAGCCTTTGTTTATTATCAGATACTGCTTGATGCTATGGTGAATTCGCCGCATTCTACCGAATATATTCAAAGACTGATTGACTATTACCATAGTAAGAGTCCGGCATACTGCTCTTGGATACGTTATTGTCCTGCCAATTTGAAGATCACCTCTACTTTTCCTGGTCTGCATGGAGATGTTGTTAACACATCTGGAAATTGTTGGATATTGCACTGTAATTTGACCATTAGTGGTGGTCACGACTTCTGTGTAGGCCAAGTAGTTCCTAATTACTTCTACTCAAGCCCTAATCCGATTACTCCGAACCCTCCGCCGGTATATCTATGCTACCCGCGAACATATAGTCTGTTTCAATTGATCATGTGGAAATCGGATCTATTGAATACCTACCCAAATTTCAATGGATCAAAATTACACAGTCTTATTACGGAATGGGAAGCCACTGAGCCTTTCGACCCACGAGTCTACTGCGCTAAAGTGTCTTTCTGTTTGAGCGATTTTAAGGTACTGTATAGTGATGTAAATATGATAGATTGTTCACCCTGTTCGGAAGACTACGTATACTCATATGGTGAGCCCGCCCCTATTCCCTGCTCTCCGTATGAGACCTCCTTACAGACCACAGTTTACTGTCAAGGTACGATATATTCTACTGCAGGCGGGTCATGCCGCTTGTTTCCGGTATCTCTGAGGTATGCCTTTCCAGGTGTCTTGTTAATACCTCCGCCTAATGATGAAGTAGCATTCATCCAAACAAGCCATGGTTTGGCAGATCGCGCTGATAAATTCATCAATTTTGGTGAAGCTTATTTTCAAGGCACGTTTGTACCTAAGGGGTTGTTTAGTGGTCAACAAGGAGAAGGACTTTACTATGATTACTTTCGCTATAATGCTTTCGCTGAGCGCGAAATAATACCTAACGTCAACTTAAGCGTTGAGGATATGGACAATGGTATTTTGGTCTATGTCATCAAGGAGGATGATGTACAATATTACCTGAACTACGAGGACTCCCTTCAGGATTGGTCTATTCCGATTAGCGCCAATGAATTTTTGGATATCTGCCATTTGTCGGTATAAAACACCTATTTGGTTTTATCTGGTCGGTTTAAAGGGGCGCTCACCTTTGGCGACCAAGTGGTTGCGAGTAGCACTTCGGTCAATGCCTTTGTTTTCCGTGTCTCAAAGGCTGGTAGCTTGGTTTCCACCCAAACAGTTGCAAATTTCGATGCTAGCTATCCGCTTGTGTTTGAGCGCTCGGGTGGCGATTTGCTGCTTTCGGGTCGGACGGGTGCTAGCGCCTTAAGTATCGATGAACAACCAGCAATCATAGGCAGTCAGCCTGGTCAGTATTTTACGTTACGAGAGCAGATTAGTACTTCTACTTACCAGTACCAAGCAAACAGTCTAAATACCTCATCTGGTATATATTTGCTGAAAACGGCTTATTCTCGTTCAAGTGGCAAGCGCGCTTATTTGTTTGCCGGTTCTGGCATCATACAGGCAGACTCTCAAATTATTGCACAGCTAATGGCCAACCAGCTGGCCATTGTCAGTTTAACGCCTTCAGGCTCAATTGACTGGGTCAATACTATAAACCTGTCTTCCTATGATCCGGCGGGACTGGATCTGACAGAAAGCGGAGACGGAGGTTTTTTTCTTGGAATTACTTTCACAGACACCTTAATAGTAAGTAATCAGCTCGTGATTGCTGAGGGCGGGAAGGATGTAGCTATTCTGAAATATAGAACAGATGGCACTTTAGCGAGTATTAAAAGTTTCGGTAGTAGCGATGATGAAGAGTTAAAGCGCTGTGTATTTTCAGAAGGTTATCTATACTTAGGTGGCAACTATTATGGTTTAACCTTTGAGCGTATTATAGGTAGTAATATCTTCCGAAGCTATCCAGCGGACTCGCTATACAGTAAGGCTTATATTACCTTTTTACCAGCTGAGGCATTTGAAGACTCAACTGCTCGCCGATATATGCTAAATTCTTTTGGGAAATATAGATCTTTTTCCAATGGTAATGTAAAAGCCTACCCAAATCCATTTATTGATAGAGTTCAGGTTTCTGTGTACAGTAATGCATCAGCCGAATACATGATATAATTGGTGAATATTCTTGGTGTTGTCGTGTGGCAACGGAAAATCTCGGTGTCTGAGGGTGAAAATTTGTTCACTATTGATGATTTACCGCTCCTACCTGTCGGCACATATGTTCTATATGTTCTTTCTTCAGATGGTCAAATTTACTCATTCAAAATGCAAAAGCAATAGGTATTACTTCTGTGGGTTTCAGGGATAGGTTACATGATGTCTTTTCACTTACATGCTCCCTACGCGGTCGTACGGTCGTTAAAGTGGGCGTTGGGCGGAAATAGTAGGAAGGCAGGACAGCCCAGACGCCGCGAACAGAGCGCACAGACAGACACTCGACGACCGAACAGTGCGGGACAGAGCGCGGCAACCTGGCACTCCACCCGCACACCACCGACTGAGCAGACACGACACCTGCGACCACCGACGCACCCGCAGACGACGCACTACCGATAGGACACCGATACGAGACAGCCACGACAGCACTGGACACAACCGCCCGCCACCACCATCCGCCGTACAGGCCAGGCAGGGCACCCACGGCAGGCAGGCGACAGGCGGGCGCGCCACAGACTCCACGACGACCGCTTCACGAGACATACAGAACCCAAGAGGCTGACGATGAGAGTGTTGTTCATTGACTTGTTTTTGTGCTTTGCCCTTGAGCGCCGCGGTGCTATGCGCGGATGGTTTTCGCCTTGCTTTTGGCACCGCCCGGGAGCGGGTTAGCTCATAGTTTTCTGGTCAAGGCCCAACGTGCTGATTACGGAGGCGCTGGACTTTCCGGGTTGCTCCTGGCCCTTCTTGCGGGCTTCGCTCTGGCGTATTGCGGTGCTATGCGCGGATGATTTTCGCCCTGCTTTGGGCACTGTCCTGGAGAGCGGAGTAGATTTTTGTCGCCGTATAGCGAAAAAAAAGTGCCTGAGGTCTTGCATTTTTGGCTGTGTTGCTGCACTTTTGTGGCTGTTATAGAATCCGTGCATTACTTTGGGATACCATTAAATGTTCACTTTCAAGTAATTTAAAATCGAGGTTAATCATAAAACTGTGCTATTTCAATAAAGGATCGTTCCTAAAAAAGTGCATCTACCTATAACCCATTTGATACAGTGGCGCCAAACATTGACGGAGTGCGGCTATATCGTCAGAACAAAAATAATAAAGGTGTACACACTACTGACTCTCCGGTATTGTTTGGGCAGATTGATACTTGGGTGAATGCAGGAGGCGCTCGTATTGATACTAATGGTTCAGGTCGTGGCTTTGGTATTGCACCCTAATCTATCAACTGGGAAATTTACCTTTCAAAGAAAAATCCACTTCCCTATATGAACTCTGCTTTATTGGCTGTGTCATTTCTGAAATGACTTTACCGCGTTATGACTAATTTCTGCGTGTGCATCATTCCACCGGCTTGCAAGGTAATGTAATACAGGCCTGGAGGCAGCGTAGAGACGTCCCAGTTCAGGATATGTTCGCCGGCTAGCGTCAGGCGGTCGGGCTGGAGTAGGGCCACTGAGCGCCCCTGCTGGTCGTGCACATGTACGCCGACAGTGCTGGCTTCTGCCAGCGTGTAGCCTATCTTTATCGGGCCTTTTGCTGGGTTGGGAGCCACCGGGTACAGGCGGGTTTGATTGAAGTGAAACGCTGGCCCTCCTGTATTCGTGGCGCCGCCGCTGAGGTCTAAGAGTTCATCGCCGGCCTGATAAGGCACCCACAGCAGTGGCAGATAGAACATCTCATCGGCTGTGCCCTCGCCCCAGGTAACGACTTTAGGCGGGAAATTGGGGTTAAATGGGTTGTTGGTTGTATTGTCGTATGTGGCAAAAGCGTGTATCTCGGAGTCTTTGGGCAGTATTTTCAGTTTTCGGAAATGGTACGTCCCTTGCCAGTTGAAATCCCAGTTTTCGATGTGGATTAGCGGGATTGTGTCTTTTTTTGGCGTTATGGCAAACACACGCCAGTTTTTGCCTAACAGGTGGCAATGCGGCATGATGCCCAGCAGGCTCACCGCCGTGGGTGTTTTAAAGACTCCGTGGAATTGCCTCACTGTATTGGGTGGAATGATGAATGGTCCATTCACTAAGCTATTTGGCAACATGATGTGGCTGCGCACGTAACGGCTCACCGGTTGGTTGGTAAAAAACAGATTGACGGTGGAGGAGTCTGTTTCATCGGTAACCGTAGGCGCGTAGTGTACTTGTAAGACCAGGTCGCTACCTGCGGGGATGCGTTGCGCCATACCGTGGGCATATATGTTGGGCTTTGCACCAGGCACATAGGTCGGCAATTGCGGTCCGAAGTTGGCCAGGCCGCCGCCCTGTCCCTGGCCTCCGACAAAACCATATTCGGGTGTTTGGGCGTCGAGGTAGGCCGCCGTCCCACTCGAGTCGGCCCAAAACAAGGCGTGGTGAACGATCTTGGGATTGCCCGGGCGCATTTCTAAAGCCACCAAGTTCCTGCCTTGCGTAAGTCCAGTAGGCAGTACAAAGTATCGGTACTCATCTTTTCCGTTGCCTTTGTGTGTGTGAGATTGCGCAAATGAGAGCACCAGATCTGGCTTGCCCACCTGCGAGCCAGTAGGGAAGACTGGCAGTGGCGGTTCCAGGGCGGGATTGCCCTGCGGGGCACCAGCATCCACCCAGGCTTTGATGGTGGCTATCTGGTCGTCGGTGAGGTAGTTTTCTCCCAGATATTCTACGCCGAATTTTGGATCGGCTTTCCAGGGCGGCATGTAGCGAATCTGCGTGACGTACCGTATCATGTTGGCCCAGTTGTACGCCTCGGTGTAATTCGTGAGTGAGAATGGTGCAATCTCGCCCGGGCGATGGCAGGAGGTGCAGTGTTTGAACACAATAGGGGCCACGTGCTCGCTCCAGGTAACCGTTTGAGCATACCCCAATGAAGGGATGGCAAATGCGCCAAGACAGAGTAGTGTGATGTTCCGCATGACCTGATCCTTATTTTAAAAAGCAACCCACTGCCGCCGTGCGAGGTACTGGAATGGGCTTGTAATGTTGGATGCAATACAGGGCAGCCTCCAGTTCGTGTGAGGTAATCACCTGCCGACGCTGGCCAACGCGCTCGTACAGGTTGTCTATACGCCCCTGATAATAGACGGAGTCTATCGTTTCATTGTAAACCACGACCTCCGGCGTAACGCTGACGCCAAAGCGCTTTGCCATCGCGTAAGCACCTGAGCGCGTGCAGGGAAACGGCAACCGATGCTTCGCAACAAATGCCTGCATCGCAGAATCCGTGGAAACCGGGCTGGGAAAAAAGCCTTCGAAGCGAATGCTGTCGCTGGCAAAAGTGCTGTGAAGCGACCGAAGTTTATCGGTATAGGCCTGGGTAATTTTGCAGTCCTCCAGCAAAAAAAGATATACCCGAAAAGTATGGCCGGATGATACGGGCAGCTGCCCGTTTACCGGTAGAACCCTGCCTATCAGCACCATTAAGAATATCGTCAGTAGCTTCATGCTCCGGACTGCCTGACCTTTAGGCGCTAAGATAGACCTGTCTGGTATCTTGGGGTTTAAATCTGGTGCAAAAAATGGGTTTTTTCCTCTAACTCCTTTTGTCGTGGCTCAAAATAGCCTCTGGCGAGCAGGTGCTTAGTTCATGTTGCTTCCCTCAAACCCAGTCTGCTCTTGTTAAAGCCATGTTTACGCGTTAACGCTGGCATGAGGCATATCGAGGCGATGCGCTCTTTAATGCCCGAAAACGCAGAAAAACGCCGGGTGTAACACCTCTGCGTTTTTTGAAATAAGGCGCTATCGGCGCAATTCTTCCAGAAACACCGTTTCGAGTACGCGCATGAGGTCGAGCGTGGTAACGATGCCCAGCAGGTGTTGATGTTCGTCCACTACGGGCAAGGAGTGGAACTGATTGGCCTTGAAGATGCGCAGGGCTGCCTCCACGGTGTCGTCGGGGGCCAGGCAGAGGAGGTGCTCCGTCATGACGTCTTTGACCAGCGTAGCGTGCAGCACGCGCTCGTTGGCGCGGATTTCCTGTGGATTGCTGAACACATTTCGGATGAGGCGCAGGTAGTCAGTATAGCTGATAAGCCCGACTAATTTACCGCCCTCCACGACGGGCAAATGGTGAAAGCCGCCCTTTTCCAAAAGTTGGCGGACGGTATCCATGGTATCGTTAGGTGCCACGGTGGTGGGCTTTGGGGTCATGATGCGCGAGACGGGTAGTTCAGCAGTGATGCTCATAGTGTGAAAGTGTGTTTACTCGCGCGACGCTCCGCCAGAGCCGCATTCCACAGGCTCTGGCGGGAGCGGCTGCGCGCGGTTATTCAATAGCGATGCTTTTGGCCGGGATATTGGCCTCTCCTTCTTTCTTTGGCAAATGTACGCGAAGAATACCGTCGGTGTATTGTGCCCGAGTGTGGCGCTCATCCACGTCATCGGGCAGCGCAAAGGCGCGGGAGAACGAACCGTAGCGATATTCGCGTCGGGTGTACTTGCCCTTTTCTTCGTCTTGCTTCTCCTCTTTCGTTTCGCCGCTGATGACTAAGTAGCCGTTTTTGATTTCGACGCGAAAGTTGTCTTTAGAAAAACCCGGCGCTGCCATTTCAAGGGCATATGCCTCCGGCGTTTCCGAAATGTTTACGGCCGGTACAGATACCCCCTTCATTGCCGGAAAATTCCAATTGCTCTCGTCGTCGAAAAAGTCAGCTAGCCATGCAGACATGGAAGGAAAAAGGGACGCTTCCGGATTCCATTTAATGAGTGCCATAATAACCTCCTTTTTTATGTTTCTGTAGCAAAAATGTCGGTGAGGTGTTTTGCTATGGAATGACAACGGTCAATGGCAAGGACGACTTTAGGTAGCGAAAGGCCGGCAGTTTGCGTGCAGTTGCGGAGTGTAGTTTTCATCTGGAATGAGCAATTATGTTGCGTGGGTGTTTTAGGGAAATCATCGTTTCTTTGTCGCTATGAACACACTACTACGCTGCTCTGTCTTGCTTTTCCTCTGCTGTTTTTCGGTTTCCGGGCTGTTGGCCCAGGTGGAAGAAAGTCTTTTTTACCCCAAATATGGCCATCCGGATTGGCTGGCTGTTCGGTCGGATGTTGTGCTTACCGCTTCGGAACTGGTACAGCGCCACAAAGGCGCTTTAGGCCTGACCGCTGCCGATGAGTGGCGGTGGGTGCGCTCGGAGACGGATGCGCTGGGCATGACGCACCACCGCTACCGCCAGTACCATCGCGGTGTGCTGGTAGATGGCGCCGAGTTGCTCGTGCACGAGCGCGCTGGCCGCGTACAGACGCTTAACGGCAAGTGGGCGCGCGGCCTGGCTGTGCCCAATGTACAGCCTGCCCTCAGCGCGCAGGAGGCCGTCCAACGTGCGCTCCAGGCTGTGCCCGCCCGGCGCTATCTGTGGGAGTCGGCCTGGGCTGAGGCCACGCTTCAGCGCATCCATGGCAATCCGCGTGCGACATTTTATCCGCAACCGGAGCTGGTGCTGTATTCTACTGACCTGACGCTGGCGCCTGCCTCGCTGCGATTGGCCTGGCGCATGGAAGTCCAGGTGGAAGACCCCGTGGGTCGTTATGAGGTGTATGTGGATGCCCATACGGGCAACGTGCTCGAGAAAACGGATGCCCTCTGCACGCAGAACGTGCCCGGCGTCGCCAAAACGCGCTATAGCGGCGAACGCACCATCATCGCAGAACGCATGCCCGACCAGCGCTACCGCCTCTTCGAGACCACGCGCGGCAACGGCATCGAGACCTACAACATGCAGCGCGGCACCAACTTCGATGCAGCAGTGGACTTCACCGACGACGACAATTACTGGGACAACGCCAACGCCTTCAAAAACGACGCCGCCACCGACGCTCACTGGGGCGCCGAAATGACCTACGACTACTTCCTACAGGAGCACGACCACGCAGGCTTAGACGATCACGATTTCCCGCTCATCAGCTACGTCCATTACGGCATCGCCTACGACAATGCCTTTTGGAACGGCGCCTGGGCCACTTATGGCGACGGCAGCGGCCCGCGCAATCCGTTTACTACACTGGATATTGTCGGGCACGAGTTTGTGCACGGCATTACCCAGTTCTCCGCTGGCTTGCGCTACCGCAACGAAAGTGGTGCGCTCAATGAGTCGTTCAGCGACATCTTCGGCGCCGTCATCCGCTTCTGGGCCAGGCCCGAAAAAGCCGGCTGGCTCATCGGCGACGAAGTGAGCAGCAGCGCTCCGCCTTTCCGAAATATGGCTGCCCCCAAGACGCTGAGCCATCCCGACACGTACCGGGGGCAATTCTGGTTCAACGGAACGGCCGACAACGGCGGTGTGCACACCAACAGCGGAGTGATGAACTACTGGTTTTACCTGCTCACTGAAGGCGGTAGCGGCGTCAATGATAACAGCCACGCCTACGATGTGCAGGCCATTGGCATGGATGACGCAGCGAAAATTGCCTATCGAAACTTGAAGTATTACCTGACAGCGCTATCGCCCTATGCCGATGCGCGCCAGGGTGCTCTGCAGGCTGCGGAGGACCTCTTTGGCGCCTGTTCGCAGCAATTTGTGCAGACGGCTAATGCCTGGTATGCCGTGGGTGTGGGGCTTCCCATCTTTGCCGGCGACCTGCAAATGGCGCAGATTGTGCAACCCGCAGCGCTTGCCTGTGGCCTGACGGGCGCCGAACCCATCGTCGTTCGGCTGCGCTATTGGGGCTGTGATGGCGAACTGCCCACCGGCCTTGCCCTTCCTGTAGCCTATCAAATCAATGGCGGCCCCGTGGTGTGGGATACGTTCATACTTGCTTCAGCATTGCGCTATGGCGAAACAGCGGAATTTTCCTTCACTACAACCCCTGCCGTATTGAGCCAGCCAGGCATCTATACGCTGAACGTCTGGGTCGCCTCGGAAACCGACCACTACGCGGCAAACGACACGCTCACTTTTGCTTTTGAAAGCCTGCCCAACGAGAGCGACGTACGCCTGTTGGAAAGTCAATGGCCGGTGTATCAGTGCTTTTTGGGTAAAGAGCAGCTCAGCGTGCAAATTGGTTATTTTGGCTGTGAACCCTTGCCGGCAGGTACATCTCTAACCGTAGGTTACCGATTTGACGATGGGCCGGATGCTTTTGAGGAGTCTATCCTGACGCCCAGAACGCTGCACACGGGCGAGTCTTTTGTCCATGTGTTCAGCCGGCCTGTCAACCTCTCGGCGCCGGCTCGTTACCGCTATGCCGTTTGGGTCAACGCCGAGGCCGATGCCCTTACCGACAACGATACCCTTTCGGGGCTGCAAATCGCGCATCCTCCGGTGCGCACGTATGCCGATGTGCTCACTTTCGAGGCCGGAGCCACCTCGTTAGACTCGCTTTATCTGCAGGCGGGTGCCAGCAGCCAGATAGCGCTCTCCGCCCAAGCGGCCCGCACCGGTGTGCTGGGATTGCGCATCACGGGCGGCGATTTCGACGCCGAGCGCCTCGCGGGCAAAGCTGTGGCGCCGCGCTTAGAGACGGTCTGGAACGTCAACCCTCAATTTCGCTCGCGTGTGTGCCTGTGCGCCGACCTGACGGGGTTAGCCTCCGCCGAGCTGCGCTTTGACTTGCGACAAAACTTCTCTTTCTATTACCTCCGCGTGCTGGGTCAGCATGCGCAATTCGGAAGCGCCATGCGCATTCTGGCTGACGGAGCGCCCATGGGCACCACCTTCCGGGCGAACACGCCCAGTGCCGACCCCTGGCGCTCCCAGACCGTCAACCTCAAAGACCTGTTGGGCCGCCAGGTAGAATTGTGCTTTGAAACCCATACGGGCGTCAGCGCCGATTTAGACACGTTTACCAACAGCCTCGGCGACCGCGTGCTCATAGACAACATCGTCATCGCCGGCCAGCCCGTCGTCAGCGCTCCCGTGCCTGACAACGCCCTCGGACATCTCCGCCTGGCGCCTAACCCGGCAGCCAATTGGGCGGTGTTGACCGTAGAAAATGCACCAGCTGGCCCCTACCTCGTGCGCCTGAGCGATGCGCTGGGGCGGCTCGTCCACGAGCAGCGCTTAGAGGCCACTGCCGGAACCACCACTCAGGTGCTCCTGCCCGTGCAGGCATTGCCTCCTGGCTGGTACAGCGTGCAGGTGCAAAGCGGCGCCCATCAGCAAACGTTGCGCCTCTCGGTGCAGCGCCCTTAGAAGCGCTCCACCGCTTTTGGATGCTTTCATGACCAGGGGGCTTCGCATCCGCATTGGCCCCTTAAGGAGCATGCCTGTAGCCTTTGTCGTTGGGTACTGGGCCTTCCTTACAACGGCCCTTTGGGTATTGCGGGTAATACATGCGACACGGAGGCTCTTTTTATCCAAACACGCCTTGCGCCGTGGTGGGCTTTCGCATCTTTGCGCCCCTAAACGGACAACAACCGACACCGCATCCACGCATGAGTTTACTGGCAGTAGGCACCGTAGCCTTCGACGACATTGAAACCCCCTTTGGCCGCGCCGAGCGCGTGGTCGGAGGGGCCTGCACCTATATTTCGCTGGCAGCGTCGTACTTCGTTCGGCCCATCCGCATTGTGTCGGTCATAGGCGACGACTTCCCGACCGAAATGCTCGAAAACCTGAAGCAACGGGGTGCCGACCTGGAAGGCCTGCAGATAAAAGAAGGGCAGAAATCCTTCTTCTGGTCGGGCAAGTACTACCGCGACCTGAACACGCGCGACACGTTGGACACGCAGCTCAACGTGCTGGCCGACTTTGACCCGGTGTTGCCGCCCGGCTATCGGAATGCTGAATACCTGATGCTGGGCAACCTGACGCCGCAGGTGCAGTTGCGCGTGTTGGAGCAGCTGGAGCGCCGGCCCAAACTGGTGGCCATGGACACGATGAACTTCTGGATGGACACCGCCTGGGACGACCTGCAGCAGGTGCTCAAGCGCGTGGATGTGCTGACCATCAACGACGAGGAAGCACGCCAGCTGTCGGGTGAGCACTCGTTGGTCAAAGCCGCGCGCGCCGTTTTGGCCATGGGGCCGCGCTTCCTGATCATCAAAAAGGGCGAACACGGGGCGCTGCTGTTTCACGGCGAGGAGCTGTTTTATGCACCGGCGCTGCCGTTAGCTGAGGTAACGGACCCTACCGGCGCGGGCGATACCTTTGCCGGCGGCTTCATGGGCTGGATAGCCCGCACGGGCGACCTTTCGATGGATAACATGCGCCGCGCCGTCATCTGCGGCTCTGCTTTGGCGTCGTTTTGCGTGGAGAAATTCAGCGTCGAACGGCTGCTGGAACTCGACGAGGCGCTCATCCAGCAACGCATCCGGCAGTTCGCTGACCTGGTGCATTTTCGGTTTTGACGATTACAGGCAGGCCGTTCAGGCAGCCTTCTGGCATACTTTGCCCTCTGGAAGGGCGTTTCTCTTTCCTAAAAAGCGAATACACACATGCGCATTTCTTTGCTCTGTCTCCTCCTCGGCCTTGCTGCCGGTGTTTCGGCCCAAAACGTCAATGAAAAGTTGGTTGCTTTTTTCTCCTTTAGCGAATGCAAAGCCCAGGACGAAAGCGGTAACGGCTCCACGGGCGCATTCGTCGGCGACCCTACGTGCCGCTGCGGCGTGCTGGACTCGGCCGTTGCGCTCGACGGCAAGGGCGACGCCATCTTCTTCGTTGGCCCGATGAGTGATGTATTTACGCTGAGCGATTTTACCATCAGCTTTTACTTCAAACCCGGCCCGGTGAACCCTAACGCTGGCGGCTCGCAGGTTATCCTTTCCAAACAAGCCTCCTGCGACCCTTCTGCCCGAGCGCTCTGGGTACGCTATAACCCCAAGAGCCGCCGCATCAGCTCGGGCTTGGTGCAAAACCAGAACCTCTTCGTAACGGTAACCGCTGACTTAGACCCCACGGCCTGCTGGCAACACATTGTGCTGACGCGCAGCAACACCAACTACTCCATCTACGTCAACGGTGTGCTGAAAGAACGGCGCAGCACTCAGACGCGCTTAGACCTGACATCAGGCGCTATCTTTAAAGTGGGCGAACCCATCTGCCTGCTCGATGAGCATTTCTTCGGCGACTTCGATGAGTTGCGCATTTACAGCCGCGCCCTCACACAGGACGACATCAACGCCCTGTACGTGCGGCCCGACCGCATCCTGACGGGCGACACCATCATCTACTTGGGCAATTCTTTCGTAGCGCGCACCAACCCGACCTGCACGCAAAACCTCCAGTGGTCGCCGCCCGCCACCGTGTCGAACCCCAATGGCGCCGAACCCGTCATCACGCCTACGGTCTCCACGACGTACAGACTCAGCTTTTTCCATCAGGGCTGTACGGCATACGATACGCTGAACGTCAAGGTCATAGATCCTGATACGCTGGATTGCAATTTGATTTTTATCCCGAATGCTTTCACGCCTTCGGCCTCGCCCGGGCGCAACGATCTGCTGAGCATCAGCAACCCCTACGCTGTGGACGACTTCATTTCCTTTGAAATCTTCGACCGTTGGGGCGGGCGCGTGTTCCAGGCCACTTCGGCTTTCGAGGGCTGGGATGGCACGTTTCAGGGGCAGCCGCTCAATGCGGGCGTGTTCCTTTACCGCCTGCGCTACCGATGCAAGGGCGAAGAGCGCTTCAAAAGCGGCACGGTAACTCTGCTGCGCTGACGGTGGTGGCTTTTCAGTGCGGCCTTCACGTCTATTTCATCCTTATTCGGTGTGCTATGCGAGCCTCCTTTTTTGCCCTGATTTGGATAGGGCTGACGCCTCTGGCGCTGGCTCCGTCGCCCTTTGAGCAGACGGGCGAGAAAATTGTCTTGCGAAATCCTTCCTTCGAGGATACGCCAGGGCCATCTAAGGTGCCGCGCGGCTGGATAACGGTAGGCATGGGCAGCACGCCAGACATGATGCCGGGCGCCTGGGGTGTGCAGTGCCCGCCGCAGGACGGCGCTTCGTTTGTAGCCTTAGTTACGCGCCACGACGGCACGGTAGAGGACGTGGGCCAGCGCCTGCCCTCGCCGCTGACGCCCAACGTGTGCTACACGTTTTCCATCTACCTGGCCCACAGCCCGCGCTACGTGAGCCACGACCTGCCCGTGCGCCTGCGCGTGTGGGGCAGCGACGGCCCCAACAAAAGGCAATTACTGTGTTCCTCAGAAGTCATCTCGCACCGCGAATGGCGGCAATACACCTTCCAGTTTGTGCCCAATCACGCCATGCAATACCTCATTTTCGAGGCTTACTACACGCCCGGCGTATTCAGACCCTATCGCGGCAACCTGCTCCTGGACAACTGCTCGCCCATCGAGCGCTGCGAACGGGCGTAAATACCCATCCGGCGAGGCGCTCGCCTCTGGCCATGGCGAGGCTTTAGCCTCATCAACCCCTATTTCCGAGGTTCCGCCCAGACCCGCTTTGAACACCCGCACCCACAGGCACGCCCTACAAAAAGCCTACCTTTGCTCGAAATTCGGGCCATATGCAGCATTACCCGATAGGCAAGCAAGAGTTTGAGGTCATTCGGCGACACGATTTTGTGTACGTGGACAAAACGCAGTGGGCTTATCGGCTGGCTGTGCGCACCTCGCAGTACTTCCTCAGCCGGCCCAGGCGCTTTGGCAAGTCGCTGCTGGTTTCTACGCTAAAGACCCTTTTTAGCGGCGACCGTAGCCTGTTCAAAGGGCTGTGGATTGAGCCGTACCTGGAGGAAATTGAGCAGCGACCGGTCATCCACATTTCTTTCAATGAAATTGGCCATAAAACCCTGGGACTGGAAAATGCTCTGCGCAAGGCCATGCGGGATATCGCCCAACAGCATGGTATTCAGTTGAGCGACATAGGAGAATACGATACCCATTTCCGCGAAATTATTGCGCACCTGTCCGCCCAGCGTCCTATTGCCCTGCTTATTGACGAATACGACAAGCCGATTGTGGACTACCTGCACGATGTGCGCCAGGCTGAGGCCAACCGCGACATCCTCAAATCGTTTTATTCTGTTCTCAAAAACGCTGAAGCCCACATTCATTTGCTGTTCATCACCGGCGTATCGAAGTTCAGCAAGGTGTCCATTTTTTCCGACCTTAACCACGTTCAGGATCTTTCGATGGACGACGACTACGCCACCATGCTCGGCTTCACCGACGAGGAGGTGCGGGCGTATTTCACGCCGCGCGTGCAGCAGTTGGCCCACCAGCAAGGGCTGTCGGAAGGGGCGCTTTGGGATAAGATTCGTCTGCACTACAACGGCTATTCGTGGGACGGCAAGAACTACGTTTACAACCCGTTTTCGCTGTTGAGTTTTCTGCAGAGCGGCGTTTTCAACAACTACTGGTTTGAGACGGGCACGCCGACATTTTTGGTGGAATACGTGCGCCGTCAGCGAGCGCCCGAGGCCATTGAGGGCACGGTGGTGAACAAGGGCATTTTCAACAAGTTTGACTTTGAGCATTTGGACATTATTGCCGTGATGTTCCAGACGGGCTATTTGACTATTCGCAAGGCCGAGGGGAGTGGGATGGATGCGTGGCTGACGCTGGGTTACCCGAATGCGGAGGTCCGTTATTCGTTTGAGCAGCACCTGCTGAGTCATTTTGCGGGTCAGCCGCTGACGGCGGTCAATCATCAGTTGTACGTTTTGCGCAAGAGTTTGGATGCTCTGGACCCTGATGCTTTTGTGCGGCATTTGAAGGTTTTTTTTGCTTCTGTTCCGTTTGATACGTCGCCACCGGTGGAGCGTGCGTCGGCGTGGGAGGGTTTTTTCCATGCGCTGACGTTTTTGCTGTTGCGGGTGTTGGGTTTGGATGTTCAGGCGGAGGTGGCTTCGGCGAAGGGTCGTTCGGATGCGGTGGTGCAGTTGCCGGGCAGTGTGTGGGTGATGGAGTTCAAGCTGGGCACGGCTCAGAGCGCGCTGCGTCAGATAGAGAAGCAGGGGTATGCCGAGCCGTACCTGCACGCGGGCAAGCCGGTCATTCTGCTGGGGCTGGGCTTCGATGCCACTATTCGCAACGTGAAGAGCTATAAATGGGTGCGGGTGGGCTGAAAAAAATGTAAAGGCCAATTTATCGAGCCTTTGCAAAGGCTTCCTTTTCACAAAAGGCCAGGTCGCTGCATGCGCTGTATGGCTGTTCGGAGCCGCTTTTCCAGCGGGCCGCCGAGTATTTCATAAGTTGCGCCATGTGTCTGCAGCAGGCGTTCGTACCAGGCGAAGAGTTCTTCGCGTTCGTTGGGGTGTTCGCGCAGCGGGTCGGGTTGCCAGGGAAAGTCGGGAGCGCACAGAAAGTACAGGTCGGCTAATTGCGGCGCCCCGTAGCCTTTTTGCCACTGCCACAGGCCATTGGCAGGTAGGCCATAGCGGTAGTGTTCCCATACCTGCAGCACGGTCCAGTCTGTGTCGCAAAGGAGCATGGGTGGCGTCTTTTGAGCCAGCCATTGCTCCCAGGCTCGTTGGCCTCGTCCGATAGCCGTCAGGTCGGTGCGCTCGTAGGGGCGGCCCAAATGGGCTACGTAATAACGGGCAAATTCGGGTGCCCAGGGCAGACCCAACGCCTGTGCGAGCGCTTCTGCCAGCGCTGTTTTGCCCGTACTTTCGGGCCCAGTGAAGACGACTTTAATCAAAATTCCTGTGCTCGGCGAAAAGCACAAAGTTCATTCGCCTCAGTCACTCAGTGCTACCCTCATTTTTCCCTTCCCCCCCCCTTTTCATTTCTCCGCTACTTCCGGATGATGGTCGTGTCGCGGTCATAGACTAAGCAGGTAAAGATACCCAGCGGATTGGCCGAGCCGCGCACATTGCTTTTGATGCGTGCAGGTTGGGCGAATGGATTTTGGTTGCCAAAGACGGCCAACTGTACGCTCTCCAAGTAATCGTAGTAGTCTTTGGTGATGTGGAAGAGCGTATTGATGACGGTATCTCCCTGGCGCAGTTCGTAGCCGGTGCCGAAGGCGATGACTTCTGTTTGTGCGATGCGGTCAGTGGCTAAGAAGTCCTGGTCGGGCAGGCTATCCAAGGTGGCGTAGTTGATCATGCGGCGGTAGAAGTTTTCCTGCGTGCGGTCGTCGGTGATGTAGGTGAGCACGCGCGCCAGGGTGTCCCGTTGGGGGTTCCACTCGACGCGGATGCTATCAATGGGCACTTTGGGCAGCATAATGGTGCGGCCCGTGATTTCCTTGCCATCGGGCATGGTGATGCGCAGCGTGTATTCTACCCCTGGCGTGGCTGGCACGAGGTTTTTACCCGTGTAATTGAAGATTTTCAGCGGCATGAGCTCTGCCGACAGCGTGTTGGCCAACGTATCCACGCGGCCATTGTAGGTAATGGTTACCACGGCGCCGCTGACGAGGGTTTTATCTAAAAATGTGGAGTCCAGTCCCAGTGGGTCAAAAAAGCCGTAGCTGCGTGTCAGCAGCAGGCGGAAGGGTTTGCCCGGCTCTAAGTAGCATTCGACCACCGGCTGGCTGTCGTACAGCGGCAGTTCCAGGTCTATCTCTTTTTCCAGGTTGCAGGCGCCCAACAGGGCTAAGGTGCTCAGGAGGAAGATATGCGGCAGGTATTTCATTGTTCGAGTGTGCAGTTTGGAAGGGTTAAAATTTAAAGTTCCACGTCAGCGAGGGCAGGATGGGGAACAGCGACACCTGCTTGGCTCGAATGGCTGTAGGCACCTGGATGGACTGCCCGGCGTCGCCTAAAGTTTGCAATTCGGGTTCTAAGAAGATGAAGAACGGGTTGCGCCGGTCGGTAACGTTGTAGATGCTCAGGGTGAGGTCCTGTTCGCTGCGGCGCGTTTTCCAGCGGTAAACGATGCCGAGGTCGAGGCGCATGTAGGCCGGATATCGGAACGTGTTGCGGTCGCCATACACGGGCACGACGGCCTGGAAGGGTGCCCCGCTGACGTCCTGGAAGGTGTATCGGCCCAGCGGCAGCCAGGCCATGATGCCGGAGGTATAGACCCACGAAGCCGTCAGTTGCCAGCGGCGCGTCAGTTCGTAGAGGGCTACTACGGTCAGGTTGTGGCGCGTATCGAAGCGGGGCGGGAAGTAGGCTCCGCCGTTGATGTCTTCAAATTCGCCGCGGCGTACCCAGGCCAGTGTGTAGCCGATCCAGCCGGTGAGGCGGCCGTCGCGTTTTTCGATTTCGAGTTCTAAGGGGCTATAGGCGAAGCCTTTGCCAATGGCCAATTCGCCTTCTAAGTTGTTGTTGCCGAAGAGTTCGGCGCCGTCAATGAAGTCCACCTGGTTGTTGAGCCATTTGTACCAGGCTTCCCAGGTGATGAGCCATTTGCCGCGGTGTAGATACTGCACGCCGGCGGCTATCTGGTCGCTCACCTGCGGGCGCACGCCTTCGGTGCTGGGGTACCAGATGTCGGTGGGCAGCGACAGGCCACTGCTGGCCAGCAGGTGCACGTACTGATTCATGCGTGCGTAGGAGCCTTTGACCGACCAGCCGTCGCGGAGCGTGTAGTTGGCCGCTATGCGCGGTTCAAAGTTGGCATAAAAGGCCGGGCTGTTTTGCCAGGCCGAGAGGCGTACGCCGTAGTTCAATTTGAGGCGGTCTGTCACGCTCCAGTCGTCGGCAAAGTACAAGGCGTACTCCATGCCGGTGAAGTTTTGGCCCGACTCGAAGTTGATGCGCCCATCGTCGCTGCCGAACTTGAGGCGTGCCACGCGGAATTCGTGGTAAGTGGCCTGTGCTCCGAAGCGGATGGCGTGGCGGTTGTCGGGCTGGTAGTAGAAGTCCAGTTTGCCGTTAGCATCTATGACGTTGGAACCCAGCGAAAAGGAGAAGCCTTGCAGGGCGTTTTGGATGCGATAACGATAGTCTGAGAAGGTAAAAGTGGCGTTGGAGAAGAGCTTTGGCCCATAGACGTGGTTCCAGCGCGCCGTGCCAGTGGCGTTGCCCCAGTCGAAGAGGAAATCGAAGGTCTGGTTATTGAATTTGAACACGTCTCGCCCGAAGTATCCGCTCAGAAATAGGCGGTCGCGCTCCGAGAGGGTGAAATTGACCTTGGTGTTCAGGTCGTAGAAGTAGTAGTCCGGTATTGGGTTGTAGTCAGGGTCGTTAGCGTTAGCGCGGTTGATGCCACGCGTGATGAGATCGGCGTAGGTGCGCCGCCCGCTGACGATGAACGAAGACTTATCGCGCTGAATGGGGCCCTCCACCGTCAGGCGGCTGGAGATAAGGCCAATGCCGCCGGTAACATCGTATTCCTTGTTATTGCCCTCGCGCATGCGCACGTCAACAACCGACGACAGACGCCCACCATACTGCGCCGGAAAGCCGCCTTTGTAAATTTTGACGTCCTTGACGGCATCGGAATTGAACGTGCTGAAAAAGCCGAACAGGTGGTTGGGGTTATACACAATGGCTTCATCGAGCACGATGAGGTTTTGATCCACCCCGCCGCCACGTACGAAAAAGCCCGTGGTGCCCTCTGTGCCCGAGGTAATGCCGGGCTTGAGCTGCAGGATTTTCAAAATATCCACCTCCCCAAAGAGCGCCGGCACGGCCTTGGCCTCGCGGGCGCTGAGGGTCATCACCGACATTTCGGTGCTCTTCACCTTGTCTTCCAAGGAATTGGCCGTAACGACCACTTCTTCCAGTACCGAGCCTTGAGGCCGCAGCGCGACGTTGAGCGTGATAGGGCCAGGCACTGCTTTGATGCGGCGCAACGCCGGCTCGTAGCCTAAATAGCTGAAGCGCAGCGTAACGGAGTCTCCCGTTGCCGGCAGCGAGAAGGAGTAGAAGCCGTACTCGTTGCTCACCTTGCCTTGCTGCTTGCCGACGGCTTCCACCGTGGCGCCGATGAGCATCTCGCCATTTTCGGCATCCGTCACACGGCCACTCACCGTGGTGGTTTGGGAAAATAAAGGCTGCGCCGCCCATAACAGCAGCACGGCCAATGCAGGTCGTTTCATAAACATCCGGGTAACTTTGTCTAAGTGTCCCCTTAAAACGACCGTCGGCAAAAGTAGTTGAATGCCTGAGGCGTTCATCCGACGACTTTAACACCCGGGGCGACCAATAGCCGCGTGGAGTCGTTGAAGCACCTGCAGGCTCCAGGAGAAAGAGAACCTGCCAGGTACGTCTCTTCCGAAGGCGTAGATTTATTTATCAGGGTTCCTGTGCTCGCTTTCGTTTGCGCAAATCCACCCGTTGCTGTCCGGCATAGGTTTCTGTTTCTGCCAGGGCTTTCCGGACGTTGGCCTCCCAGCGGCTCAAGACGGCATCGGCGTCCGCATGGGCCATGAGTTCAGCATCGAGGGTGGTCTGGTCGGCGCGCAATTGGCGTACATGCTCCTCGGTGCGGGCGCGGTATTCATGAACTAAGCGGTCCAGGTCGGGGCCGATGGCGAGCAATTCCGCTTTTAGCCGTCGCGCCTGGGCTTCGGTGAGGTCGAAGTACAGCTGGGCGCGGCGCAAGGCGATAGCGGCTAAGCGCGGGTCTGTCGGCCAGTATGTGCTGTCGGGAAAGAAGAGGGTCTCCGTGCGGATGAAGGCTTCGCGCAGGAAGTCGCCGCCCAGGCGGCAGGTCAGGCGCGTGCGCAGTGGGGGCAGCTCGCCGCTGGTGTCTTCCGGAGGTGTGCCACGCAGGTCGCCTTTGAGCAGGCGGCGCTCCGGATGCCAGTACATGCGGCTCTCTACGCCCTCCAATGAGCGCACCTCATAGACCTCCGCTCGGATGACGTGGCAATTAGACTTGACCTGGTTGCGCCGGTGTTGCGTGATGACCAGCAGGTTGCCGCCCAGACGCCCGGCATTTCGGCAGGCGCGCTCCAGCACATCCGCGTAGTGGCAATCGAGCGTGGCGCCGCGGTCGCCGATTTTGATGGTGCCCAGCAGCTGTGCCTTGCGCAGGTCCACCTCACTTTTGTCTTCAGCAATACCGACGTAGTGTACCGAGTCGCGCGGCGTATTTTTATCCGTAGCGCGTACGCGCACAGGAGGCTCACAGCTGTGCAGAGTGGGGAGCAGAGCGATAGCCCAGAGGAGTTTTTGTGTCATGAATAATGCTTTGTTTTTGCAGAGGGCAAAAATAGGGCGGTCGGTTGGGCATCAAAGGATGCGCTCCGGATGGCTGTAAATGTTGAAGCGCTCGCCGCGCAAAAAGCCAATGAGTGTCATGCCACTGCCCTGCGCCATTTCGACGGCTAAATGCGAAGGCGCACCCACCGCCGCCAGGCACGGAATGCCCGCCATGGCTGCCTTTTGGGCCAATTCGAAGCCTGCCCGACCACTGACGAGCAGTAAATACTGGCGCAACGGCAATACCTCGCCCTGGTGCAGCGCCGCTCCAATGACTTTGTCGGTGGCATTGTGGCGGCCAATGTCTTCACGCAGGAGCACTAAGCGGCCCTCAGCGTCGAAAAGCGCCGAAGCATGCAGGCCGCCTGTAACCTCAAAAGTCGCCTGCGCCTGACGCAAACGCTCCGGCAGCCGGAAAATCGCCTCCCGCGACCACTGCGGATAGCCACGCGTAGGGTAGTAGCAGCTCACCGTCTGCACGGCGTCCAGCGATGCCTTGCCGCACACTCCGCAACTCGAAGAGGTAAACAGGTGGCGTGTCAGGCGCTCCGTATCTACAGGCAGGGAAGGGTCTAACTCCACCACAAGCGTGTTGTCCGACAATATGCGGATGTCGGTAGCCTGGTCGGCCCGCTGCACGACACCCTCTGTGAACAGAAAACCCAGTGCCAAATCTTCGTCGTTGCCCGGGGTGCGCATGGTTACGGCCACCGATAGCTGTCGGCGACGTGCCGCACTTCCATAGGCAATCCGAATTTCTAACGGCTCCTCCACCACGAGCAGGTCGGCATGCTTGTCAGCGCCCTCGGGCGTCAGGGTATGCGTTTGAACGGCAGTAGTGGTAGGCAAAGGCATGAGAGGAGAAAAAGTGAAGAATGAGGAATGAAGTAAAGATGGGATGAAGTAAGGTGCGAGAATTCATCGCTTCCGGGCTGTTCAAAGGTGCGACTTTTGCAGCGTTCTACTGGTAAAAATTGCGTATTCCCATTTGCGCATTCTTGTTCTGACGCCGTGGTATTACCCCTTTGTGCATCCGCGCGCCTATCGGTGGACGCACGTGGCGGCCCGTTGGGCGGCCTGGGGACACGAGGTGCACGTAGTGTGTGCGCGTCAGCGCGGCTTTGGGCGCAGCGAGCAGCATCGGGGCGTGTGGGTGCACCGCGCGGGTTTTGACTCCCTGAAAGAGTGGTTTTTTTATTGGACGAAGCCCGCTCAGGCGCGCGGTCGCCTGGGCGCTGGCGCAGCGCCTCCTTCAGTGATGCTGCGCACGCTTTCGGCAGTATATCGCCATGTCTGGAAGTCTATCTGCTTTCCCGACGACGCCTGGCAATGGTATTGGCCGGCCTTGCGCAGAGCAGAGGCTTTGCATCGCCAGCGAGCGTTTGATGCCGTTGTGTCGGTGTCGCTGCCGTTTACGACGCACCTCGTCGGGCGTACCTTCAAACGTCGGCATCCCGAAGTGTACTGGCTGGCCGACGTAGGTGACCCGTACAGCCTGCACCCAGGCCCGTTGCAAAACCCGCTGTATCACCCCTTAGGCCGCCGCTTAGAACGCGCCATACTGACTGAGGCCGACGCCGTAGTGCTTACCAATTCCGCTCTCGCTGAGGCATATGAAGACCATTTGGGTGTGCCAGCCGGGCGCTTCGCCGTTGTGCCACCCTTGTGGCACGCCGACGCTGCTGCCGACACCGCTGCCCCGGAGCCAACACTTCCAAACGAAGGCTGGCACATGGGCTACTTCGGCGCCTTCTACGCGCCCATACGTACCCCACATGCCCTGGCCGACCTCATCCGACGCACCTTCGAGCACCAACCTGAGCTGCGCCAACGGCTGTTCTTCCATTTCTATGGCGAAGTCTTTCCCGAATTCTGGAACATGCTGCACATGTTGCCCAACACGACCCTGCACGGCTTGTGCTCTCCGGCACTTGCCCAACACCACATGCGCAGCATGCGCGCGCTCCTTAGCGTGGGTAACACCACCCCCTGGCAATTGCCCTCCAAAGCCGTCAGCTATCTGGCCGCCGGGCCACCGGTGGTACACCTTTCTTTTGTGAAAGACGATGCCTTTGTGCGCTTTTGGGCCGACAGGTCCCGCCTCCTCGTCCTGCGCGTGCACGAGGGGCGCGTAGAAGAAGCAGACTTTCGGCGATGGTTATTTTTTTTAGAAAACACACCGCCGCCGCTGTCGGAGGTGGAGTGCCAACGACACACAGCGCCCTTTCGGGCAGAGGCCATCGCGAAGGTCTATCTAAATCTGATGGGTGTTCCGAAGCCTCAGTCCCGTTTCTGAGGCACATCTACTGTATGCAAACGCGAGACACGGTTGCGGCCAATGCCGTTGCAGCGGGTGGGATTGCTGCCTATCAAGATTTGTCTGCCGAGCAGTCGTGCCAGGTCTGGAAAGACCCTTCATCCCACTTCCACGCGTTCCACCTGCGCCTCGGCACCCAGCGCCGTGATGAGCCAGCCCAGCACATCGCCCCGAC
>CAZYEV010000080.1:0-12975 GCA_964646615.1 uncultured Saprospiraceae bacterium
GCCGCCGAAGCCATGCAGCAAATCAAACAAAAGGGCTACCACGAAGCCTATCTGCACCGCGGCAAACCCGTTACCCTGCTGGCCGTAGGCTTCGACCCACAAACCCGAAACATCGCCGACTGGGCAGAAGAAACCGTGGAAGTTTCTTCACATAACAACTGATTGGATGACGCTACAACCGCTTTTCCCTTCCATAGAGCGCTACATAGGAGCCTTGCAGGAGGAGGTCATTGCTTCTGAACGCTTCCTGCTATTAGAGGAATTGATCGGCTACATGGCCAACACCCTGTACTCCGGCCGCACGGTTCGCCTCGTGTTTATCTGCACCCACAACTCGCGGCGCAGTCATCTGGCGCAGGCGTGGGCGCAAGTGTTTGCGTACAGATATGGCCTGGCCCCCATAGAGTGCTACTCCGGCGGCACAGAGACGACGGCCTGCAATCCGCGCACGGTAGCCGCTCTGGAGCGCGCCGGCTTGCGGGCAACGGCCATCACCGCGGGCGAAAACCCGGTTTATCTCTTCCAGTATGCCGAAGGTGTCGGCCCGGTCATTGCTTTTTCCAAAGTGTACGACCAGCCGCCTAATCCGCGCGCGGGCTTCGCCGCCGTGATGACGTGCGCACAGGCAGCGGAAAGTTGCCCGGTTGTCCTGGGCGCCGAGCAGCGCTTTGCCCTCCCCTACGACGACCCCAAAGCTGCCGACGACACCCCGGAGGAAGCAGCCACCTACGACGCGCGCTGCCGCCAGATAGCGGCGGAGCTGCAATTTGTCTTTGAGGCCGTAGCTCTTGGTCGGGAGATAGCCAGGACACTGTCGAAGCGCCGATAGGGTTTAGAGGGCCTCGAAGAGCCACTCAGCGAGCAGCTGGCGGTTGCGCGGTTTTATCAGGCGACGCTGATCCCAGGGGTTTCGGATGTTGCCCAACTCCACATATACGGCGATGGGAATCTGTGTTTCGCGCAGCGTGAGCAATCCGCGCGAGGTAACGGAGCCTTTGTAGTTTTTGTGTGCCCGGTAGCGCGAATACTTAATCTGCATCACGCGCTGCATGTTGAGTGCCAGTGCTTTGCTTTGTTCGCAGCCGGGGCGGTAGTAGAAGAAGACATCAATTTCCTGGGTTTGGTGGCGCGAGTCCACGTGGATTTCGATGAGGGTCTGCTTTTGGGCCCCCGATTTTTGGTGGGCTTCGGCCAGTTGGTTGACCAGGCTGATGCGCTGCAGGAGGCGCTCTTTTTGGTCTTGAGGAATGGTTTGGTCGCCCCAGACGACTTCATCTTTGTCGCAGGGCAGGAAGGCGTCGTTTCGGATGCCGTCGTTGTTGTCGCGCACAATCATGTAAGTGGTGGCGCCGTGGCTGATGAGCAGGCGGGCCAACCGAAGCGACACATCGTAGGCGTACTCATCTTCGCATAGGGTGTGCCCGTCGCGTTTGCCCTCAGCGCCGACGTCGGGGCCGCCGTGGCCGCTGATGATGTAAAAGACCTGCCCCTTGAAGCGCTGGCGGAGCAGCGGCACGTGCTGATGCGCCGGGCCGAAGATGGGGAAGATGCGTTTGCCGGAGGCGGCAGCCGCGGCTTCCTTTTTCATTTCGCCCGAAAGCGCTGGCGGAGCGACGCTGGCAGCTGCGGCAGCCAGTTGCTCGTTGCGACAGTGAAGTTCGTGCCAGGGCACCCAGAGTTCTTTGTCGTCTAAGAAGCTGCGGTCGCGCAGGCCTTTGGCAAGGGCCTGTTTATTGAATTCGACGATACTGGAGGCCACCTGCCAGCTGTCAATGCCTAAGGTAGAGCGCACGGTTTTGCCGTCGTAAGCAACGATTTGGATGGGCAGGCGATAGGTCGTTTTGGCTTTCAAGCGGTAATCCTCCCGGAGGCTGTTGATGCGGAAGAACTCGGTGGCGTTGCAGGTGTAGCCATCTAAGCCGAAGCGGGCCAGCAGGTCGGGCACGGTCTCGCCCGGCTGGGCAACGGCCTCCACGTAGCGCACATCCACAACGCGCGCGCGGGTGGCGGCAGCTGCTTTGGGCTGGGCCATGGCTTCTGCGTGCAGCAGAAACAGCAGGGCAAGCGCTCCGAAGAGTTGCGCCAGCGGCAGTCGTGTGAGGATGGCCCGGGCTTGCATTCAGGCAAATATGAAGAAAAGTTTTGGGTCTGGTGTAAAGAACGGACTTTTAAGCCCGAAAGCGCGCCTTTTGTTGTGTAGTGCGTCGCTTTCGGAAGCATTTTTTCATCAAAAATAAGAGAGCCGTTATGCCCGTAAACAAGGAAAGCATTCTACAAAAATACGCCGCCTACCGTCAGCGCGTGGGAGCGTTGCTGGGCTTGATGGAACCCTATGACGATGAACGGCTCAACCGCACACCGGCGCCCGGGAGCTGGTCGGCCATTCAGGTGGCGCATCACCTGTTGCTGGTGGAGTCGCTGGCCTTGCGCTATGTGGAAAAGAAACTGAGCTTCCAGCCCGATTTGCGCAGGGCCGGCTTTCAGGAGTGGCGCAACCTGCTGGTTTTACAGGTGTATTTGCGCACACCGCTCAAGTTTAGGGCGCCCGATGCCGTGGGCGAGCAGCACCTCCCCGCCTTTGCCACATTAGCCGACACGCGCCGGCAGTGGGAAGCAGTGGGCGCGGCATGGCAGGCCTTTTTGGAAAAAATGCCCGAGGATTTATGCGACAGGGCCGTCTTCCGGCACCCTATGGCGGGCAGACTGAGCTGGGGCGGGACGTTTGCCTTCTTGCAGGCGCATTTGGAGCGCCATCGCCAGCAGCTGCTCCGGGCGCTGCGAGCGGGGTAGAAAAAGACAAATGCCCCCTCCGGCGCTGCGATGTCGGAGAGGGCATTTCTTGAGGGCAATACCGCTATGGCGTCAGGCGATGGTCTCGCTGGCCACTGCGGCGAAGAGGTATTCGCGATTCATGCGCGCGATGTTGCTCACGGAAATCTCCTTTGGGCATTCGGCCTCGCACGCCTTGACGTTGGAGCAGCGGCCAAAGCCTTCCTTGTCCATTTGCGCAATCATACGCAGCACGCGGCGCTTGCGCTCGACCTGGCCCTGTGGCAACAAGGCCAGATGGCTGACTTTAGCCGCCGTGAACAGCATGGCCGAGGCATTCGGGCAGGCAGCCACACAGGCACCACAACCGATGCAAGCGGCGGCATCAAAGGCGCGGCTGGCTACATCCTTTTCGATGGGTATGCTGTTGGCCTCAGGCGCCTGGCCCGTGTTAACGCTGATGTAACCGCCAGCCTGGATGATGCGGTCAAAAGCCGAGCGGTCCACCACTAAGTCGCGAATAACCGGGAACGCCTTGGCGCGGAACGGCTCAATGACGATGGTCTCGCCGTCTTTGAACATCCGCATATGCAGCTGGCAAGTGGTTGTACCTTTCAGCGGGCCGTGCGGGCGTCCGTTGATGACTAAAGAACAGGTGCCGCAGATACCTTCGCGGCAATCGTGTTCAAAAGCGATGGGTTCCTCCTTCTGGCTAATCAGTCGCTCGTTGAGCACATCGAGCATTTCCAAAAAAGACATGTGCTCGTTGACGTTGTCGAGCTGGTAGGTAACAAATTCGCCTTTGTATTTGCCGCCCTGGCGCCAGATTTTGAGCGTGAGTTTCATAGCGTTGAGAGTCTTGTTTTTAGCAAAGGATTTTGCCGTAGTTGGCGTCTTTTTTCAAAATGCCCGTTGGTAGCAGCCCGCTAAACGGAGCAAATTATTTATAGCTGCGCTGTGCGATTTCGACTTCTTCGTAGATGAGCGGTTCTTTGTGCAGTACGGGTTGTTCGCCTTCGCCGCGCCATTCCCAGGCGGCGACATACTTGTAGTTTTCGTCGTCGCGCAAGGCTTCGCCGTCGGCGGTCTGGTATTCTTCGCGGAAGTGGCCGCCGCAGCTTTCGTTGCGGTGCAGGGCATCAATGCACATCAGTTCACCGAGCTCGAGGAAGTCGGCCACGCGCCAGGCCTTTTCGAGTTCGGGGTTGAACTCATCGGCGCGACCGGGCACGTAAAGGTTCTTCCAGAACTCTTCGCGGAGGGCCCGGATTTCGCTGATGGCCTCCTGCAAGCCCTTGGCATTTCGGGCCATGCCGCACTTGTTCCACATAATTTTGCCTAAGCGGCGGTGCAGGGACTCGGCGCTCTCCTTGCCGCCGATGCTCATCAGGCGGTGGATACGGTCGGCCACTTCCTTTTCGGCGCGCTCAAATTCGGGCAGGTTGGTGGGAATAGGGCCGGTTCGGATTTCCTTGCTCAGGTAGGCGCCGATGGTGTACGGCAGCACGAAATAGCCGTCGGCCAGCCCTTGCATGAGCGCGGACGCGCCTAAGCGGTTGGCGCCGTGGTCGCTAAAGTTGGCCTCACCGGCAGCGTAGAGGCCAGGGATGGTGGTCATCAGTTCGTAGTCCACCCACAAGCCGCCCATGGTGTAATGGACGGCGGGGTATATGCGCATCGGCACTTCGTAGGGGTTGTCGCCCGTGATTTTCTCGTACATCTCGAAGAGGTTGCCGTATCGGGCGGCGATGGTATCGCGGCCATAGCGCTTGATGGCGTCGGCAAAGTCGAGATAGACGGCCAGACCGGTAGGGCCAACGCCTTTGCCGGCATCGCACTCGGCTTTGGCGGCCCGGCTGGCGATGTCGCGCGGCACTAAATTGCCGAAGGCCGGGTATCGGCGCTCCAGATAGTAGTCGCGAGCCTCTTCGGGTATTTCGTTGGGGTGCTTTTTCGCATCGGCGGGGTCTTTGGGTACCCAGCAACGCCCGTCGTTGCGCAGCGACTCCGACATGAGGGTGAGCTTGGACTGATAATCGCCCGAAACGGGGATGCACGTGGGGTGTATCTGCGTGAAGCAGGGATTGCCAAAGAAAGCGCCGCGGCGATGCGCACGCCAGGCGGCGGTTACGTTGCACAGCATGGCGTTGGTGCTCAGGTAAAACACGTTGCCATAGCCACCCGTGCAAAGCACAACAGCGTGGGCACTGTGGCGCTCGAGCTCACCCGTCAGCAGGTTACGCGCGATAATGCCGCGGCATTTGCCGTCCACAATGACCACATCGAGCATTTCGTGGCGGTTATACAGCTTCACGGTGCCAAGCGCCACCTGACGGCTAAGCGCCTGGTAAGCGCCGATGAGCAATTGCTGCCCCGTCTGGCCGCGGGCATAAAACGTGCGGGAAACGAGCGTACCGCCAAAAGAGCGATTGTCCAGTAAGCCACCGTACTCGCGCGCGAAAGGCACGCCCTGGGCGACACACTGGTCAATGATATTGACCGACACTTCGGCCAGGCGATGCACATTGGCCTCGCGGGCGCGGTAGTCGCCACCTTTAATGGTGTCGTAAAAGAGGCGATACACCGAGTCGCCGTCATTGCGATAGTTCTTGGCCGCATTGATACCGCCCTGGGCAGCAATCGAGTGCGCGCGGCGCGGGCTGTCGTGAAAGGTAAACACTTTCACATTGTACCCTAATTCACCCAGCGATGCGGCTGCCGAAGCACCGGCCAGGCCTGTGCCCACGATGATTACATCTATCCGGCGCTTGTTATTGGCCGATACCAGAGGCACGTGGCCCTTATAGTTCTCCCACTTTTCGGCTAAAGGTCCTGCGGGAATCTTGGCGTCCAACTTAATGTCGGTGGATGTCATATGACTGCGCTTTGAGAATTGCGGTTAAAACAAATAATGAGGAGAGGTGCGGTCTTATCAACCTTTCAGGTGCATAATGACCGGAATAATGGCAAACAACAGAGGAATAACTACGGCATAGGCCATGCCCACAAAGCGAACAACCGGCACGTACTTGCGATGCCCAAGGCCGAGGGTGTGAAAAGCAGACCAGAAGCCGTGCCACAAGTGGATGCCTATCACGACCATGCTCGCCACGTAGAAAATCACGAAAACGGGGTCCTGATACGTTGCACTCACCAGCGAATAAAGGTCTTTCACCTCGTGCGGATAGGTCGGATAGGTTACCATTTTGAGCTCGCCCCAGTGCATCTGGAACCAGAACTGGTACAGGTGAATAAGGATGAAGACAAAAATAATGATTCCCAACCAGGCCATGCCGCGCGCCGGGCGCTCTTCGGGGCGCGCATAGGCCACCGCGTAGCGTTGTTGGCCGCGTGCCGCCCGATTGTAGCGCCAGAGCAAGATCCCCTGGATGCTGTGCAACAGAATAAAGGTGTAAAGCAGATACGATACCGTCTTAATGAGCGGATTGGTCGTCATGAAGTGGGCGTAGGTGTTAAACGCCTCACCGCCGTCCTGCTTAAGCAACTGAAGGTTACCGGCTAAATGCACGGCTAAGAACAGAATCAGAAATAGCCCTGTAAGAGCCATGACGAATTTCTGACCTATAGAAGAGGTGATAAATCGGGCAAACCAACTCATGCTTGTCGTCAAGTTTTGAAGTATAGTCAAGGCTAAAAAACAGACATTCTTGCGCCGCAAAACTAAATGGAGAAACGCAATGGCCGCAGGGCGGTTTGAGATGCACGCCGGAGGGTGTCCAATTTAGACGCGCTCTAAATGGAGCGAAGCATTTCGGGGCCAAAGGCCAAAGGCAGCAAGTCCGCGGCGCGCTCAAACACCCAGACAGGGCCGCTCTGGCCTCGTAAAACAAGGCGTATCGGTTGCCCGAGTTTTTGCTCGGCCTCCAGGAGCACCTGTCGGCATGCACCACAGGGCATTGCTGGCGAAGCAACGGGGTGCTCCGTCGCCGCAGCGGTTACAGCCAGCGTCGTGATATGTGCTTCGGGGTATTGGCTTATGGCGGCCGCCAGCGTAGAGCGTTCGGCACACAGGCACATCGGATAAGCGGCATTTTCAAAATTGGCGCCGCTCACCACCAGACCGTTAGACAACCGGGCGGCAGCCCCTACGCGAAAGCCGGAATAAGGTGCATAGGCTTTTTCCAAAGCCTGCTCTGCAGCTGCCAGCAGCTGGCGGTCGTCCGGCGAAAGAACATCCGGACTTTCGTACTCGATGAAAGCAATCTGAACAATACGGCGCATGCCCTGGCGTGTTTTACCGGCTGCAAACGTAGGCATTTGCCGTTTCTCAACGCATATTCACGACGGTCTCTATGCCGGGCTACACCTCTGCCCTATTGTTTCACTCATTGGACAACCAGCCGCCGCTCCACCACCCCATCGCGAGTGTGTATGCGAAGCACGTACAGTCCTTTGCGCCAGCTGTGGGTTTCTAAGCGCGTAGTGTGCACGCCCGTTGGTCGGTGGTTTTCCACCAGGCGCCCCAGCATGTCGAACACTTCGATGCGCTCCAGCGTAGTATTACCCACAGCTACCCAGGCATCGCTGGTGGCGGGGTTGGGATAGACGACGGTCGGCACCTCTGGAGCGGTGGCGGGTGTCTTGTCGCTAACCGTCTGCTCTAAGATAACCCAAAGCGTATCGAGCACCGCTCCGCGCAGCGCCAAAGGTTGCCCTTGCGCATTGATGCCGCGCACGCCTATAACTGGTACAGTGATGGGCACCCGCAAAGAGCCGGTACGTTCGATGACGTCAATGATGATGACAAAATCTGTGGCGAAATTGACCCGTGCAATACTGCCATAGCCCGATACAGATTGCCCGTTTTTGCGGGCAAAGCCCAGGTCCATCTGGCGACGCGGGTAGATGTCTTTGGTCAGTAGCAGGATATCGCCAAAGGTGCCCAGGAAGGAGTTGTTGCTGTACAGTACTTCTGGGTCGTGCCCGATAAATTCGGGGTATTTGAGTGCGAACGCCAGGCCGTACAGCTGATGAATGGGCGCTGCGACGTGCCCTATTTTAATATCGGCAGCTATCAGTACGGGCGCTGGATTCTGTGGGTTGACAACGATGGAGTCCTGCACGAAGCGGAGCCACACCGGCACACCGGGTTCTGCTTTCGAGGGTTCGGCGGCCTCAATGGGCGTATAGTTTTGCTCAATGGCGGCGCGGTCAAATTCATTGATGACGCCGTTGCCGTCCGTATCAGCGTGCTTAAAGTTGACTGCTGAGTTGGGCGCTGCCAACCAGTTGGGCGCGAATTGAGGTGCCCAAGCGGTGGTGGCAAAGGGGCGCGGTGCGCCGGTGCGCGTGAAACCCAGCCCCAGTTGCAGCAGGTCGTACACGTTGGCCCGGCGGTCGCCGTTGGCATCGCCCGGGAAGACGTAATCCGTCAGTGTGGGGCTGTTGTCGGCCTGCCAGCTGGCGGCGTCGGTGGCTACGATGCGCTCGACGGAGGAGACGCACTGGTTGTTGCGCCAGACGGTCAGGTTGGCGCGATACACTCCACTTTTAGCGTAGTAGTGGTCTATGATAGTATCTACCGCTGAGCCAACCCATAGGGGGGAGCCATCACCAAAGTCTATCTGGACGACCTGGTAAGCGCCTACCGAACGATTGTAGAAACGCACCCAGTACCCGCTTGTGGGAGTGCCAGAGAGTGTCTCTGTTCGCAAGTCAGCAGCGCAGTTGCCGCTGCCCGGGGCGCCGCACTCGCCCGCCCACCATTGGGTGATGCCTGCAGCCATGGCTGCGCACTCGTTGGGGTACGTGATACCGTTGCACCCGCACACCGGCGAAAAAAACGATGGGCACATCTGGTTGGCCATCAGCTGCGCCAATAAGGGCTGCATGCACTGCGAAGAAGCCACCGTAACCAGCTGGCAGCGCGTCGCCGCACAGGCCGGATTTGCCGTTTCGTACTGCGCACAAATATAATTAGGTGCCTTCGCCAGGCAGCACGGTGGTGAACGCAGGCGTATTCGACAGGGGCGCGCCCGTTTTGGCCAGAAACCACCGCACCGATTGAAGCGTTGGTGAAGGTGTGCTCAGGGGTACCAACTGACCGTGCAACTTAGCCCCTACGGCCGTTAGCTGAACTTCATAACCGCAAGCATTCGGATTGGTGGCACTCACCCACACCGAACGGCATTGCTGGGTTTCGCAGCCATGGTTATCGGTGAGCGTCAGGCATACGTTGTAATAGCCCTCCTGGGCGAAGGTATGCTGCACAGAACGGCCTTCGGCAGTGGCACCGTCGCCAAAGTTCCAGCGGCACGTCTGTGTGTTAGGGTCGTAAATGCGGGCCTCAAAAAACAGCCGGAAAGCATTCTGAGGGCTGACGACATACGTGAAACTCGCCTCACAAGGCAACGTATCCGACACACACGTGAGCGCTACCGCGGGCACCGTTTCGGGTGGGCAACCTGCCGGCATCGCAGCGGAAACCATTGAAAAGCGAAACACCTTGCCTGCCGGCAAGGCTTCCGCTCCCGATACGGCCAACAGCAACTGACCGCTGTTCAAATCCACAATGCGCGCTCCGCAGCCCATGTCGGCTGTCGCTACCCAGCCCACGCGCTGGCACTGCGCCGACAGGTCAAGAGCCGCTTGCCAGGTGAATGCAAAGGGCAGCAGAAAGCCCCAAATCAGGCGCGTTACCTCTTTTTTCATGGAGCAGGTATTTGAAAGGACTTGGATAGTGCAAAAATGCGGACGCACCTTCACGCATATTTCAACTTTTTACGAAACTTGTCGGTGAAAAAAAGGTTGCCCAGGATTTCGTTTTTTTCTGAAAACCAGAGCGATACCTTTGTCTCGTACAGCGCTTTTTTTCAATGTTAAGCGACAAACTGCTTTCCCTACTGGGCGCGCTTTCAAAGCCGGAACGCAATCGCCTGCGCAAGTTTGTGCATTCGCCCTACCTCAACGAACAGGGCGACGTCAGTCGTCTGTTCGACGTATTGGATACGGCTCTGCGCAAAGCGCCCGACAGGACTGCCACTTTAGACAAACCCACCGTTTGGAAGGCGCTCTACCCCAGCCGCCCTTACGACGACGCTCATCTGCGGCGTCTGCTGTCAGACCTGACGCAATTGACCCAACGCTTCCTGGTGGCGGAAATGCGCGCGGAAGACCCCTTGGGTGAAGCCCTCGACCTGCAGCAAGCGCTCGAACGCTTCGACTTGCCCAAACACATGGCAGCCACCGAGCGAACCATTGACCACCTCCTGGAGGAATACCCGGGCAAATCGGTCGAGTACCACTATAACCAATACCGCAAACACTGGAACATTTTCACGCGCGCATCCAAACGAGTGGCAACAGCCGGATTTTCGGAAAAACTCGTCGCTGCCGACTTTCACCTAGAGTGCTTCTATCTGGCCCAAAAACTCAAACTTTACATTGACTGGTTGCTTTTCCGAGGCTTCCGCGTCAGCGAACACGAATTACCTCTCATCCCGGGCTTTTGGGATTACCTCAACGACCCGCGCTTTGACGAAGCACCACTTATCCGGATTTTTCAAAAAATCATCCTCTGCTTTGCCGAAATAGACAACGAAGCCCATTTTGAGCAACTCCTCGAAGTCCTGGATAAAAAGGACAGCCAGCTGGCCCGCAGTGACCTGCGCGAGTGCTTCTTCATTGCTCAAAACTACTGCGCGCTCAAAATCAACCAGGGCGATACGGGCTATTACTACCGCTACTTCGACCTCATCCGGAGTATGGTGGAGCGCAACCTGCTCATTGAAAACGACCAGATACCCGAGGCCGTATTCAAGAACTTCATCACCGTCAGCCTCGGTGCCGGGCAATACGAATGGACAGAGCAGTTCATCCAACAGTACGCCGACTACCTGCCCGCCCGCATTCGCGAAAACGCTCGCACCTTCAACCTGGCCTATGTCTATTTTTACCAAAAAAACTACGACCGCGTCATCGAATGCCTGCGCGATGTGGAATACAGCGACGTCGTGTATGCTCTGGGAGCTAAATCCATCTTGCTGCGCACCTACTACGAAATGGACGAATACCTGGCATTAGACTCGCTCATTGAGAGCTTTCGTGTCTTTCTGCTGCGCAACAAGGTCATTTCCAAAAACCTGAAGCGCGAGTACATGAATTTTATCAGCCTGGTCAAGAAGCTTGCCACGATTGCACCCTCTGATAAAAAGGCCCTCGAACAGCTGCGCCAGCGCGTCAGCCAAACCTCTTATGCCATGCCTAAAAACTGGCTCTTGAAGAAATTAGCAGAGATAGAGGCGGGCCGTCGGCGTTAGGGCCGGACAGGTTTGAACGGGAAAAATTTTGATCGTTCGGCTTAAATTAACGCAGACACCCCGACCTTTTACCGCATATTTGCCGCCTGTTGCAAGAGTTTTTTTAAAGTTATCTCATTCATGGAGGAAAAAAAGCGCCGGCCGCGCATTCAAAGGCCCGCAGACTCGCCGCTGAAACAGCGCTCTGAGTCAGAAAGACCCGCCGAACAACGCCCTTATCGCGAGCGAAGCGAAGGACGCCCCTACGAACGACGCGAACGACGCGATACCAGTGAAGGACGCCCTTACGAGCGACGTGACCACGGCGAGCGCCGCCCCTGGCAAGACCGCAGTAAAGGAGCGTCCGACCCTGCAAAGCGTCCCTTTCGCGAGCGCTCGGAAGGCGGCGGATACCGAAAACCCTCCGGCCCGGATCGCGGCGGCTTTAAGAAAAAACCCTTCGGCAAAAAACCCGCTCCAAAAGAGACCTTCCACATTGAGCGCAAACCCAAACCGCCACTTCCTACGGGCGTAGGTATGCCGCTCAATAAGTACCTGTCGCACTGCGGCTTAGCCTCGCGTCGTAAAGCCGTTGATTATATCGAAAAAGGCCTGGTAACCGTCAATGGAGAGGTCAAACTCGAGCCCTATTATCGCGTGCAAGAAGGCGACGTCATTCATTGCGACGGCCAGCTGATGCAGATACAAGAGCGTTTGGTGTATGTGCTGCTGAACAAGCCCAAGGGCCTTATCACTACCACCTCTGACGAACACGGACGCCCGACCGTCCTCGACCTGGTGGATCCCAGCTTCCCGGAGCGCATCTACCCGGTAGGGCGCCTCGACCGCGATACGACCGGTCTCCTGCTGCTGACCAACGACGGCGACCTGGCCGCCAAACTCATGCACCCCAGCAGCCAGGTGCAAAAACAGTACCGCGTCGGCCTCGACCGCCCGCTGTCGCAAACAGACTTTGACCGCATCGCGCAAGGCGTAGAACTCGAAGACGGGCCACTACAAGTCAACTGGATACGCTACTCCATAGAACAGCCCAAGAAGGATGTCGTCGAGCTCGAAATCACCGAAGGCCGCAATCGCGTTGTGCGCCGCCTCTTCGAGACCCTCGGCTACCGCGTCCGAAAACTCGACCGCTTCTACTTCGCCGGCCTGACCAAAAAAGACTTGCAGCGTGGAGCCTTCCGCGAACTCACGCAGCGCGAAATCATCATGCTCAAACATTTCACCGGGCACCCTTCCGCTGCTCGAAAAGCATCCGCTGACGGCATAGACGACACCGAAGCGCTGGAAATGGACGCCGATAACTAACCCGCCACAGCCACCTTATTCGATTAAGCGGCTAATCTCTGGCTTCACTCGATCTTCACCTCTTCGACGCGCTCGATGGTGTAGCCGATGACCACCCAAAGATACGCCACAAAATCGCCCTGCGCCACCACCTCCGGGTGCGACAGATAGCGCCGCAACTGCGCCCGGCCCTCCTGCACCACCTTCTCCAGGCGGTGCGCCTCACCCTTCTTGAGGTACTTCAACTCAAACACATACTGCCGCTTCGGCTCCAAAATCGGCGGACGCCGCAGCAGCACAATGTCCGGATAACCCTCGCCCAGCGCCGGCTCGCTGCGCACCATGTACACACCCGTGGGCGACATCAGGGCTATCAGCGCCGTCTTCAGGTGCTTTTCGTCCATCCGACGCGCGTCGCGGTTGTCCAAATGGCTCAACACCTGCTGAAACGCCTGGCGCAACGGCTCAATGTCATTGTCGCGTGCCAGCATAAGCATCCGCCCGCCCACACGCAGGTCGGCATCCGCCAACCTGCTGCGGTGCAGCAAGAGGTGCTGAAAAAACTTGTAGTACAACTCGGCGATAACGTGGTTCGGTATTTGCAAAACCCACTGACCGTACGAAGCCGTCTGCACCGTCAATA
>CAZYEV010000081.1:0-10404 GCA_964646615.1 uncultured Saprospiraceae bacterium
TACGCCTGTGGTTTTTTCGGATGCTATGCAGCGTTTAAAGCAAGATTTCCCTTTGCTTTACGATTTTTAGACGCATCCTTTTCTTTCCCTCAAAACCCAATCTTCTTCTTCGGTGCCGACAGGTTGCGTTTGAGGGCGGCCATACGGATGGCGGCGATGGCGGTTTCTACGCCTTTGTTGCCGTGTTTGCCGCCGGCGCGGTCGAGGGCTTGTTGTTCGGTGTCGGTGGTCAGGACGCCGAAGAGGAAGGCTTTGCCGGTAGCGAGGCTGAGGTGCACCAGTCCCTGCGCTACGGCCTGGTTGATGTATTCGTTGTGTTGGGTTTCGCCTTTGATGACGCAGCCCAGGCAGATGACAGCATCTGGGTTTTTCTGTCCGTGCAAGATGCGGGCGCCGGCGGGCAGCTCGAAAGAGCCAGGTACCTGCACGGTATGGATGTTTTCGGGTTTTGCGCCGTGTTTGAGCAGGGTATCGTAGCAGCCTTCGTACAGGGCATGGGTGATGTGTGCATTCCACTCGGCCACGACGATGCCGAACGTCATCTCAGCAGCATCGGGCACGGTGGCGGCGTCGTATTGCGACAGATTTTGCAGAGCAGAGGCCATAGCAGGCGATTTATTGCGACTCGATGCGCCGGAAGCGATAGGCGACGCCGCCGATGTCTTGGGCGGCTTTTTCGTCGGTGCGGTTAGGGATGAGGTGGTAGAGCGTCAAGGTATCGTTGGTGGCGTTGTAGCGGAAGGCAAAGCGCTTTTCGGCGTCGGGTTTGTCCGATTTACCCAGGATAATGATGTCGGTGGGTTCTTTGGCCACGAAGCAGTCGCCCGTTACGCAGACGCGGTACCTGTCGTACTCGTTCCATTTCAGGATGCTGCCGCCGGGGGTAAAAAGGAGGGTGTCGCGTCCAGCGCCTTTGCCAATGGGCAGTAGGATGCCGCCAAAGAGGTTGCGGTGTAGCGCGACCATGAAGGCGCCGAAAGCGTCTGGCGTGTTGGCGCCCGACTTGATGTAGCGATCCATACGGGTACGCCCTTTGGTACCGTCGAAGACGGTCATATCTTTTTCGCCCTGGGAGTGGTAGATGGCAAAGATGGATTTGCCTTCAAAAGCGTTCTGGAATTCCAGCGTATCGCGGTTGTACTTCACAGGCAGTTTCCAGGAGCGGGTGCCGTCGTAGCAGATGACGCTATCGGCCAGGTCGGGCAGGAATTCGAAGGCGAAGGCGTAGGGGATGTGGGCGTTGTTCATTGCGCCGAGCACGGAGCCGTACTGGTTGGCGCGGGCGCAAAAGTCCATGGCTATCCATTGGCCCGCCAGGATGAGCGGGCTGGCCTGGGTGGGCGAGCCGCCGGTCTGCTCGGTTTTGGCGCGGTTGTCGTCCTGTTTGCAGGCGCTTAACAAGAGCAAGGGTAGAAGGGCAAGCAATAAAGCGTTTTTCATACGTCAAAAGCATTTAGCGGCGCAAAGGTAGCGCGCACAGCACGGCCAAAGAGCATCCGGTAAAGAGACGGTGAGCCTGTTTTTTTAACCACGAATGCAGGAATTAGAGGCGACATCTCTCACCAGGAGGTGTCGTCTCTGATCTTTACAGTGCATTTGCGGCGACTTTTCCTTTTGGGCTACGGCAGCAGAGCCGAAACTTCCATTTCCAGGCAGCAGTGACTTTTGTCACGAAATGCCGGAGGTTGGGTTTCGGACTTTTGCGTGCGTTCTGCTAAATTTCACTGATTATGGCCGAATAGCCAGACTTCCTTTGGGTTATTGGCGTGTTTTAGCGAGGGCGTTTTTCTGTGTTATGTTTCTACTGAAGGCATTTTATCTATGAGTAATGGTATCTACTATCCGGTCATGTGGTTGGTTATCGGGGCGCTGGTGATTGGCGTTCTGATAGTTACGGGAGCGATGAACTACTCCCAGCGACGATTGAGCGAGGAGGCGCTGCTGTCGTCGGGGTATCATCGTCATTTAGCGTTTCTGAAGGGTATGCGTTGGATCTTGTGGTCGCTGTCAGTGGTGCTGACGGTTTTGGGTATTGGCGCCTGGTATTGGGATCACTCCCGTCAGGAGGAAGCCATAGAGGCACGGCGAGCGCAGTTGATGCCGGCGTACGACCCTCAGAAGTTTTGGGAAGCGCCGGATTTGTTTCTGGCCCAAACCGACGAAGAGGCAGACCTGATTGCCTACGGGCGCGACCTGATTGCCAACACGCAGGATTATTTTGGTGAAAAGGGCATTTTACGCCCCGGCAGCATCAATGGGCTGAACTGCCAGAACTGCCATTTGGAGGCAGGCACAAAGCCCTTTGGCAACAACTATTTTGCGGTGGCCAGTACGTATCCGCAGTTTCGGGCGCGTTCGGGTTCGTTAGAAACCATACCCAAACGGGTGAACGATTGCTTCGAGCGCAGCCTCAACGGTGAGCCTTTGGACACCAATAGCCGCGAAATGAAAGCCATCGTGGCCTACATGCGCTGGCTGGGCACGGGCATTCCCAAGGGTGAAAAGCCGCGCGGCTCGGGCCTGGTGCAGGTGCCGTTCTTAGATCGCCCGGCCGACCCGGCCAAGGGCAAAGTGGTGTACGCGGAAAAGTGCGCCTCCTGCCACGGCCCCGACGGTCAGGGCCTGCCCATGCCTAACAGCGAGCGCCACTACCCGCCGCTGTGGGGCGACAAGAGCTACAACCAGGCGGCAGGCCTCTTCCGCCTGTCTCGATTCGCGGGCTACGTCAAGGCCAATATGCCTTTGGGGGCCAGCCATCAGAACCCGCAACTGACCGACGAAGAAGCCTGGGATGTGGCCGCCTTCGTCAACTCTATGCCGCGCCCGGGCCATCCTTTCCTGAAGGTGGACTGGCCCGATATTTCGGGTAAGCCCTTTGACCACCCCTTTGGCCCTTACGCCGACCCGTTCCCGGAAGAGCAACATAAATACGGGCCTTTTAAGCCGATTGTGGATTTTTATAAGAAAAAAGCCGAGCAACAGAAGGAAAAAGGAAAACTCACCAGTAAATAACAAAAAGAGAGAAACATGAAACCTGCGTCCAATACTCCTGCTCAGCCCTCGGCATCGGGCGAGCACCCGCGCCGCAAATTCCTGCGCAACGCCTTGCTGGCCGGGGCCGGCATGGCCTTTCTGCCCAATTTCACCCAGGGCCGTTCATGGCGCTTAGCCGAAGCCACTCCTGCGGAGGGCACCGTGCCGCCCGAAGAGCCGCCGGCCCCGCCCCGGGATGGTGTGCTGACCCTGCTGCAGACCACCGACGTACACTGCCAGATACACCCGCACGATGAAATGTTCTGGGAAAACAACCGGCCGGTGTTCCGAAAAGCGGGCGGCTATGCGCATTTAGCCACGTACTTCGAAGAGGTACGCAAGAGCAATCCTAACACGTTCATCGTGGACACGGGCGATATGTTTCAGGGCAGTGCCCTGTCGGTCAAGACAACGGGCCGCGCCATTTCGCCCATCCTGAACGCGCTGGGCTACGACCTCTATCTGCCCGGCAACTGGGAGGTGGTGTATTACAAAAAGGCCATGCAGCAACTGCTCGGCGGCCTGGAGGCACCCAAGGTGTGTGCCAACATGTATCACGACCTCGGCAATGGCCAGAAAGGCGAGCTCGTCTTTCCGCCTTACTACACGTGGTCGCGTTTGGGCGTGAAAATCGGCTTTTTGGGCTACACCGACCCGTTGGTGCCGCTGCGGCAATCGCCCAATTACTCCAAAGGCATCATTTACACCAAACCGGAGGAAAACCTGGCCTATTACGTCAGCGTTCTGCGCGAGCAAGAGCAATGCGATCTGGTCATCATCCTGGCGCATCTGGGTCTTTCGCAGCAAATCGCACTGGCCAACATGCCGGAATGCGAAGGCGTGGACTACATCTTCGGCGGCGACACCCACGAGCGCGTGCGCAAGCCCATCGCCTGCAAATACGCCAAAGTGGTGGAGCCGGGGGCGTTCGGCTCCTTCGTCGGGCGTTTGGATGTAGAGGTTAAGGATGGTAGAATCGTCAACCAGCGCTACCAGCTCGTAGAGATAAACCCGCAGCGCTATCCGGCCAATGCCGAGGTGGCGGCCCTCATTGAGCAGATAGAGGCGCCGTACCTGGCACAGATTGAAAAGGTGGTTGGTTACAGCAAGGTGCCGCTGTATCGCTACTTCGTGGTGGAGAATACGATTGACACCCTCATCCTCGATGCGCTGGCCTGGAAGGTGGGCACAGACATTGTGCTCTCGAACGGCTTCCGCTTTTGCCCGCCGCGCGTAACGCCCGACCATACGGGCAACATCCCCATCACGGAGGGTTATCTGTACGACATGCTGCCTGTGGACGCTACCGTCCGCACGGCCAAAGTGCGCGGCAGCGTGCTGCTTAAGTGGCTGGAAAAAGAGCTGAACAACGTCTTTGCCAAAGAAGCCGACAAGCGCTTTGGCGGTTGGTTGGTAAAATTTCGCGGCATAGAGGTGGCCTTCAATGCCTTCGGCGAAATGGGCCAGCGCGTCAAGAGCGTCAAAGTGGGCGGCCAACCGCTCGACCCTGAGCGCGTTTATACCGTATCGGCCTGCGAACGCGACGGCGACCCGGAGACCATGCTCTGCCGCATACCCGAAGTATTTGAAGGCAAAAACATGCCCTACACGCTGCATACCGTGCTGCGCGAATACTTAGCCCAGCACTCACCCGTGTCGCCCACACCGCGCGGCGATGCCCGAATTTTGGATGCGCCTCCTACGCTGCTTACCCAGGTGAGCGGGGTGGACTATGCCTTCCATTAACCCTCCCGCCCGGCGATGAAACCATGGAATGACTGGAAGCTCGTGCTGATGCTTTGCCTCACCCTCGGCCTGGCACCTTTCGCGCCCGAACCGCACATCCTGGGCAAAATCCGATGGGTGGCCGGCGGAGCCGTGGGCATGCAGCCCATGGATTGGTTTGATTTGCTCATGCACGGATTTCCGTGGTTACTTTTGCTGCGCCTCCTGGTGATGAAAGGGGCGGCAGCCTTACGGCGCTAAGCAGCCAATTTCGGCTTCAACGTCGCCTGGCCAGCCCCATAGGCGGCGTTGATTATTTGACCATTTTAATCTACAGAACAATGGACAACTACCGTCATTTACTTCGCGATTTTGAGGAGGGGCTGCAAGCCGAAATGTTAGAAAAGGGCCGTGTCGTGGACGTGGAAGCCGGCCGAACGCTCCTGCAAAGCGGGCAACCCATCCGAAACACTATGATTGTACTCGAAGGCCTCGTCAAACTCTTTCGCGAAAGCGAGGACGACGGCAGCGAGTTCTTCATGTATCACCTGCACCCGGGCGACGGCTGCGCGCTCTCGATGATCTGCGACAAAACCTTCCGCGCCAGCTCGGTAACCGCCCGCGCCGTAACCGACTCTAAACTGTTGGTGATACCCGTAGAGCACACCGAAAGCTGGATGCGCAATTACCGCACGTGGTATCACTTTGTGGTAAGTACCTACCGCCGCCGCTATGAGGAACTGCTGGAAACCATTGACCACATCGCCTTTCAGAACATGGATGTGCGCTTAGAGTTCTATTTGCGCCGCCATAGCCAGGCAATGGGTACGAAAGTGCTGGAAATCACCAACACGCAAATTGCCCAGGAACTCAACTCCTCGCGAGAGGTCATCTCCAGGCTGATGAAAAAACTCGCCGAAGCCGGCAAAGTGCGGCTGCTCAAAAATGGGATAGAATTGTTGAAACTGTAGCCATGACTATGGAAAAATGAGGGCATCAGTAGGGTAGGGCGCTATTTGCGTTGGCCGTGATAAATATCACTCGCTAAGCACTCGTATCAATTCGACCTTTGTCGGCACCAATCACAAACATTTAAAACAACAGCGGGTGCGGTTGTAAGGCCCTTTTTCAGGGCTTTTCTGCTGATGAAATGCCGGGCCGCTGTTCATCACCTCTGATATCGGTCTATGCGACGCCTTTTTATCTTTTCTATCGTCTTGCTGGGTTTGGGTGCCCTTCATTTGTTTCCAGCATGTCAGTCTTCTTCCGCTTCTGCAAAAGAAGACAAGCGCCCGGCTACGCCTGAAGCCGCCCTCTCGGCGTTGCTGGAGGGCAATCAGCGTTTCCTTTCGGGTCAGCTGCGGCATCCGCATCAGACACAGCAGCGCATTCACGAGACGGAGAACGCTCAGCATCCGTTTGCCGTGGTGGTTACCTGCTCCGATAGCCGCGTGCCGCCCGAAATTATCTTCGACGAAGGCTTAGGCGACCTCTTCGTGATCCGTACAGCGGGCAACCTTATTGGCGACCTGGAACTGGGCAGCATCGAATACGCTGTCGAGCATTTGGGCGCGCCCTTGGTCGTCGTGTTAGGCCACACCGAGTGCGGTGCCGTCAAGGCCTTCTTAGAGGGCGGCGAATGCCACGGGCACATTCGCCAGATAGTGGAAGCCCTGATGCAGGAGCAGGAAGAACAGCAAATCCTGGAGCATGAAGGCAAAAACCTCACGGCCTGCATCGAGGGCAATGTTGTTCATGGCGTGGCTCAGATCCGCCAACAGCCGATGATTGCCGAAAAAATGGCGCAAAAACAGGTGAATGTCATTCCGATGGTCTATGATGTTCATTCCGGTAAGGTTACGGTGCTGAATGAGACCGCCTGGCTCGAGCAGCACGCCTTCTCCATCACCCGGAAGTGAGCATCATGGCAGCGCACAACTTTTAACCACCCATAAATAGCAGATATTGTGGAACGTTTCATGTATTACTTCGTTGGCGCCGTTGTTGCAGTGATGGCGGTAGCCGTGTTTTCATTTTCCAATACCCATTCCCCATCAGAGGGAGTGTCTAAGAAAAAGACACACCGCATTGTGTTTCAGATTACCACCCCCGATACGAGTGCCTATCGCGCTCTGACGCGCCAGCTGAACAATGTGTTGGATCATTGGCCGCAGGCGCGTATCGAGGTGGTGGCGCACAACAAGGGTATTAACCTGTTGGTCAAAGACAAAACCAACGTACCTGCCGAGCTGACGGCCCTCAAGAAGCGCGGTGTGGATTTTTACGCCTGCGAGTTCACCCTCCGGCAGTTGAATATCCCTAAGGCCGATATTATTGCCGAGTCGGGTTATGTGGAGCGCGGCATCGTGCACATTGTCGAGCGCCAGGAAGAGGGCTGGGCTTATATTAAGGCGGGTTTTTGATTTTTTAACCAAGAGTGGCGAATAAGGAGGCCTGCTGTCCTGGCCTCTTTGCTCTATACATGCACCTTTGCGGCATGGAAAATTACCCTTTATCCAGACAGGTGGCGCTGTGGTTTTGTCTGGCCTTTGGCGCCCCGACCCTGCACGCACACCCTGCATGGCCAGACACCGTTGCCGTCCCGGAAGAGCGTTTACCTCGGGCCGAGACCTTGCTTCAGGCCTTTCAGAAAGGCGAACACGGCGGCCAGTTCCGGACGTTCGTAATGGTTACGGACAACTCCGGCGAGCTGTCCGACTACTACGCCTGGGCGGCAGGTGGGTGGCTGCATTTTCAGTCGGCTCCCTGGCACGGCTTCAGCATGGGCGTGGGCGGTGCGTTCAATTTTAATTTGCTTTCCTCCGATCTCAGCCAGCGCGACTCGGCCACGGGTGCCATCAATCGCTATGAAATTGGTCTGTTTGACGTCGAAAACCCGCGCAATCGCCGAGACCTGGACCGGCTGGAGGAGTTGTGGCTTCGCTATCAATGGCGCAAGTCGCGCTTGACCGTGGGGCAGCAGCTGCTCCAGACGCCTCTGATTAACCACCAGGATGGGCGCATGCGTCCTACGGCGGAGGCCGGCGCCTGGCTGGAGTGGAACGAATGGAGCCGGGTCAAAGTCGAGGGCGGGGTGCTGTGGCGTATGTCGCCCCGCAGTACGGTGCGTTGGTACACCATTGGCGAGTCCATCGGTCTGTACCCACGCGGCATCAACCCCGACGGGTCGGCCAGTGGTTATTCGGGCAACCTCAAAAGCAGCGCTATCGGCCTGGTGGGCATTACCTTCCGGCCGGATAAAGACCTGACGGTGCAGTTTTGGGATCAGTACGTCGAGCGCATCTTCAATACGGCTTTCCTGCGCGCCGACTATCAACGCCCTGTTTCTGGGCCGCACCAGATCATCGCGGGGCTTATGGTCATCCGGCAAGACGCCATCGCCCATGGCGGCAATGAAGACCCGGCCAAGGCCTACTTCCCGGCAGGTGGGCGGTCGTGGGCATTCAGCACCCGAGCCGGCTGGCGATATGGCCCGTGGCAGGCCCTGGCAGCCTACACCCGGGTTACAGCGCATGGGCGCTTCCTCTCGCCACGTGAGTGGGGGCGCGAACCGTTCTACACCTTCATGCCGCGCGAACGCATCGAAGGCAGCGGAGACTCGCACTCCATCGCCGGGCGCGTCATCTGGTCTTCGACCGACAAACACTGGCAGATAGAGGCTGCCTATGGGCACTTTTACCTGCCCGACGTAAAAAACACCGTGCTCAACAAATACGGCTTCCCTGCCTTCCGGCAATTCAACCTGGATGTGCGCTATCAGTTTAGCGGCGCATTAGAGGGCCTGCGCGGTCAGTTACTCTACGTCTGGAAGGGACGCATTGGCGAGTTCTACGGTAATTACCGCCATATCATCAACAAAGTGGACATGTCGCACGTCAGCCTCGTGCTGAACTACACCTTCTGAGCATTCGAGCGTTGGCGGCGGCCAGTGTGTTTCAGGGAAAAGAAATCGCGCTCAAGGGCACGCTGTATTCTACGCGCTGATTGTTTCGGATATCAATAATTTCCATCCGGATGAGCGGATCGCGTCGCTCCCAATCCACCGTAATCAGGCCGAAGTGGTTGTCCATGATCGGCCCCTCAATGCGGTTTTCGTTAGGTGTGGCAAAGTGCCAGCTGGATGTAATCCCGCTGGCTGTAACGTCGTAGATGGGATATAGCCCTTCTTCGCGCAGCATCGAGATTTCGCCGTAGTGGACGTCGCCGCTGATAAAGAGCACGCCACTGGCGCGCGTCTTTCGGATGAGCTGCAACATGCGCTGGCGCTCGTGCGGGAAGTTGGCCCACGCCTCGTATCCGTTGAACGTGATGCCGAACTGGGTACTGGAGCCGATGATCCGTAGGTCGGCAGGCTTGCTCAGTTCCGCTTCGAGCCATCTCCATTGCGCTTCGCCGAGTAGGGTAGAGTCGCTGGTTTGGTGCGGGTAGTAATCGAGCGCATAGAAGTAGCGATCATCTCGGCGCAGTTCTCCTCGATATTTGCGCAGGTTGTCGCGGAAAGTGCGCGTATCGAGTAAAATCAGCTGCAGGCGGCGTCCCTGGCCCTCAAACAGGTAAGACGTGTAAATGCCCTCGCGCTGACGCCGGGGCGAGTCCGCAGGCTCTTCCCAGAACTCCAGGAAAATCTCCTTAGACTCCCGCTTAAAAGGGTAGTGCCGCCCCGCATCGTTCCAGCCGTAGTCGTGGTCATCCCATGTCGCCAGCAGCCGGGTGGCGCTCTTCAGCCGCTTAAATTCGGGTTTAGCGCCCAGCTTCACATATTTTTCGCGCAAAACCCGCATGTCTTTAGTATCGCCATAGATGTTATCGCCCAAAAAAACGAACACATCTGGCCGATACAATACCACCGTGTCCAGAATAGGTTGCGGCCGATCCTGATGACCACACGACCCAAAAGCAACGCGCGAAATCAAGGGAATAGGCGACTGCGCCAGAACACAAAGCGAAAAAAGCCAGAAAACTGTCAAATAAAAGAACCTCATAAACAAATAAGCCAAAAACGATGCGAAGGTACAAGCAACAGGAGCACCAGAATGTGGCGGGAGGTTAAGGAATGGTGAATTGTGGGGGAGGAAACGATAGAGAATAAAAGGCTATTGCAATTACAGTAGCCGGTTACCCAGTGCTCGCCAGCATCCTCGACACTTTCAATTCCAACAGGTGCGATTACAGTAGCGTGAGGCTGTTGCGCAGTCAATGACATTGCAAGATTTCAATTCCAACAGGTGCTATTACAGTGTCATTGGGGCAACATCTGGAAGCTCATCGAGAAAATTTCAATTCCAACAGGTGCGATTACAGTTGGTTGACGTCAACGACAGTGTAATCCTGTTCGTCCCATTTCAATTCCAACAGGTGCGATTACAGTATTTTGGCTTGCCGCGCCTTGCCCTCCTCCGTCAAGGTTTCAATTCCAACAGGTGCGGTTACAGTGATATACTTTCACTTTCTGCATCCCGACAACAACCGAGTTTCAATTCCAACAGGTGCGATTACAGTGCTTTCGATTGTTCCAAAGGCGCTCTCTCGTCATGCGGTTTCAATTCCAACAGGTCCGTTCACAGTCGTGCGCGTCATGTTTGGCCGCTTGGATGGAGCAGGGGGTGAATTCCGACGGGTGCGGTT
>CAZYEV010000082.1:0-32667 GCA_964646615.1 uncultured Saprospiraceae bacterium
GGATGAGTGCAGAGTGTATAAGAACAACTTTAGGGAGGCTATTTTCATCACCTGTACGGGATTACATAATTTTAGGGTAATGGCAAACCCGCCAAAATATCCTGATAATCAATAACTTCAAATCTGCATAATGTCTATTAACTATTTATCGAAAGAGTGGAATTTATCCTCTTCCCATCGCTGCGGATTGGTCAGGATATAACGGCTGATGCGGAGGTATTCCTCTTCGTTGCGGATGATGTGGTCGTGGAATCGCGTCTGCCAGGCAAATGCATACCCCAGGCGATGGGCATGGCGCGTAACGGCCGATTTGTAGGAACGCACGATGGTGGATACCGAACCGGCGGTGGGGGAAATGGCGGCCATTTGTTCGTTTTTTTCGTTGGGGGGTGGCGCGTTGGGTGGCGCGTTGGGTGGCGCGTCGGGTGGCGCGTCGGGTGGTAGAGACGTTGCATGCAACGTCTCTACGGGGTAACCGGGGGCGCGATCTGCCAATATCAAAACCCCGTGCACGTGATTGGGCATGACCACAAACGTCCCCAACGTTACGTGCGGAAAATGGTGTTTGATTTCGTGCCACAGCACGTCGGCAATGACCCCGCAGGGCGACAAAACCATTTTTTGATGGTGTATTTCGCCAAAATAATGCCGCCGTTGGTCGGTGCAGATGGTAATGAAATAGGCGCCGGGGTTGGCGTAATCCCACCACGATGCGCGGGCGGAGGGTATTCGGTATTTGTTTTTGTACAATTCTTCCATGATCGGGCAAGGGGAGGCTTGGAAAATTTTCAGCACTATCGGCGCCATTTCGGCCCGAACCGTCCGACGCGCCGGCGGTATTCGGCGTATTCGGGGTAGCGTTGGGCCAGCAGGCGTTCCTCGTAGCTTGATTTGGCCCAGAACAGTACCCAGAGCGCGGCGAAGAGCCCCAACCGCCAGCCGCTTTGCGAAAAGGCGGCCCAGCCCAGCGCTATCATCAAAACGCCGGAATAGATGGGGTGCCTGGCCCAGCGGTAGATACCCGTAGTAACCAGCTGCCCTGATGCCTTTGGGGTAGGAAATGCCGTCAGGTTGCGGCCCAGGTTCGCAAAGGCCCAGGTGAGTATGCCTGTGCCACCTACGGCGAGCGCCAGGCCGAGGTAGCGAGCCACTTCGGGTAGGGCTATTCGGAGTGCCTCGGGGTTGACTAAGTAGGCGCCCATGAGGATGAATTGAATGGTTACGAAGGCCACATCGCGCCAGGGCGGCGTAGAGGGCGAATGGGGGGAGGGTGCATTCGCAGGAGCCGGCGTGGTCGGCGTGGTCTGCACGTGTTTGCCCCCCGTCCAGCCGTGGGAGGCTAAGTATTGGTTGGCTGTTTGCAGGGCGGGCGCTTCCAGCGGTGTGCCCATGCTGTCGTTCCAGCGGTTGAGGAAGCCGAACAGGGCCACAACGGCGAGGATTTCCACAATCTCGCCTTCATCCCAGTGGCGGCGCAGGTTTTGCTCGACCTCTTCGGTAACGGCGTTAGGTACGGAGGCGGCGGCGATGGCGAAGTCTAAGGCCGCGCGTTCGGCGTCGTTGAAAGCCGGGTGGGTCAGGTATTCCCACACGTGGTGGAGTTGTTCGGCGGCAGCGCCGTAGCGTTCGGCTGCGCGGATGGTGTGGGCCTGGCAGTACTGGCAGCCGGCGGTGTGGCTGGCTACGTAGCCGATAAGGCGTTTGAGGGCGCTGGAGACCCGGCCTTCGTTGGTCATGACGGCCTGGTTGAGTGCGATAAACGCCTGAGCAATGGCCGGGCGCCGCTGCATGGTCAGCACGCTGTTGGGGCAGAAACCCAGCGTTTCGTTGAAAAAGGCGGCCATTCGGGCTACCTCGGCATTGTGTTCGGGCGCAAGAGGCGATAATAGCGGCGGCATACCGGCGAGAGGCAAGTGTCTGTGGTGAGGATACGAGTTGTCGTATATTTGGCCAAAAATAAGTCGTGCATGGTTATTCATTACAAAACGGTGCAGCACGAAGCAGAGATAGCGCAAATTCTTGCGCTTCAGGCGTGCAATTTGCCGTCGGCCATCAGCCCTGAGCAGGCCAGTAGCCAGGGTTTTGTTACCGTGAAGCACGACCCAGAAGTGCTCCGGCGCATGAATGCAGCCTTCCCTTCCGTCATTGCCAAAGAGGGCGACCATCTGGCCGGCTATTGCTTAGTCATGTTGCGCGAATTTGCGCCCGAGGTGCCCGTCCTGGCGCCGCTGTTCGAGCGGTTGGAACAGCTCACATGGCGCAGTCGCCCGTTGAGTACCAGCGGCTGGTTTGTCATGGGCCAGATTTGCGTGGCCGAGCCGTATCGGGGCAAAGGTGTGTTCGACAGCCTGTACCGGCATTTGGCCGACGTATGTCGTCCGCATTTTGATTTTGTAGTAACCGAAGTGGCCGAACGCAACACCCGTTCGCTGCGTGCGCACGAACGGGTGGGCTTCGAGACCTTTCACATCTACGACGACCCTACTACCGGCGAGCGCTGGCACGTGATTGCGTGGGATTGGGAATGAGCATTCGAGCCGGCTGCCCATGTCACCCGAACAGGACCGGGTCAGCGCTTTCGCACTGCATTGCTGAGGCGATTTTAATGCGCCGCCAACCACAGCGCACACGCCCCCATGACCAGCGCCAGTGGCGTCATCACCCGGCGCTCGAACTTGTTCTTGGACAGCAAGTTGCCCACCGCGCTTGCTACAAAGACGATGCCCATGAGCCAAAGCCCGTAGTGTACGACAACCTCCGGCAGCCCCACCCGAACACCTGCCCGCTGTAGCGCTACGCTCAGAAAGGCCAGGGTCAGCAGCAACGACAGCGCCTCGAAGCGATACACATCGCGCCGGCTTTTCAGGCGGCCGCCCCAAACCCGGTCATGGGGCACCCAGCCCAGTAAGATTGCCGTGTGCAGCAAGAGGAGCGCGCTCAGCGCGCCGATAAGCCCCGTAACAGCCAGATTTTCCATATTTAATGCCAGTTGAGTCCGACACCTATGTGGTGGGCAAGGCCTTTTCTGGCGTCCTCGCCCGAGCCTGCTCGACCGGTGTAGAGCCGGTAGAGGATGTCTAAAGAAAAATTCCGCTTTCGCCAGACCTCGTAGCCCGTGGCCAACGCTGCGCCGGTACCCCAGTAGAAATTGGCCTGGGCGGGGTCGTTAATGGTCCAGAAGGCCGGAGCATCGAGGGCCAGCCCTGCGCCGGCCAATAGCCACCAGCGTTCGGCGGGCCAGTACTGCGCCGAGAGCAAGATGCCCTCAAAGCCGCGGTGCCTGTCGTTTTGCGCATAAATGGCGCCGGGCAACAGCAGCTGGGCCGTCAGGCGTGGGTGCAGCCAATAGCCGATGAGCAGGTTGGGAAAGCTACCTGAAGTCATGCGTTGGGTTTGAGCGTCTGTGGTCAGTTGCAGAGTACCTATGCCGGCGCTGAAGCCAAAGGTAAAGCCTTTGCGGTAGGCCGTCGGTGAGGGAGCAGATGTCTGGCTGGTAAGCGAGCCGGCCAGCAGGCTGATGCAGAGAAACAGAAGAGCGATACGCATACGAAAACGAAGTTTTGGTATGCAGCAAAGGTGAACGCGGCCACAAGCGCCGGGCGTTACCCTACGGTAAAAAACACGCGCCGGTGGGGCAGAGTCCGCTCATTTTCCTGCACGATGCTTTGCTGCCTGTCGGCGTATGCGGCTCAGGCTTTGCGGCGTGATGCCCAGGTAGGAGGCGATATGCTTTTGCGCAATGCGCTGGGCGATGCCCGGAAAGCGCTGCTCTAAGCGGTCGTAGCGTTCGGCGGCCGTCAGCGTAAGTAGCTCGATTTGCTGCTGCTGCTTGTCCACAAACGAGGTTTCGGCGGCAACCAAACGAATGACCTGCCCCACCGTCTTTTGCGTCAGCAGGCGAAAGTCGGCAGCGCTCAGGCGGAGCATTTCCGATTTCTCCAAAGCCACCACCTCTAATGGCGTGGGCTGGCCGGTGAGGAGCGACATGTAGTCGGCGCAAAACTGACGGTCAAAGGCAAAATCTAAGCAGACCGAATGCCCTTCTTTCCACAAAAACAGGCCCGCGCTGCCGCTTAAGATAAAGCAGAGGGCGCGCTCTGCCGTGCCGGGGTGTTTGATGATTTCATCCTTTCGGAACACCACCGGCTCACAGGCATCGGTAAACTGTTGCCATGCCTCCTTTGGCGCATGAAAGACGGGGTCGAAGGTCTCCTGCAAAATCTGTGCGTACTCCATAGGGATGTAGGCCTTTTAAGTATAGAGGCGCGATGCCGCGCTGGAAAAAACTCCGCACCTGCGTCTTAGCCTTAGGTCTGGCGCTATTCGCGGCAAGGGCACTCCGGCTTTACCGTTTCGGTTTTCGCACCCAGATGTTTTCCAGCAAAAAGCCCTCGGCTTTTGGGTCGTCTATCAGGGGGCGTTCGCCTTTGCCCCAGATCATGACCTCGTCCACGCGCATGGGCAGGTGGTAGTGGGCCGCAATGGCTACGGAGCCGCCGCGCGGGATGTAGATATCGCGCTCGACGCGGAACCAGTACTGGCCTTGCACGTCGTTACTTTTGCGGCTTTCGAGTTTTTCGCGGTAGAACTCTCGGCCCTCCGCATTGCGCACTGAGAGGATCCAGAAGCCGGGGTTCCAGCGCCCGGCGTCCAGGTAATTCCAGGCCGAAAAGACCACCAGCGTGTCGCGGTCGAACGGGGCAGATGGAAAGGTGCAGACCCAATCTTCGTCGGGCGTCGTCTGGCGACATCCCTGGCCGTAAAAGGCCACCTCAGAGGGTTTTTCATCAAAGCCCAGATGGAGGGCAGGTGCTCTCCGATATCCGCTGGCATACAGCCTTTGGGCCTCTGCGATGGCTCGGCTGTGCTCCAGGCTATCCAGTCGGAGCCGGCGCAAGGTGTAGCGCGGCGTTTCGGCCAAAGGCTCGGAAATATCCAGCAAGTACCGCTCACCCGCCTGCAATTCCTCTCCGCCAAGGCCGTGCAGGATGAGCAGATCTTTGCGGTTGGGCAAGCGGGCCAGCAGCTGCCGCTCGATAAGCGGATGCCCAAACATCTGCACCCGCTCCAGAACATGCTGCGTGCCCACCCGCGACTGCACCGAATTCACAATAGGCAGGCCGGTGGCCAGCGACAAACGCATGCTCCAGAATTGCGCCTCAAAAGGAAGACCCGGCCACACCTTATCGGACCACACCCCAAAACGCGGCAACGCCAGAATGGCCTGAAAGTCCGAAGGGTTGATGTTGTTTTGGCGCAAAACCGACAGCAGCTCCTGCTCGTGTTTGGCGTCGAAAATGTTCGGATTGAACGCCCCGCGAAACCGTGGCGCTATGTATTGGTTGATCTCTGCATTCCACACTGCCGCCACCAAAAGCAGGAAGAGGAGCCGCGCCCATAAGGGCGAAACGGTGCGGTAGAGCGCGTTCACAATGAGCGCTCCGGTTATCGTCAGGGCAAAATACAGCGGCCAGCCCAGACGCCCCGCTGCCTTGAACATCATCAACCACGGCAGATGGTCTTCTATCCAGCGCTGCGAAACAGGAATCAGCGCCGTATTGGCTGCCAGTATGGCCATGAGAATAGCGGCGTCCAAGAGCACAGTGTGTTCAAATTTAAAGAACTGGCGGGCCTTTTCGGAGAAAGGAAGCGTCAGCACACCCACCACCAGCGCTGCCGTCGTTACCAGACCCACATTCAGCAGGGTTTCAAACTCCAACTCGACAGGTACCCGAAAGCCCGCATCTTTGAGCAGGCCATGCAACAGCGACCCCGGCGGGTAAAAGAAACCCTCAAACCGCGCCTGATAGTAAAAAAAGCCCCACTGTGGAGACACGCGGTCACTCACCGGGTCGTGCCAGTGAAAATCAGCAAATACCCACAGCAGCGCACCCGCGCCCATGAGCATGGCGCCAAAACCCGGTATCCAGTACGCACGCTGAAAGCGGTTCCAGAGTAAAACCAGCGCTCCGGCGCCCATGAGCAGCAGATTGATGTTGAAACCAACGTAGGGGTTGTTGTAGGTAAACAGCAGCGACGTCAGGAAGAACAGCACGTCGCGCTTTTCCCACCGGCGTACCCGGTATTTGCGCACAAACCACAGCATGGCCAGCGGAATGGCCACCGGATAGCCCAGCCCAAAATGCCCGCCCATTCGGACAATCTGCGGCGAGAGCAGCACAATCAGCGGCGCAAACACTGCAGACGTCAGCGGAAGACCCCCCAGCGCCAACAGCAGCGCATACACCACCGCAACAGCGGCAAACAGCAGGTATAGCGGCACCCCGTTGACAATGCCAATGGCATAATCGGACACGTCGAGCCCCGCTTGCCGCAAAAGCCGTAGCGCGTTGGAGAGAACACCCTGCGCGTCGGTCAGGTAGATGTACTCACCGTCGGGGTAGTTGGTGCCGCGCAACCAGGAGTCTTCGCCGTAGCGTGCATGGAAAGCCGTGTTGTAGTACAGCGCCAGCGCATCGCCCCCATAGGTGTACGTCATGCTGTTGGGGTGCGTGAAGTACTCCCGAAAGATGGGCTTCGCCAGCAAAAAGAAAAGCACCAGTGCCACCAAAAGGCCACCAAAAACCGGCCAATGGGCAAGGGAAGCCCTCAACGTGTATGCGTGTAGCCTCATAGGATATACCGCTCAAACGGCAGCGGGCCAAAGGTAAGCGGTGGCAATGTTCGGAAGAACCTTTCTTCCGGCGAGGAGCCTGTTTTGGGTGCTACTTCAGCTCGCCCTACGGCAATCGCGTCAAAGAAGCAGGCAACGCTTTTTCACCCCTCTGCCACGCGAATGCGTACCTGCACGTCGTCTTCCATTTCCACAGGTGTTCCGCCTTCGGCGGCGTTGAGCGTCAGTTCGGTGGCGAGCACCTCGTTCTGGATGTAGGCGCCAAATTTTTCCACGGCTGGCCGCACGGCCGGGTGGTCTTCCACCTCCACGCGGACGCGGTCGGTAACGTTGAAGCCCAGGTCTTTGCGCAGATTCTGGATGCGGTTTACCAGGTCGCGTGCTACGCCTTCGGCCAGCAGCTCGGGGGTGAGGTTGACGTCTAAGGCCACCGTAAGTGCGCCGTCGGAGGCCGTTTTCCAGCCGGGCAGGTCTTCGGCAGTGATGACGACGTCGTCGGGCGTGAGGGTGTAGGTGGTGCCCTCGATGGTCAGGTCGAAGGTGCCGTTTTGCTCCAGTGCGCTGATGTCGGCCTGACTGAAGGCTGCGATGCGGTTGGCGGCCTCCTTCATGTGTTTGCCCAATCGGGCGCCTAAGGTTTTGAAGTTAGCCTTGGCGGCTTTTTTGAGCAGGCCGGAGTCGTCGGTTACGTATTCGATTTGCTTGACGTTGATTTCCGAGAGGATGTAGTCGCGCACGCTTTCGACTTCGGCCTGAAAGCGCTCGTCGAGCACAGGCAGCAGCAGGCGCTGCAAGGGCAGGCGCACGCGCAGCTTTTCGCGCTTGCGGATGCTGAGGGCCAGCGAGCAGATGCGGCGGGCGTAGTCCATGCGGTGCTCTAAGTCGCGGTCTATCTTGCTGCTATTGGGCTGGGGTAGGTCGGTCAGGTGTACGGAGTCGGGCCATGCGCTGGCGTTTTGCTGGCGCGCTGGCTCGGTGAGGTTGCGGTAGAGCCAGTCAGCGAAGAACGGCGCCACCGGGGCGACGAGTTGGGCGAGCACCGTCAGGCACTCGTAAAGCGTCTGGTAGGCGGCGATTTTATCCTCATTGAGCTGCCCTTTCCAGAAGCGGCGGCGCGACAGGCGCACGTACCAGTTGGAGAGGTGCTCGTCCACGAAATACTCCACCAATCGGCAGGCGCGCGTAACGTCGTAGTCGTCCATGGCTTCGCGGTATTCGCCCACGAGCGTGTGCAGGCAGGAGAGCACCCAGCGGTCCAATTCGGTGCGCTGGGCCAGCGGCACGGCAGGGTGTTGGTCGAGCCGGAAGCCGTCCACATTGGCATACAGGGCAAAGAACGAATAGGTATTGTAAAGCGTGCCGAACAGCTGATTGCGCACCTCCACGAGGCGTTCTTCGTCGAAGCGCAGGTTTTCCCACGGGTTGGCGCTCGACATCATGTACCAGCGCGCAGCGTCGGCGCCGTGTTTTTGAATGATGTAAAACGGGTCCACGACATTGCCTCGGCTCTTCGACATTTTCTCGCCGTTTTTGTCCAGGACAAGGCCGTTGGACACGACGGTGCGGAAGGCCACAGAGTCAAAGACGATGGTGGCGATGGCGTGCAGGGTGTAAAACCACCCGCGCGTTTGGTCTACGCCTTCGGCGATGAAGTCGGCGGGAAAATTGCGCCGGAAGACGTCCTGGTTTTCAAACGGATAGTGCCACTGGGCGTAGGGCATGGCGCCGCTGTCGAACCACACGTCAATGAGGTCGGGCTCGCGGCGCATGGGCCGGCCCGTGGGCGATACGAGCACGACTTCATCAATGTAAGGCCGGTGCAGGTCGGCGGGCAGGGTTTGTTTCAGCCCCAGGGCCTGGTTGGCTTTTTCGATTTCCGTCTGGAGTTCTTCCATGGAGCCGATGCAGATTTCCTCCTGGCCGTCGTCGGTGCGCCAGATGGGCAGCGGTGTTCCCCAGAATCGGGAGCGCGATAGGTTCCAGTCCTGCAGGTTTTCTAACCACTGGCCGAAGCGGCCGGTGCCGGTGCTTTCGGGCCGCCAACGGATGGTGCGGTTGAGTTCGGCCATGCGCTCCTTGAGGGCGGAGGCGCGGATGAACCACGAGTCCAATGGGTAGTAGAGCACTGGCTTGGAGGTGCGCCAGCAATGCGGGTAAGGGTGCCGGTATTTTTCGATGCGGAAGGCCTTGCCTTCGGTCTTCAGGCGCAGGGCGATAAGCAGGTCGGTGGGCTTGAATTCCGGGTCTTGCTGCACCTCACCTGGGTAGTATTCCGCCTTGACGTAGCGCCCGCCGAATTCGGGCACTTCGTCCACGAATTTGCCCTGCCGATTGACCAGGGGTAGTGGCAACTCCGGGTTGAGCGGGTTGGGCAGGCCGATGAAGGGCACTCCAGCCTCTTTGCAAGCGCGGAAGTCGTCGGCGCCGAAGTAGGGCGCCGTGTGCACCACGCCGGTGCCGTCTTCGGTGGTTACCCAATCGCCGGCGATGACGCGGAAGCCGCGCGCCTCCAGCTCGGGCGTGCTGGCTGCGGGCGTGGGCAGCAACTGCTCGTAGCGAATGCCCACCAGCTGCTGACCGGCAAACGGCCCGGCGGCCTTTTGCCAGGGCAACTTCTTGCTACCGGGCTGAAAGCCCTCGAACGGCAGCCCCTCGTCTTCCGCCGAAAAATAGGCCAACAGGCGCTCTTGCGCCAGCACTACACTCACCGGCTGGCCAGTGTAGGGGTTGAGGGTCTTCACCTTTACGTACGCGATGTCGGGCCCCACAGTGAGCGCCACGTTGCTGGGCAGCGTCCAGGGCGTGGTCGTCCACGCCAGGATGCGCACGTCCTCGTCGGCGCTGTCGAAGAGAAACTCGGAGGCTGCCTCGCGCCGCACGCGAAACATGGCCACCACCGATATGTCGGTAACGTCCTGGTAGGTGCCGGGCATGTTCAGCTCGTGGCTCGACAGGCCCGTGCCTGCCGCCGGGCTGAAGGGCTGAATGGTGAAGCCCTTGTACAGCAGCGACTCGCCCGCTGGCGTGCGCTTGAGGTACATTTGCTTGAGCAGCCACCACACCGACTCGATGTAGGCATTGTCAAACGTGATGTACGGATGCTCCAGATCCACCCAATAACCCATGCGGCGTGTGAGCGCATCCCAGCGGTCTTTGTAGCGCATGACGGCAGCGCGGCAGGCCTGGTTGTACTCGTCCACGCTGACTTTGCGCCCAATGTCTTCCTTAGTGATGCCGAGCTCTTTTTCCACCTGCAGCTCTACGGGTAGGCCGTGGGTGTCCCAGCCGGCTTTGCGCTCGACGCGGTAGCCCTTAAGCGTCTGATAGCGGCAAAAAAGGTCTTTGATGGTACGCGAAATGACATGGTGAATACCCGGCATCCCATTGGCCGAAGGCGGCCCTTCGTAAAAAACAAACGAACGCTCGGCCGGACGCTGCTCTACCGAACGCTCAAAGACGCGCTCGGACGCCCAGAACTGCAGTATTTCTTCTTCAAATGCGGGCAGGTGTAGTTGCTTGAACTCGCGGTACATCACTTTCCTTTTTGCCAAAAATAACGGGCTGCAAAGGTAAAGCGGGCAAGCGGGTGAGGAGGGTGGGTTTTCGGAAAATGCTCAGAAAGGACAAAGGGCCGCAGGCTTACGCACGTCTGCGGCGAGGCAGAGGGTTAAAAAACGCAGAAAGAGCGGAGCGGCGCAAAGGTGTTTTTCTCAGCGTTTTTCAGCACCCTTTGCGGTTGGAAAGATACTGCCAGAGTGCTTCAGGAGGATGAGCCTTCTCTTTCGTCCTGCGCTTTCGTCCATTACTTATCCCAGCACTCCCTTTCCAGTCGTTGTGCCAGCGCTGGTTCGCGCACCAGGCGCAGGTAGGAGTCCCGGTTGTGTTGAGGGTTTTGCTCGGCGGTGGCGGTTTGGAAAATGAAGTCGGCCAGGGCGGGCCAGCCTTTTTCGGCTAAGGCGACCTGTGCGATGCAGCGATTACGAGCGGGGCGGTTATCGGGGTGGGCGGCCTGTTGGGCGCGGGTGGCCTGGTCTAAATAGGTGCTGATGGTTTCCGGTTCGGGCTGCTCAAAGAGCACGCGGTGGATGCGCGGGTCTTCGGGCAGGTATTGCACGGCGAAGGCGTCGTGGTCGCTGACGGGGAATCCATTGGGCAGCAGGATGAGACCCGTGTCGGGCACCCAAAAGCGGCCTGTCATCAGGCGGTTTTCCCGCGTGGGGAAGTTGTAATAGACCATGCGCTGCTGGTTTTCGTAAGCGACGAAGAGGCGGGCGACCGAAGTGCGGCCTTCCTTCTGCAAACGGCGCTCCTCTCGGGCAGAGAGCGGAAACGCAAACGCATCGGCCCAGCGCTGTTGCTTCTGCCGGGCGTCCCAGCGCATCAACAAAAATACGGCAGCTGAGACAATAACTACCAGCACGGCCAGCACGCCAGCCACACCCCACCAGTTGCGGCGTTCGGCGGCCCGGCGCTGGCGGTTGCGCGGGGTGTCCACCTGTTTGTTGACACGGAAATCGTAGGAGAAGCCCTCCTTTTCCTTCTGGATGCTGACCTCGCACAACTCGTCTTCAATGAAAAAGGAGTATGTGCGCGACTCTTTGACCGAAAAATCCACCTGCACAATGCGCGCATCGCAGTGCACGAGTACGTGGCCGCTGCGGTCGCCGTGGTAGAGACCGACGCGGTGCCTGCCGCCAAAATCGTCCAGAAAAATCCAGCTGACTTGAGCCACGATGCGATAGAAGGATGCTGGTCGGTCGGAGCTCGTTGGTTTTGCGCGTTTTCGATGCCGCTTACCAGCGGATGAGCGCACTGCCCCAGGTAAAGCCGGAGCCGAAGGCGGCCAGACACACGACGTCGCCTTCGCGCACCTTGCCCGCTTCCCAGGCTTCGCACAGAGCGATGGGAATGGAGGCGGCCGTGGTGTTGCCGTAGCGCTGGATGTTGTTCCACACCTGGTCATCGCGCAGGCCTAAGCGCTTTTGCACAAATTGGCCTGGTGCGGCACCAACAGGCTGATGTCGGAGGGTTGCAGACCGGCGTCCTGAAGGGCTTCCAGAATGACCTCCGGAAACTTTTGCACCGCCAATTTGAACACGAACTGGCCGTCCATGTATGGGTAATACAGACCATCCTGAAGCATTTTGGGGGTAATGAAAATTTCGCCGTAGGTGTCGGCGGGCGGGTAGCCGTAATCCACATTGGGGTCGTCTAAACGGTGTTTGTGGTATCCGCCGTGGCAGCCGGGGTTGATGAACGAGAGTTTTTCAGCATAGGTGCCGTCCGAGTGCAGGCGCGTAGTCAGGATGCCGCGCTCGGGGTCTTCGCTGGGCTGCACAATGGCTGCGCCGGCGCCATCGCCGAAGATGACCGTAACGTTGCGGCCGCGAGTGCTGAAGTCTAAGCCCATCGAGTGCATTTCGGAGCCGACGACCAGCACGTTTTTGTACATGCCGGTGCGGACGAACTGGTCGGCAATCGAAAGGCCATATACAAAGCCGCTGCACTGGTTGCGAATATCTAAGGCTCCGGCCTCGCGGTGGGTGATGCCCAACTCGCGCTGCACGAGCACGCCGCAGCCCGGGAAGTAGTAATCGGGGCTGAGGGTAGCAAAAATGATGAAGTCTATTTCCTCCGGCTCAATGCCTGCGCGCTCGCAAGCGATGCGTGTGGCAATAGCGGCCATCGTGGAGGTAGTCTCTTCGTGCTTGCGTCCGTAGCGCCGCTCTTCGATGCCCGTGCGTTCGCGGATCCATTCGTCCGACGTGTCCATCAAGCGGGTGAGTTCCTCGTTTTTGACCACGCGCTCAGGCACGTAGAAGCCCATTCCGGCTATTTTGCTGCGTTTCATGAAAGTTGATGATTTGACGACGAGTTTGGCGAATTGATTTCGGAAACAAAGTTGGCAAATGTTTGCTTACTAAGTTCCTCAAATTGCTCCGCTTCCACGGTGTATTGCTGAATAAAGGCGCGATAGTGCGGGTCTTCGCCCAAAACGCCGGGGTTGCCCAAGACCACAAGCCGTTCGCGGGCGCGCGTAAGGGCAACGTTCAGTTTGCGATCCACGCCCTCGGCAGACAGGCTCACTAAGCGGCGCAGTTGCTGTTTGCTGTGTACGCAGGAGGAGATGAGGATGATGTCGCGCGCGCCGCCCTGGTAGCGTTCCACCGTGTCAATGGTCAGCTCATCGGGGTGGAGGCCTTCTTCGGCTAAGGCCTGACGGATTTGCGCGATTTGCGCGCGCCAGGGCGTGATGATGCCCAGGCTGCGCTCGGGGTTCCACACCTGGCCCGCCTGTTCGGCCTGTTGGCGGAAGTAGCGCGTCAGCCGGGCTATCCAGCGCGCCTCTTCCGCCGACACGCGCTGGTGTGGCAGGGCATCGGGCGACACCACCGGCAGAAAACACACCCTCTGGCCGAAAATGCCGTCGGCCTGAGGCAGCGACTGATGCTGGCGCTCACCCCAGGGCAGTGGCAGCGTGTACAGCTGGCCGCCATAGAAATGCTGACTGGGAAAGGCCATAATGTCGGCGTGCATGCGCCCTTGATGGCGCAGCAGCCCGTAGTGCCGATGCAGGCCGTGCCGAAGGCAATAGCGGTAGAGCCGCTCAAAGTAGGAGTCGCGCAAGTCGGTCAGGCCAATATCCAGCAGTTCAGGGTCGCTGACGCGGGTAAACTCCGGCTCCTGAGCCACCACGGCAGGCAGCTGGCAGTGATCGCCGATGAGCACCACGTGCTGGAAGCGCGTCAGCAGACCGATGAGCTGCGGCTCCAGGATTTGCGAGGCCTCGTCCACAATGAGCCGCTGGAAGGTTTTGATTTTGAGCAGGCTATCGCTTTGGGCGAAGGAGGATACCGTGCTGACGAGGATGCGCACCGGGTCTATGGCTGCCCGCAGTTCGGCGCGCGTTTGAACGGAGGCAATGCGCTGGCTCAGCAGGCGCTCGCGAAAGCGCTCGCCCGTGGCAAAGAGCGCGCCCAGTCGAAGGTATTCCGTTCCCAGTTCTTCGAGCACCTCGCACATTTCATCCACTGCCCGGTTGGTGTAGGCCAGCAGGACGAGATTGTCCTCCGTGTTTTGGAGCACCCAGCCCACCAGGTCGCGCAGCATGATACTCGTCTTGCCCGTGCCTGGCGGCCCCCACAGCAGGAAAAAGTGGGGGGCTGTGGCAATGTATTCGGCGCTGAGGCTTTCCGGTGCGGAGGTGGCCTGCTCGTCCGATGCCGTCGGGCATAGCCAACGGGCGCGTACCAATGGCGCCGCTTTGGCCCACTCGTACAGGCTGCGGTACAGCGACGAGAAGCCGCCCTCCAGCGAGTCCGGCTCCAGATTCCACCGCCGATGGGCCTCGAAGGGCTTGAGGTTAAACTGCCGCGCGCGCAGCTGCACCTTCACGTGTTGGGCGCCCAATTCCACAATGGTGCACTTGATGACCTGGTGCTGCAGTACACTGGCGTCCTCAGCATCCGCCGGATAAAGGACGGCCACGTCGCCCACGCGGAAATTGGCCAAAGGATTGGTCTGCTCCGTCCGGCGAAAAACCATCGTGGGTTCGGCCTCATTGGCCTGGTTTTCCACCAGTTCCATCTGGGCCAGAATGGCGAATGCTTCCTGCTTTTCGGCCAGGCTGCTGCGCCACAGGGCTGCACTGCCGCCAGCCGAGTCCGTCCCTTCGGCGCCTACTTTGGCCTGCCAGTGCTCGCGGGCAATGAAACCAGTAAAGGCGTTGAAGTACTTGCGCTCCACGGCATTCAGGCCGTCATACACGACCAAAAACTGGGCAATCTCCTTCAGGGTGAAATCATGCGCATTCGCCGGGGCCTCCATCATCGTTTTGCGCAGCCGCTCAAACACCGACACCTGCAGCTGCCCGGGGCGAATGCCCGTCAGCAACCGCTCGATGGCCACCAGCTGGTTGCGCACCTGGAGGGCCTCCCATTGCTCCGCCTCTATCGTAGGGCCGAAACGCAGGTGCCTCTCCTCAACGCCCGAGTACAAGATGTACTTAACCGGGTCTATGGCCGCCCCGAATACCGAGCGCGCCAGCAGGTCGTACAGTAGCGTCTGGGTGAAATGGCTGCGCGAAATGCCGTAAGCATTGGGCCGAAAGGGCTGCCCGCTTTTGAGCTCCACAATGGCTGCCCGTTCGCCTTCGCGGTAAAAGAGGTCTAAGCGGCCCTGCAAACCGTATTTGCGGCTATAAAAAGTAGGCTCCAGCACGCAATGCGCCGGCTCAATGCCTTGCTGGCGGAAACCCGTCTGGGCCATGACTTTCAGGCTCTGGTAATGCTTCCGCGCTTTCTGCATCACATCCCGCACGTTCTGGTCCGACATGGGCGCGTACACGAGCGGGTAGAGGGCAAACGTCTCGCGCATCAGCGCGTCAAACTCCGCTTCAGGCTCATTCATCAGCCGATCGAGGAAGTAGTTGGCTAAGTTGCCCACCAACGCCGCCTCCGACATCTCGTAGGGCAGGAATTTTTTGACCAAAAAGCCCATGGGCTCTACCCGATCTGGCAGAAAGCGCTCGGCCACCGTGGTTACGTCCATCAGGTAGTCCGGCTCCACCACAAAGGCGCGCGGGCGGTAATCGCCGGCCTGGTCTATGTCCACATCCAGAAGGTTCACCGTTACCGGCAGCGGGAAGACCTTCTGCATCTGCAGCAGCCGAATGGTGGGCGTAAAATTGTCGTTGCGATCGGGCAGCTGATAGCGTACGCGGATGAGCACATCGGGCCGCTCCTCATCGTAGGCCAGCAGGCAGCGCTCTTCGGGCACGTCTTCTACCACCACCACCCGCACCTGCTCTCGATGGGCGGCCACACCGGCCGACTCGAACGACCACTCGCCCGGGGCGGGCAAAAGCACCGCTACCGACTCCGGCACGGCTTCGCCCGACAACCCGCGCACCGCTTCGGCCAACGCCCACACCCCCAGGGCGACATCCCGAGCATTAGCCGCCCGCTGAACAGCGCGAATACGACCCGCCACCCGTCGAAACTGGTGAATGACCCGCAGCGCCTCCGCCGACAGCCGATACCTGTGCCCGGCGTAGCTGATGCGTGCAAACAAGGTGCTGAACGACAACTGCTCCTGCTTCGTAACCTCCACAAAAAGCCGCTCCTGCAAATCAGCCAGCGCCAGCACCCTATCCGACGGCGTCCAGCTCGGGTGCGTCGTCGCTAAGCGAACAATCTCTCGATAAACAGCATGCGCTAACTCCGGCGCCATGCGACAAAGGTAAGGCGAGTGTCGGGGGAAATGCGGAAGGGGGAGATAGCTCTTCGGTTTTTCGGCTTTTCCCCCCAGACGGCCAGTTCGTACCCATGTCTTCCGCACCTGCAGCGGCCTTTCGGCGTGGTTATCCAGGAAAATCCTAAAGTGCACTTTGTGATTTACCTGGATATTCGGAACAGGTAGCCGCCTGCACCGGATTGTCCAGGGTAGGTGCGTATCTTCTTCAGCATTAGGCGGATGCGTTTTAGCGGAATAAAAATATCAAACCGGGATGCCCTCAGCCTTTCCGGGGCCTCGCCAAATGCCCTACTTTTGCCCCACATGAGCGCCTTTGTCGTATCTGCCCGCAAGTATCGTCCCATGCGTTTTGAAGACGTCGTGGGGCAGCAGCATGTGGCCCGCACCTTGAAGAATGCCCTGGCCACAGGCCATGTTGCGCATGCTTTTCTGTTTTGCGGCCCGCGCGGCGTGGGCAAAACCACCTGCGCCCGCATTCTGGCGCGCGTGCTCAACTGCGAAAACCGCACGCCCGACTTTGAGGCCTGTCAGCAATGCCCTTCCTGCTTAGCCTTCCAGGAAGATGCTTCCTGGAACATCTTCGAGCTCGATGCCGCTTCTAACAACGGTGTGGACCACATCCGCGCCTTAGTAGAGCAGGTGCGCATGCCGCCCCAGCGCGGCCAGTACAAGGTGTATATCATTGATGAAGTGCACATGCTTTCGCAGGGTGCTTTCAACGCTTTCCTGAAAACGCTGGAAGAGCCGCCGCCTTACGCCATATTTATATTGGCCACCACGGAGAAGCATAAGATACTGCCCACCATCCTGTCGCGCTGTCAGGTGTTCGACTTTCGGCGCATCGAGGTGGCCGATATGGCTGCGCATCTGGCCAAAATCTGCCGGCTGGAGGGTATCGAGGCCGACCCGGAGGCGCTGCGCATCATTGCCCAAAAGGCCGACGGTGCCTTGCGCGACGCCCTATCTATCTTCGACCGCATTAGCAGCGCCGCCGCCGGAGAGCCTATCCGCTACCAGACGGTGCTGGAAAACCTCAACATCTTAGACTACGACTACTACTTCCAGATCACCGACGCCCTGCTGGCCGAAGATGCCGCCACAGTGTTGCTGCTCTTCGACGACATCCTGCGCAAGGGCTTCGAGCCGGAGATTTTCCTGACCGGCCTGGCCGACCACCTGCGCAACCTGTTAGTGTGCCGCGACCCGGCCACGCTGCCCTTGCTGGAAGTGGGCGAAAACCTGCGCGAGCGCTACCAGCAACAGGCCCAATTGGCCTCGCTGTCGTTCTTGATGACGGCCCTGAGCATCGCCAACGATTGCGACGTCAACCTCAAGATGGCGCGCCACAAGCGCCTGCACGTCGAAACGGCGCTGCTAAAGATGTGTTACATCCTGCGCGCCGTTTCTGCAGCAGCCTTTGCCCCAGAAAAAAAAACGGCTGACACTCCGCCCGTAGCCAATGGCCGCACCACAACGCCGCCCCCTGTTGCAGCGCCAGCGGAGGCGGTAGCCCCCAGCCCGGCAGCCATGGCACCCCGGCCTGCTTCGGCAACGCACGTGGCTCAGACGGCCGAAAAATCGCTGCCGCCCTCTACAGCCACCGAACTCAGCCCCGAAGCCATGCAGACCCTCCGCACCGACATCCGGCTGGGACGCAAGCGGATGGAACCCGTGCCCTTGCGCTTAGAGGAGTACGACTCTGTGGTGGCTGAGGAGGCCAACCAGATGGCACAGCTCGAAAGCAAACTCTCCTTAGAAAACGCCTGGGCCCAGTGGCAGGCATTTGCCAACGCCACGCCTTCACCCTCTTTGCGGCAAGCCATGGCCGCCGCCCACCTGAGTTTAGAGGGCGATGTACTGACCATAACGGTGGGCCTTGCCGTGCATCGCAGCCTCATTCAGGAGGAACTCAACCACCTGCGCGACGTCATCCGCAAAAACTTGCATGCCCCGAACGCTACGGTGCGCGTCGTACTCGACGAACAGAAAGCGCCGGCTGTGGAACAACCCAAACCTCGGCGCTTCCTGACCGCTAAAGAAAAACTCGACCAGATGGCTCAAGCCAACCCGGCTGTGCTCGACCTCCTCAAACGCTTCGACCTGAAGCTTGACGAGTGAACTCACCGGAACCTGGCGCCTCACGGACGCGCGCTACTCGTGCGGGTTATATGCCGTTACTTTCTCCGGCTCGTAGCCATGGCGCTTATCCTTGTAGCGCGCCAACTGGCGGCGGAGGGTATCCATAGAAGCATTTATAGCAGACTCAAACGTGGTGCTGCTCTTGCGGTCAACCAGCCAGCCACCCGGAACGTGCATCTGAACCTCCGCAACCTTACCTCCCTTCTTTTCTTCTATCAAACGCACGTCAATGCCCTCAATTCGGTGATATATTTTGCGCAATCGCTGCAACTTGATGTGAATGTATTCAACCAATCCTTCATCTGCCTGACCGTGCAGGGCTCTCACATTAATGTTCATAAGCCTCAAAAAATTTAACGGTTAAAAAATGGGCGCTTTCCCACGTATGTTTTGAACTTCAGTCGCCCAAGCCCTTGAAGATTTTTTCAAGAGGCAAGGTTACAACGTTGAGTAAATACGGTGAAACATTTGCAGACTTTTTTTATTTAACGGCCCAAAACGTTTCGTTCTGTTTTTCGCCGCTGAGAAAAATCAAGCCCAAAGAGAACGTAAAAAGTCTTTCGCTGGCATACGCCTCTTGCGAGAAAGTTTGCAGTTTTGCTCATCCATTGCCAAAACGATAAAAAAAGATGGACTCCGCCACGCTTCATGCCGACACCTGGCACGCGCGCTTAGACGGGCTTTTTCAGCGCCAGCGCCAGCATCAGTACGCCGTAGCCCGCACGACGGCCCGCGAGCGCCGGGCTAAGTTGCGTGCCCTGCATGCCGCCCTCATCCGAAACCGCAAAGCCATCCAGGACGCCATGTGGGCCGACTTCCGGAAATCGCCCATGGAAACGGATGTTACGGAAATCGCCACGACAACGGGCGAAATCCGCCACGCGCTGCGGCATCTGTCGAGCTGGATGGCGCCGCGCCGCGTGGGTGTGCGCCTGCCGCTGATAGGCTCTTCGGCCTGGATCCACTACGAGCCGAAAGGCGTCTGCCTGATTGTGGCGCCGTGGAACTATCCCTTCAACCTCAGCCTGATACCATTGGTATCGGCGGTGGCTGCGGGCAACTGTGCCATCATCAAGCCCTCTGAGCACGCTCCACGCAGCGCCCGCGTGATTAAGGCCATTGTCGGTGAGTGCTTTTCAGAAGACGAGGTGGCCGTTGTAGAGGGCGATGTGGAGGTGGCTCAGGCGCTCCTGGAGTTCCCTTTCGATCACATTTTCTTTACCGGCAGCCCGGCGGTGGGCAAGATCGTCATGGCGGCAGCGGCAAAACACCTCTCCTCCATCACGCTGGAACTGGGCGGCAAAAGCCCCGTCGTTGTGGACGAAACCGCCGACCTGGAGCGCGCCGCCTCGCGCATTGCCTGGATGAAGGGCATGAACTCGGGGCAGATTTGCATTGCTCCTGACTATGTGCTGGTGCATGAGTCGCTGCAGGAGGCGCTCGTCGAGCGGCTGGGGCATTACTTCAAACAGTATTACGGCGCTACACCGGAGGCTCGTCAGCAGTCGCCCGATTACCCGCGCCTCATCCACGACCGCCATTTTTCGTTTGTCAAAGGTCTGTTGGACGACGCCGTGCACCGAGGCGCCACCGTGCGCTTTGGCGGGCGCGCCGTGGCAGAAGAGCGCTACATAGAACCGACAGTGCTGACCCACGTACCGGAAGATGCTGCTATTTGGGATGCGGAAATCTTCGGCCCGTTGTTGCCCATACGCACTTACCGGACACTGCCGGAAGCGATTGCTTACATCAATGCTCATCCCAAGCCGCTGGCGCTGTACATCTTCAGCCGCAAGCGCGACCACTGGCAGCGCGTGCTCGACGAGACGCGCAGCGGTGGCGTGTGCATCAACGAGTGCGGCCTGCAGTTTTTCAATCCTAACCTGCCCTTCGGCGGTCAAAACCACAGCGGCATCGGCCGCTATCACGGTGAATGGGGCTTCCTGGAGTTCAGTCATGCTCGCGGTGTGGCGCGCCAGCACAGCCCGTGGCCGACAACCAGCCTGTTCCTGCCGCCTTATCGCTCGGCCTTCGTCAGGCAGGCGGTTAGCTGGCTCATTCGATGGCTATGAGGTCGAGGCGAATGCCGTATGTTAGCGCCTCGAACGGCATTCACTCCTCAACGGCGTTTTCAACATGGACTTCTCTACCTTTCTCCAAAACTTGCGCAAATGGCTGCACCGAAGCCTGTGGCTCATCCTGACCGCGGCAGTGCTCTTCGGTGTGGGCTACTATTTTTATCGAAATTACACCCTCAGCGACGGCTCGCGCACGGGCACATTGGTCAAAGTAGCGCGCCAGGGCGTGGTTTTTAAAACCTACGAAGGCCAGCTACACCTCACGGGCAGCATGATGATGTCGAAGCAGAGCGTGTGGGACTTTTCCATCGAAAGCAGCAGCGTGTACCAGCAGCTGCAGCAATGGGAAGGCCGCACGGTGCGCTGCCATTATCGGGAGAAGGTACATGCCTTTCCGTGGCAGGGCAAGACCAACTTCCTCGTCTATAAGGCGGAGGTCATGGATTAACGGCCCCGCCCTCATCAAAAAGCCCTGCGTCTGGAAACGATGCCGGGCGCAGGGCTTTTTGTTAAAAAACGGAGCAATGCCGCCTCAATCGAAGCGCAGATGCTTGATGGAGTAGTAGCAAATGGTGGCGAAGCCAAAGGCCAACATGGAGTGGAACAGCACAAAAGCGCTGTTGCCCGTTCGGATGCCGACTAAGGCAGCTGTGAAGAACACCAAGGCCATCAGCCCTTCGGCGTAGGTTACCCATGAAATTTTGCGCGCCATGTAAGCCGCTTGCCGCATGGGCGAATTGGCGCCCGTCACGCCGTACTTGGGCGTACGCACGAAGGCAGACACCTTCCCGCGCAGCCCCTCAATGACAGCAATAGCGTTGTACAGCGACAGGCCCATAGACATCGGCAGGAAGGAGAGGAACAGCCCAAAGAAGCGCACTTTCTCCCAGAAAGAGGGTGGTGTCTGGCGGTTGAGCGCCGCCGTTATGTTGGCGGTGTAAGAGATGGCCGCCACGGCAAAGAGGCCCAGCACAGAGAAGGAGAGGAAGTGCGTAGAGATGCCCAGTTCGCTAAAGGCGAAGGAGAGCGGGATGCTGCTGACGGCAGCGATAAACACCCACAGGAATACCCCATAAGCCAGCAGCTGGCTGATGGCATGGAGTTTTTGCACGGGCTTGAGCGTGCGGGCATTCCACACCATTTTGATGAGTTTGCGGGCGTTTTGGGCGCCGCCCTTGTTCCAGCGGAACTGCTGGCCTTTGAGGGCGTTCATGTCCACGGGCAATTCGGCCGGGCTGCCGAGTTTTTCCAAATACTGGATGCGGTAGCCCATAATCTGGGCGCGGAAGCTGAGGTCCAGGTCTTCGGTGAGCGTGTCGCTCTGCCAGCCGCCAGCTTCTTCAATGACTTTTTTGCGCCATACGCCCGCTGTGCCGTTGAACTGTAGCAGCAGGTTTCCGTAGGAACGCCCGGCCTGTTCCACCGTGAAGTGGACGTTGAGCTGGATGGCTTGCAGTTTGGTCAGCATGCTGTAATCGGCGTTGAGGTGTTCCCAGCGCGTTTGCACGATACCCACTTTCGGGTCTTCAAAATAGGGCATAGTCGTGCGCAAAAAGTCGGGCCGCGGCGTGAAGTCGGCGTCGAAGATGGCGATGAACTCACCACGGGCGCGGGGCATAGCCTCTTGCAGGGCGCCGGCCTTATAGCCCTGGCGGTTGGTGCGGTGGATGTGCTCGATGTTGTACCCTTTGGCGCGCAATTCGGCCACTTTGCGGGCCACAATCTCGACGGTCTCGTCGGTGGAGTCGTCTAAGACGTGGATTTCAAATTTGTCTTTCGGATACTCCTGCGCAGCGACGCAGTCAATGATGCGCTCGGCCACGTACATTTCGTTGTACATGGGCAGCTGCACGGTTACGAAGGGCAGGTTCGGGTCGTTCGGGTCGTACTTTTTGTACTCGATGACGGGGTGTTCCTTGTGGTACTTCTTGTACAGGAACAGCAGGTGCACTTGCAACAGGGCGTAGAGCGTAACGCCGCTCATGGCAACGAAGTACACCAGCAGCATAAGGTAGCCGAAGTCCACAAAGGCCTGGTAGCGCAGGGCTTCAAAAAGGGCTTGAATTCCAAACATATCGAGCGAGCAGTTTTAAGTTTTGCGAGTGGTGTTTGTCTGTAAGCGCTGTTGGCGGCGGTGCTGGAAGTAATGCCAGAAGATGAGGCTGAGGATTTTGGTGCCGGCCAGGATGACCCCTTTAATGGTGCCGGAGACTTTGCTGCGCCCGGCCACGCGCTTTCGGTAATGGACGGGCACTTCCGTGCAGCGGAGGCCCTGCAAGGCGGCTTTGATTTGCATTTCCACCGTCCAGCCGTAGTCTGGGTCGCGCATGTCGAGCTGTTGCAGCTTATCCCAGCGGATGGCTCGGAAAGGGCCCAGGTCAGTGAAGCGCTGGCCGAAAAACAGGCGGATGAGCAAGGGCGCCAACCAGTTGCCGAAGCGCTGCGGCAGGCTCATAGCGCCGGGTTCCATCTGGCCCAACAGGCGCGAACCGATGACCAGGTCCTGGCTTCCGTCTAATACCGGCTCTGCCACTTTTGGCAGGTCGTTAGGGTCGTCGGCGTAGTCGGCATCCAGAAAGACAACTACTTCGGGTTGTTCCACATCGGGCAGTTGCTTCAAGTAAGCCATGCCTGCTAAGCAAGCCGAACCGTAACCGCGCCGCGCGGCCCGCACAACCGTGGCGCCCATCAGTCGGGCAATCTCCGCCGTCCGGTCGGTCGAGCCGTTGTCGCACACGATAATGTGCCGTACCCATTGCTTCGGAATCGTGGCCAGCACGAACGGCAGCGCGTCCTCCTCATTGAAGGCAGGGATGAGAACGGCTACTCGCGGCTTGCTGGCGTATTCCATACATGCGCTCGGGAGCATCTCCCAAAAGGCAGGGCAAAGGTAAATGAGGCCGTTAAAAAAAAGTTAAAAAGTTTTAAGAAGAAGGTGTTAAGGTTTGGCAAAAGACGAGGCAGGCCGCAAAGTCCCTCCAACGAGTGCTCTAAAATTATCGAGGGCGGAGCACAGATAGTTTGATAATCCATTTTAAAACGGCCTTCTGAAATGGCTTTTTGCCAATATTCTGTTGGATAGATGGAAAAAGCCCAAACGCCAAACCGCAGTGTAGGCGCATAGGGCAGTGTTAAAATTTTAACAAAAACACAGGGTGCTGCAGGCCCTGCATTTTTGTTGGCAATACCGATATTATGTACTCCGAAAAAATCATCCAGGCCCCTGACGCCGGTCATAATCGGCCCGATTGCAGGGGGCGTACCATTGCAGCGTAAAACATCTTTTCACTGGAAACAAAACGCTGCTGGTATGAAAAACATCATTCAAATGCTGCTGCTCTTGAGCGTGTTGGGCCTGTGGGCCTGCGGTGGAGGAGGAGGTGCCTCGTCGGGCAACGACAAAGACACTCCTGCCGCCCTGACGCCCGAAGAGCAGATGATCGCCGAAGGCAAGGGCATCGGCGAGGTCAAGTACGTCGAACTGAAGACACCCCTGGAAGAAAACCGCGTGTCGCGTGGCAAAGCCATCTACGACATGAAATGTGCCGCCTGCCACAAGCTCGACGACACGCGCGTCGTAGGGCCGGGGTGGAAGGGCCTGACTAAGCTGCGCCGCCCGGAGTGGATCATGAACATGATCACCAACGTGGACATCATGCTGGAACGCGACCCGGAGGCCCAGAAACTGCTCGAACTCTGTCTGACACGTATGCCCAACCAGAATGTGTCCATCGGCGACGCACGCGACATCCTGGAGTTCATGCGCTACAACGACGGAGAGCGATAGCCACCAGGACTGAGAAGCCGGTGTGATGCCCAAAGACATGCCCCCGACGAGGCCACCCAGCGAAAACAAATTTATCGGTCTTAATCGGATTATTTCAGGCCAAACAAGTTTGGCCGATACAAGTCAAAATCAAGGTTTTATGAAAAAGTTTCTCTGGTTTGCCGCGGGCTTTGCGCTCATAGTAGCCGCCCTGTGGCAGTGCAAGACAAGAGGCGCTGCAGGCGCTTCTTCGGCGGATGCCGCTCAAAAGGTTTACGTAGCCCCGGGCACGCACGACGAGTTTTACAACTTCGTCTCGGGCGGGTTCAACGGGCAAGTTTCGGTGTACGGGCTGCCTTCGGGGCGCCTGCTGAAGATCATTCCGGTCTTTTCGGTCTTTCCCGAAAACGGCTACGGCTACAGCGAGGAGACGAAGGCCATGCTGATGACGTCGCACGGGTTCGTGCCCTGGGACGACGAACACCACATCGCCATGTCGCTGACCAACGGCGAACAAGACGGCCGCTGGATGTTTGCCAACGCCAACAACACGCCGCGCGTGGCGCGCATTGACCTGGGCACGTTCCGGACGGTGGAGATCATGGAAATTCCGAACTCGGGCGGCAACCACTCCTCGCCGTTCATTACCGAGAACAGTGAGTACATCGTGGCGGGCACGCGCTTTTCGGTGCCGTTGGACAACCAGCCCGATGTGTCCATTGAAACGTACAAGGAGAACTTCCGTGGCACGGTCTCCTTCATCGGTATTGACCCGAAAACCGGCCACATGAACCTCGGCTTCCAGGTGCTGCTGCCGGGCATCAACCTCGACCTGAGCCGCTCGGGCAAAGGCCCCAGCCACGACTGGTTCTTTTTCTCCTGCTACAATTCCGAGCGCGCCAACACGCTGCTGGAGGTGAATGCCTCGCAAAACGACAAGGACTTCATCGTCGCCATCAACTGGAAAAAAGCCGAAGAGTACGCCCGCGCCGGCAAAGGCAAGGTGAAAAAAGTGCGCTATGCCCACAACATCTACGACGAAAAGAAGCATACGGCCACCACAAAATGGGAAGACGAGGTCATTATGCTCGACCCGAAAGAGCTGAAAGACTTCGTCTATTTTATTCCCTGCCCTAAAAGCCCGCACGGCTGCGATGTGGACCCCACGGGCGAATACATCGTTGGCTCGGGTAAACTGGCGGCAGTCATCCCGGTGTTCTCCTTTAGCAAGATGCAAAAAGCCATTGCTGAGCGCAATTTCGAGGGCGAATACGACGGCATCCCGGTCTTGAAGTACGATGCTGTGCTGCATGGCGAGGTGAAAAAGCCGGGGCTTGGCCCCTTGCACACCGAATTTGATGCCAACGGCAACGCTTATACGTCGTTCTTCGTGTCGTCCGAAATCGTGAAATGGAGCCTCAAGACGCTCGAGGTCCTCGACCGTGTGCCGACGTACTACTCCATCGGCCACCTGTGCGTGCCGGGCGGCGACACGCGCAAACCCCACGGCAAGTACGTTATCGCTTACAACAAGATTACGAAAGACCGCTATCTGCCCACCGGGCCGGAACTGGCCCAATCGGCCCAATTGTACGACATCAGCGGCGACAAGATGAAACTGCTGCTGGACTTCCCCACCGTCGGCGAGCCGCACTACGCCAACGCTGTGCCGGCCAGCCTCATCAAGGACAAATCAGTCAAAATCTACCCGATTGAGGAAAACCAACACCCCTACGTGGCCAAAGGCGAACATGAGGCCAAAGTGGTGCGCGAGGGCAACAAGGTGCACGTTTACATGACGGCCATCCGCTCGCACCTCACACCCGACAACATCGAAGGCGTCAAAGTGGGCGATGAGGTCTATTTCCACGTAACCAACCTGGAACAAGACTGGGACATCCCGCACGGCTTCGCCATCAAGGGTGCCAACACGGCGGAAATCCTCATCATGCCAGGTGAGACGCAAACCCTCATGTTCAAACCCGACCGCGTGGGCATCTTCCCGTTCTATTGCACCGACTTCTGCTCGGCGCTGCACCAGGAGATGCAGGGCTACCTGCGTGTGTCGGCCCCAGGCTCAAATGTGCCGCTGAAATACAGCACCGGAAGCCCGCAACCACCTCAGTAACCCGATGCTGCCCGGAGCCGGCCTGCGCTTAAAAGGTCGGGCCGGCTCTTCCTTCTCCATCCTTCTCACACTTAAAAACATTCGGCCATGAAACAACTGCTGTATCTTCTGACCATACTGGCCGCCGGGTTGATGCTCTGCGCCTGCGGCGGCCCTTCGCAAGAGTCGGGTTCGGCTTCTGCCCATGCTTCGACACCAACGGACGGCGGCATTGCCTCCGTACAAGACGACGCCTCGAAGCACAACGTGGTGCAGGTGGCTATTAGCTCGCCTGACCACACCACATTGGTGGCCGCCGTGAAAGCCGCCGGGCTGGTGGACGCCCTCTCCAACCCAGGTCCGTTCACCGTGTTCGCCCCAACGAATGCTGCTTTTGATAAGCTGCCCGCCGGTACGGTGGAAAGCTTGCTCAAACCTGAGAACAAAGCCACCCTGACTGACATCCTGGAATACCACACTTATGTGGGCGTCATACACACCAACCAAATGCGCGACGGCCAGAAGCTCAATCAGGTCAACCTGAAAAACATCACGCTCAGCGTGCAGGACGGAAAGGTCAAGGTGAACGGCAAAGCTAATATCGTGGCCTCGGTGCCGGCTTCCAACGGTATCGTGCACGTCATTGACGAGGTGCTGCTGCCCGAATGAGGCTGCCAGGCAACGACACCGCGCTGTTCACACCGCCTGCTGCCGCCGCTGACATTGGTTTTCTAAAAAACTGCCGCTATGTTTAACCTCTCTCTCCCTTCCCGCGTCCTGTTGGTCGTGGGAGCGCTCTCGCTCTTTGCGCTGCTGAAGGTTCCCATCTGGAAAATTTACCTCACTGCGCCCCAGTACCCGGAAGGGCTGGAAATGAAAATCTGGCACGACACGCTGACCGGCGACGTGAAAGTCATCAGTGCTCTCAACCACTACATTGGCATGCGTGCCATCAGTGTAGATATGTTTCCAGAGCTTCAGTATCTGGGCAAAATCATCATCGGCGTGGCGGTCCTGTGTCTGGTGTTGGCCCTCATCGGCAAGTGGTGGTCGGCCGTAGCCTATTGGTTGGTGCTGGCCGTAGCCGATAGCCTGGCGCTGTACGATTTCTGGCGCTGGGGCTACGACTATGGGCACAACCTGGACCCAACAGCGCCCATCGTGATACCGGGCATGGCCTACCAGCCGCCAGTGATTGGGTACAAAAAGCTGCTCAACTTCGAGGCCTGGTCACTGCCCGATACAGGCGGCTGGATTTTGATGGCTGTAACGGGCATCAGCCTGCTCGTCGTGGTGTGGGAGTGGTGGCGGCGGCGGAAATCTGCGCGTCTGGCCCCGGCGGCCAGTGTAGTCGGGATACTGCTGGCACTGCTCTGGAGCGGTTGCAACAGCGGCCCACAGCCTATCCCGTATGGGCGCGGGGAATGTGCCATGTGCCACATGTCGCTCTCCGACCGGCGCTACGGAGCAGAAATCGTTACCCAAAAGGGCAAAGCGTACTTCTTCGACGACATCAACTGCCTGGTCTATTTTGAAGACGGCGAAGGCGTGCCGCCCAAAGATATTGCCAGCCGCTGGGTGGCCGACTTTGCGCAGCAGGGCCAGCTGGTCGCCCTGGAAGAGGCAGTATTTCTCCACAGCCAGAGCCTGCGCACGCCCATGGCCTCGTACGTAGCGGCTTTTGGCAGCCGCACTGATGCCGAAAAGGCACTGGCCGAAGGCGGCGGGGAATTGCTCACGTGGGCTCAGGTGAAACAACTCTTAACGCGCTAAACGATGTTTTTTACTCCCAAATACGGCTTTTGGGCGGGTGTCCTGCTGCTCCTGTGGAGCGGTGCTCTGCCCGCTCGCACCTGGGTGGTGGCGCCTGGCACGGCGCTCAGCCGTATCAACGACGCCATCGCCCAGGCTAAGCCATACGATACTGTGCTGGTGCGAAGCGGTCGGTACCGCGAAGCTGTCGTGATAGACCGGCCGCTGACCTTGCGCGGCCAGGGGCGACCGGTCCTCGATGGCGAAGACGCGCGCCAGCCCGTCAGCGTGCACGCCAACCACGTGTCGGTTAGCGGCTTCCGCGTCGTGCGCTCCGGCTCGGGGGCGCTGGAAGACCTGGCCGGCATCAAGGTCTATAATGCTCGCTATGTGTATGTTTTCAACAACGACTTAGACAGCAACTTCTTCGGCATTTACCTGTCGAACAGCCGGCTCTGTTGGGCAACCGGCAACACCCTGCGCGCTTACGGCGAAGTGGAACAGACCTCGGGCAACGGCATCCATGCCTGGAAATGCGACAGTATCGTCATTGCCGCCAACCGCGTACGCGGGCACCGCGACGGCATCTATTTCGAGTTCGTAACCCATTCGCACATCGAGCGCAACATCAGCACTCACAACGTGCGCTATGGCCTGCATTTCATGTTTTCGCACAACGACGCCTACACGCACAACACCTTTGCCCACAACGGGGCCGGCGTGGCCGTCATGTACACGCGCGAGGTGCTCATGCGCTACAACACTTTCGCCGACAACATCGGAGCGTCGGCCTACGGCATGTTGCTCAAAGACATCCAGCGCAGCGAAATTTCGGATAATGTGTTTCGCAACAACACTGCCGCCATTTTTATGGAAGGCTGTACGCGTAGCCGGCTGGAGCGCAACGAATTCCGCCAAAATGGCTGGGCCGTCCGTATCCAGGCCAGCTGTGAAAACAATGTATTCCGACACAACAACTTCGCAGCCAACACCTTCGACGTAACGACCAACAACCAGATGTCGCTCAACACTTTTGAGTACAACTACTGGGATCAATATACCGGCTACGACCTCAACCGCGACGGCATCGGCGACGTGCCCCACCTGCCCGTCAGCCTCTTTGCCATGATTTCGGAGCAAATGCCCTACGCCATGATGTTCTGGCGCAGCTTCGGTGTGCTGCTGCTCGAACGCGCCGAACGCGCCATACCCAGCTTGTGCCCCGACAGCCTGCGCGACCATTCACCACTTATGAAACCGTACGATGCTGCGCGTTCAAAACATCAGTAAAACCTTCGGACGCCTGCAGGTGCTCGATACCGTCAGCGTCAGCGCCGACGCCGGCCAGGCCGTGGCCATTGTAGGCCCTAATGGCTCGGGCAAAACCACGCTCATCAAGTGCATCCTCGGGCTGGTGCGACCCGACAGCGGCGCCGTCGCCTTTCGTGATATCACTGTCAACGCCGACCCCGGCTATCGCCGCTATTTCGGATATATGCCCCAAATCGGACGCTACCCCGACAACATGCTCGTCGGTCAACTCTTCGACATGATGCGCGACCTGCGCCGCAACGACGCCGCCCAACCTGACGAAGAACTCCTCAAAGCGTACCGACTGGCCGATATCTTTCACAAACCCATGCGCACCCTCTCCGGCGGCACTCGCCAGAAAGTCAGCGCCGCCCTGGCCTTCCTCTTCCAACCCCAAGTACTCATTCTGGACGAACCCACCGCTGGCCTGGACCCGCTGTCAGCAGAAATTCTAAAAGAAAAAGTCCTGCGCGAAAAGCAAAACAACCGCCTGTTCCTCATCACTTCGCACATTATGAGCGACTTAGACGAACTGGCAACCCACATTCTTTACTTAGTCGAAGGCCGCGTGGTCTTCTTCAAGCCCCTCCCCGAATTGAAAGCCGAAACCGGCCACGAACGCCTGGGCCGGGCGATTGCTCACCTGATGCAAAAATTCAATCACTAATACGGAAGAAAATTCTCATGGTTTTGTGCCTTTGTGTTCAAAAAAACGCATCATGAAAAGCCCACTTCTTTTTCTCATTGTCAGCCTCATTGGGCTAAATGCCGCCTTGGCGTGCGACCGCTGCGGCTGTTCGCTGGGCGGTCATTACCTCAGCGCATTGCCTCAGTATCAGCGCCACATGGTCGGGGCGCGGTGGTTCTATCGGGGCTTTGCCTCCGACCACCACGGCGGAGTATGGTCTGACGAGCGTTTCCACAGCCTCGATCTGTGGGGCCAGGTTTTTCCCTGGGAGCGCTTTCAGATAGCAGGCGTGCTGCCGCTCAATCATTTTACGCAGACGATAGAAAACGTGCGTACGCGCAGCCAGGGCATAGGTGATGCCGTGCTGCTGATGAATTACAACGCTCTGCGCCACAGCTGGGGCTCCGGCAGTGCCTGGACGCAGCTACTGTGGCTGGGTGGCGGCGTGAAGCTGCCCACAGGTCAGTTCGACCCTGCTCTGGTGCGCCAGGGCATCAACCCTAACATGCAGCCGGGCACCGGCACACTCGACGGCCTTTTGAGCGGCATGTACAACATCCGCTACAACCGATGGGGGCTGGCCGCCGATGCGCTCATGCGCTTCAGCCAGATCAACAGCGAAGGCTATCGCTTTGGCAATCGCCTCAACGCCAGCGGCCGTTTTTTCTGTCAAATGCAGACAGGGGCCACGCGCTGGCTGCCCACGGCCGGCGCCGTGTGGGAATGGTCGGCCCCAGACCGCAATCAGGGCAATGTAGCCCACGACACGGGCGGCTATTGCCTGCTGGGGCACGTCGGTCTCGATATCTATTGGGAGCGCTTTGCCGTGGGCATCGCCAGCCAGTTTCCGGTGGTGCAGCATTTGGGCAACGGCTATTTGCTGGCGCGCCCTCGGGTGCAGCTCAGTGCCTCGACGCTTTTTTAGATACTTGGAAATGACATCTCCGCAGGAGGTGTCATCTCTGCATTCTGAGAATGAATATGTTTAAGATAGCCCGCTATGCCATTTACGACATCCTGCGCAATCGCTTCGTGCTGGCCTATGGCCTGTTCTGGGTGTTAGTTTCGATGAGCTTTTTCAATCTGGAGAGCGACCCGCTCAAAGGAATGGCCAGCCTGCTAAACATCCTGCTCATAGCGCTGCCGCTGATGAGTATCGTGTTCTCAACCATTCACGTGTACAACTCCTACGAGTTTATGGAGCTGATGCTGGCGCAGCCTATTCGGCGGTCTGCGCTCTTTCTGGGGCAATACCTGGGCGTGGCGGTATCGCTGTGTGCGGCTTTTGGGTTGGGCATGGGGGTGCCGGTGTTGCTGTACGATGGCTCGCCGCGCGGCTTCCTGCTGGTGGGCTGTGGGCTGGCACTCACGCTGGTATTTGTATCGCTGGCCTTTCTGGCCGCCGTGCTCACGCGCGACAAAGCGCGAGGTATCGGGCTGGCCCTGCTCATCTGGTTCTTCTGCGCCATTCTCTACGACGGCCTGGTACTCATGGGCATGTTTGCTTTCAGCGACTACCCACTGGAGCGGGTCATCATCGCCCTGGCCTTCCTCAACCCCGTTGACCTGGCCCGTATTGCCATGCTGCTGCAGCTGGACTCGGCTGCGCTGATGGGCTACACAGGAGCGCTCTTCCACCACTTCTTCGGCTCTGCTTTGGGTATTGGGCTGGCCGTGCTGGTACTGGCCGTGTGGGTGGCCTGGCCACTCGTTTGGGCATTGCGGGTTTTTCAGCGTAAAGATTTGTGAGCGCCGAAATTTCTCATTCTTCAATTTCCATTTTTTACTCTTTTTCACTGTACCTTGCTCGCCAAACCCGGTGCAGACGTCATGGCGAAGAAGAAGACGAAAAAGAAGACACGTGAGCAATCGAGGCAATCGCTGCTCCATCACATTTACGACCTGATTTTCAAGGTCTTTTTTGGGGACCCGATTATTGCTCAAAAGTTCCTGGAGCATTTCATGCCGGAAACCGTTTTTCGGCGATTGGACTTTTCGCATTTCCAGAAACGCTCTACCGCTCACGTCAGCGGGCGTTTTGGTGTCTCTTACACCGACGTCGTCTATGAGACGCGCTTGCGCGGCAGCAACCGCCATACCCGGGTAGTTATCCTGTTCGAACACAAGAGCACACAGCCCAACCTGCCTGTTTACTTCCAGCTGTTCGACTATCTGCTTCAATTGTGGGAGGAAGATATGCGCCAGGGGCGCCCGTATGCCATCGTGATACCCATCATTTTTTACCACGGAGAGCGCCCCTGGAAGCAGGAAGAGATTTTCGACCTCTTAGACCTGCCCGAAGAGTTTTGGCAATACATCCCCTTCTTCAAATACGAAGTGTTCGACCTCAGCACTGTGCCCATTGAGGTCATCGAACGAAAACAAGATATCGAGTATTTGGGCGTTTTGCTGCTGGCGCTTAAATTTGCACGTCAATGGGAGCAACTGGCGCAGCATATGCCGGCTGTTTTGTGGTTCATACACAGCCGCTCGCTGGGAAATCGGGAGGCTATGTTGCTGCAGTCTTTTTTCATTTACATCGAAAACTTGTTGAAGATGAACAGCGTAAAAATTTCGCAATTCACGGAAAAAATTCCGAACGATAGCCAGGAAGCCTTCGAAACGTTGGTGAGAGTCTATGGCCCCATGGCCGTCGAATGGCAGCTGGAGTCGGAGCGCCAGGAAGGGTTTGAGGCGGGGCTTAGAGAGGGCCGTGAGGAGGGTCGTCTGGAGGGCCGCGAGGAGGGTCGTCTGGAGGCCATGCAAATGCTGGTAGAGGCTCTTATGCTCAGTTGTCCGGAGTGGAGCGATGTTGAGATAGCTCAGAGGCTTGGCGTTCCGGAGGAGCTGGTTCGCCAGGTACGGCAGCAGCGCCACGCCCATAATGCTAACGGTAACGATGAAAAAAGCTAAGGCTACGCGCGATGATGGGCGAAT
>CAZYEV010000083.1:0-64915 GCA_964646615.1 uncultured Saprospiraceae bacterium
GGAGGGTCGTTTGTTGCGTTCGTGGGTACTTTCGGCGGGTGTTCAGCAGTTTTGGCTGCCGCTGGAGGGCTTGCCGGCAGGGACGTATTCGGTGGAGTGCGAGGACAGTGCGCTACTTTTGCTCAAGAGGTAACACCGCCCGCCAGGGTGGTGTTACCTCGTTCTTTACTTAATTCTTCACATCCACAGTGATGCGCGAAGGTCTGTTGGCTAAGTCCCATGCGGTATAGAAGGCCAGTTGGGCGCGTTTGGCGGCGGCCTCGACGTTTATTTTTTCTGCTGTATCGGTGGGCTTGTGGTAGTCGGCGTGGGTGCCGTTGAAGTAGAAGATGGCCGGTATGCCGCGTTCAGCGAAGTTGTAGTGGTCGCTGCGTTCGTAGAAGCGGTTGGGATCTTTAGGGTCGTTGTACTTATAGTCTAATTCCAATTGCGTGTGCACTGCATTGGCGAACTCGTTGATTTCGTGCAGTTCGGTGCTCAGGCGATTGGAGCCGATGACATAGACGTAGTTGGGGTTATTGGCGTGACGGTTGTCCGCGCGGCCTATCATATCCACGTTGATGTTGGCCACGGTGTTCCGGAGCGGGAAGAGAGGAAATTCGACATAAAAACGCGAGCCGAGCAAGCCTTTTTCTTCGCCGCTGACGAGCATACACACCACACTGCGCTTAGGACCGGCGCCGGCGGCTTTGGCTTTAGCAAAAGCATTGGCAATGGCGATGACGCCCGAGGTACCTGAAGCGTTGTCGTCAGCGCCGTTGTAGATGACATCGCCGCTGCCGCCTAAGTGGTCGTAGTGCGCCGTGATGATGACGTACTCGTCTTTGAGCACAGGGTCGCTGCCTTCGATGAAGCCGACGACGTTGGAACCTTCCAGCGTGCGTATCTCTTTAGCCATGCGCGCTTCTATGTTGGCTTTGATTTTCACGGGTTTAAATGCTGCGGCATTGTTTTTGGCACTTCCGAAGACCTCGTTGGCCTTGTCTGTGTTTTTGCCGAAAAGAGCGTTGGCGACGTCCTGGCTGATGAAGATGGAATTGACCAGGCCTTTGTACAGCGGGTCGGCGTTGGGCGAGGTGGGCGTCCAGCCCCAGAGCGACAGCTGGCGGCGGTTGGCGCGCATAGCCTCGCCGATGTCGGGCACGATGATGAGGGCCAGGGTGGCGCCTTTTTGGGCGGCGAGTCGGGCTTTGCGCGTCCAGTCCATCGTCCAGTTAGTGCGCGCCTCGGTGCCGGTGAGCAGCGAGCGGCCCTGGGCGTCTATGGGTTCGCCGTCGTAGAAGACGACCACTTTCCCGCGCACATCGGCATTGGCGTAGTGGTTGATTTTGCCCTCTTCGATGCCATAGCCGACAAAAACGGCTTCTTTTGCCTTCAGGCTCGGCAGGTCGGCATTGTAGGCAGGCAGGACGATGTAGTCCTTTCGCGAGGTGAAAGTGGTGCCGTTGACGGACAGGTCCAGGTCGGCCCAGCTTTCGCGTTTGAGGAAGATGTATTGAAAATAGGTGTTCCGGTCGGCCACCGCCGGAAGTCCCATGGCTTTGAACTGGGCGGCGATGAAATCGGCGGCTTTGCGCTGGCCTTCGGTGCCGGTTTCGCGGCCTTGCATGGCGTCAGAAGCCAGGGTATCCACCAGGAATCTGAGGTATTCAGGGGTAATGGCTGCAGCGAAAGGCCGTGCGTCGGGCAACTGGTAGTAGCGCGGGCGCAGCGACAGGCGTGCAGTGATGGAGTCGTCGTAGGTGCGTTGAGCCTGTAAAGACAGCGTAGTCAGTAAGAGCAGGATAAAAGCAGGATAGTGTTTCATAAAAGCGTGAAGATGAGAAACAGACAGGGAGACAAGGCCTTCGGGCGGAAGCGGCCTGTGGGTTAACATGTTTTTGGGTAGTAGCGTTTAGCGGTAAGCACAAAGGTCATGCGCAGGCGATTTTCTCGATGCGGCGCTGGTGTCGGCCGCCTTCGAAGGGCGTCTCCAGAAAGACGCGCACCATGGCCTGGGCCTGTATTTCGGGTACAAATCGGGCGGGCAGCGCTATCATGTTGGCATCGTTGTGTTGGCGAGCCAGTGCGGCAATTTCCTCCGTCCAGCACAGGGCGCAGCGGATGCCGGCGTGCTTGTTGGCAGTCATGGCGACGCCGTTGCCGCTGCCGCACAGGACGATGCCGTAGTCGGCCTGGCCTGTTTCTACGGCTTGCGCCACGGCGTGAGCGAAGTCGGGGTAATCCACCGACTCCGGAGAATGCGTGCCAAAGTCCTGAACCATGTGTCCCAGGCGTTGCAGCATGGCTACCAGACCGTCTTTGTAAGGGTAGCCAGCGTGGTCGCAGCCGATAGCAATTCTCATAGATGAAGTTGTTTTTGCGTCCCAAAGGTACGGCTTGCGCTTTTTGCGCTTTTGTCGCCCACTGGCGAATCGCCCAAAGGCCGCGTTACGGGGCCGAACGTACCTTTGAGGCACATTTCACAACGATATTTGCCATGCGCATTCTCTTTTTTCTCATCGTCTTTTTGTTATCCTTTACCTCTGAGGCGCAGCGTATTGCCTCTTTTCCTCACAAGTTTTCGACCGCTGTAGAGGCTGCGGTGTCGGAAAGCCGGCCCTGCGATGTGCTGGTTGTTTTTTCCCAAAAAGCCGATCTGTCTGCTGCTGCGCGCATTCGCGGCAAGGCTGAAAAAGGCCAATACGTTTATCGCCGTCTGTTGGAAGTGGCTGAGAGCAGCCAGCAGCGCGCGCGGGTATTGTTGCGTCAGCGCGATGCGTATTTTCAGTCGTTTTTTCTGGTGAATGCCATCGCTATTCGCCAGGCGACGCCTGAGGTGTTGGCCGAAATGGCCGCTCTGCCCGAAGTGGAGCGCATCGCGCTTGACCCAACGGTAATGTTTGCAGCACCCGAACAGAGCACTGCCGTACCCACCAATCTCCGCGCGGGTGTGGAGTGGGGCATCTCCATGATCCGCGCCCCGGAAGTGTGGGCCTTGGGCTATACCGGCCAGGGCATCACCGTGGGCGGCGCCGACACCGGCTACGAATGGTGGCACCCGGCCATCCGAAACCAGTACCGCGGCTACAACCCCGCTACGGGCGATGCCGACCACAACTACCACTGGCACGACGCCATCCACGAAATCAGCCCCTTGAGTGGCGACAGCATTCCCGACCCCAGCAACAACCCCTGCGGCCTTAACGTGCCCTACCCCTGCGACGACAACAACCACGGCACCCACACCATGGGCACCATGGTGGGCGACGACAGCCAGGGCAACCAGATAGGCGTAGCCCCGACAGCCCGCTGGGTAGCCTGCCGAAACATGGAACGCGGCAACGGAAAACCTTCCACATATCTCGAATGCTTCGAGTGGTTTCTCGCGCCGACCGACCTCAACGGGCAAAACGCCCGCCCCGACCTGGCCCCGCACGTCATCAATAACTCCTGGTACTGCTCCGAGTCTGAAGGCTGCACCGACCTGGCTATCAACGACTTGTTGCGCCAGGCGGTAGTGGCGCTGCGCGCGGCGGGCATCGTGGTCGTCGTCAGCAACGGCAATTCCGGCTCCAGAGGATGTGCCAGCACCTTCGGGCCGCCGGCTTATTTTGAGGAAAGTTTCAGTGTGGGGGCCACGGCCGACAACGACTCCATTACCGGCTTCAGCAGCCGCGGGCCGGTAACCATAGACGGCAGCAATCGCCTCAAGCCCAACGTGGTGGCTCCTGGGGCTGCGGTACGCTCCTGCATCCGCAACGGCGGCTATGCCCACTTTTGGGGCACCAGCATGGCCGGCCCGCACGTGGCTGGGCTGGTAGCGCTTATCCTCTCCGCCCGACCCGACCTGGCCGGCGAAGTGGACCTCATAGAAGACATCATCGAGCAGACCGCCGTGCCCAAATTCGGCTGGCAGGACTGCAGCGACAGCACCGGCCTGGCCTACCCTAACAACACTTACGGCTACGGGCGCGTAGATGCACTGGCTGCCGTGCTCAAGGCGCTGACCATCACTACCGCTCCCGAACAGCCTGCCGCTGCCCTCGACATCGCCTTGCTGCAAAACCCGGTAACCGACGCCGTCCGCTTCCGCATTCGCAACGCTGCCGGCGCGCTGACGCTGACGCTGCACAGCGCCGACGGGCGCGTCGTGCATGCACTGAGCCAGACCCTCGACGGCGCGGACACGATACTCGCCGTGCCTATGCGCCATTTGCCCACAGGTCTGTACTTCTGGAAGGCCCAGATAGGGCAGGCGGTGGCTGCCGGAAAGATTATCCGCCAGCCTTGAGAGCACTTTCATCACACGGTGATGACGCGCAGCGGCCCCCAGCGGAGCAGCAACTCGAACACCAGCAGGCAAAAGGCTACGGCCAGCACCCAAAAGAACAACTCGGTGCGGCGCACCACCACGGTGCGCTGCACCGCTGCTTTTTCCAACGCATTCAACTCGCGCTGAACGGTGCCCAGGGCTACCGCGTCGTCGGCACGCAAAAACCGCCCGCCTGTCGCCGTAGCAATGCGCTGCAATAGGGCGGTGTCCAGCGTCATTGGGCGCCGCGCAAAGTCGTAGCTGCCGTCGAAGCGCCTGCGCGTGGGCGACTCCACGACGCCGTCGCGCCCCAGCCCAATGGCGTACACGCGAATGCCCAGCGCCCGCGCCATTTCGGCTGCCTGCAAGGGGCCGATTGCGCCGCCGTTGTTTTCGGCATCGGTCAGCAGCACCACTGCTTTGCCCGCTGTAGAGGGGCTTCGGGCCAGGTGATGCAGGGCCGTAGCCAGGCCCATGCCTATGGCTGTCCCTTCGGGCAAACGCCCCACCTGTGCATTGGCCAGAAAGGCCCGCAACAGCCGGTGGTCGAGCGTCAGGGGGCAATGGGTGAATGCGCCGCCGGCAAACAGCACCAACCCGATGCGGTCGCCCGGGCGGTCGTTTATCCATTTCGTTGCTAAGGCTTTAGCTACTTCGAGCCGGTCGGGTGTCAGGTCTTTTGACAGCATACTGTGCGAGACGTCCAGCACCACAAACAAGTCGCGTGCCTGCACCGTCTTCTGCTCCTGATAGTCTAACCACTGGGGCCGCGCCATGGCCAACACCAACAGCGCCAGCACTGCCCAGCGCACGTACTGGATGCTTCCGCGCGCATAAACGACCCACGTCTTCACACCTTTCATCGCTTCCTGGCGCGACATCTGCAGCGCTACATGGCGCCCGCGCTCCATGCGCACGTAGGCGTAGGCCAGCGGCGGCAACGCCAGCAACAACAACAGCCATAGCGGCTCGGCAAAGGAAACAGGTACGGCCATGCTCCGGAAAACCAATCGCACAAAGGTAGCCTGCCGCACCTATCCCAAAGGTGGAAAAACGCCCGGCGCAAACGGCATCTTACTCGGATACATTCGCCTCAATTCGGTCAATCGTGCCTTTGTAGTATTCAAAATCGCCCTCCGGCAAGTGCCATGCCACGCGCACCTTTTCGCATATTTGAAGGCCTTTTTGCTTTTTGTAGCTTTCGACGTGGGCCGAAAACTTCACCTTTTGGTAGGTGTTCTTGCCCAGAGAATAGTAGCGGTCGTCTGTTTCAAAATGGGTGAACAGCCCGTTTTTATCAAAATAGAAGCAGCCCGAAACCTCGATGCCGTTGTCGCTCAGATGGCCCATTACGGCATGTTCGTTGAGCGGTGTCCAGGTTACACTGTCCAGCAGAAGATAGCCGGGGATGAACATAAATTCGCAAAAGGCGGTTATCAGGGCCGACTGAGCAGTCTCTCGACTGTTGTCAAAAACAACGCTAAAGAGTTGGAGCAGTTTTCCATTCACTTCTCCGTAGCCGTCGCGGTAAAGGTCTCGGGCGGCGACGGGCATGGTGGCAAATTTCATGTACGCTACCCGCCCGATAGGCTTCACGGAGTTGAACTGAAGGGTTTCCAGACGAGTCCAGGACTTTTGAGGCGACATTTTTAGCCAGCTCTCAGCCCAGTAAACGTCCGCATTTCGGGGCACTTCAGTTCCCATGTATCCGCAAACGCTCAGGTACCGCTTCAGTACCTCGGGCAGATGTTGAACATGTTCTTCTGTGAAAAACGCTGTTTTTTGTGTCTTGCTTCGCTCCAAAAGAGCAGCCCGGTCTCTCAGATAGATTTTTTTCATGGCGGCCAGAGCGGTGGTTACTGTTTGTTGTGAAATTATGACTTGTTATCAGATTGTCCCTCGCTTTTTAGAAATGCTCGCTTGAGCAATAGCGGCGTAGTCAGTGTGGTCAGGATACCCATGATGACCAGAATAGAAAATACCTCAATGTCTATCAATTGATTTTTGTAAGCAATGTTGGCAATCACCAGTTCCATGATGCCTCTGGCATTTAGCCCCAAGCCGATGGTCAGAGACACGCGCTTGCGAAGGCCGGCTAAGGTGCCGCCGAAATAACCGCCCAAAATTTTGGACAAATACGATACCGCAATGACCGAAAACAGAAGACCATAATTGTTGATAGACATAAAATTAAATTCAAGCCCAATGCCGGCAAAAAAGATGGGCGCCAGAAAGCCCATGGCCATGTTGCTGGTGGTGGTCTCTATGGCGTTCAAATTGTCTTTGCCAATCAGCGACTCACTGATGAGCATTGAGGCAAAAAAAGCGCCTACAATGAAGTGAAGGCCCAGATTCTCCGTAATAGTCGCGAACAACAACACAAATGCAAAGAACAGTGCGAACAGAGGCTCCTGCCCTTTTAGTAAAGACACCAGTTTGTCTAAGGACTCCTGAATGTAATTGCCTCTGTGCAGCAGTTTCTGAATGAGTAAATAGGCAAAGCTCAATAGAAAGATAAAGACCACCAGCTTCAGGAGTGAAAGCGACGCGGCGCCAATGACAGCACCGGCAGACATGTCTGTATTTCGGATATTGAGCAGCACACCCAGGATAGACAGTGCCAGCACATCGTCAAAAATGGCCACAGAGATGATCTTCTGGCCAACGTCGGAGTTGATCTTCCCCAAGTCCATCAAAATCCGGATACTCACGGGCAGCGCTGTAATAGCCACACACAGGCCAATAAAGGCGGCCGTCATCACATCCTGGTCGAAAAAGCGGGCAACGGCAATACCTCCCATCACCGGGATAAAGAAAGCCAGCAGCGAAATGACGATGTTTTTGCCTTTGAGCGATTTCAAGATGTCGTCAATGTTGATTTCAAGCCCGGCAATGATCACCAACAAAAAAATCCCTAACTCTGAAATGACCTTGATGTCTTCCGTTCGGTGGATCAGATCCAATACACTGGGGCCCAGGACGATACCGGCGACGATTTCTCCGATCATGGCCGGCTGTTTAAAACGCTCGAATACCTCTCCGAAAATCTTCGCCGCTACCAGCAGGATGAGCAGATTGGTGAAAAAGGGAAGTTCAAAGTGTGTGTTGTCCATCTTTTACAAGAGGTAGATTTTTTCAGGCTCACGATGCTCAAGCCCTGACGGACGCAAAGATGCGCCTTTTCCCAGCGACGGGAGGTGCTTCCGGGTAGTAAACTGGAGCCTTGCCCGGCTTTTGTGGGCGTTTTTTGAGGCTATCCCGCGCCTTTCGTTTCGCGTGAAGAGGGCCCGAGGAACAGCAGTTTCCCGATGCCTTTTTAGCGGCCGCTGGCGGGCCTCGCGCGGGAGGGGCGCTTTCGCGCATGGCACATGGTCAGAGGGCGCAATCGCCTTACCTTCGCCCCCATGAAAAGCCCGATTTTCATCCTTTTCACCGTATGTATGGCGTCGCCTGCGTATGCCTGGCCTTTTGCAGATACCCTGGTGCTACCGCTTCGCGAGGCGGCATCGCGTGCCCTGACGCATAGCGTCCAGACGCGCAAAGCCCGTTGGGAGCGTCAGGCAACCGATCTGCGGCTGGCCGACCAACGGCGCAACGCGCTGACGCCGAAAGTGGATGCCCTGCTCAATGCCGACTACGTGCCAGCGCTACCGACGACCTTTCTGCCAGCGACACTCTTTGGCGGTCAGGAAGGTGCCTACGTGCCGGCAACGCTGGGCCAGCCCTGGCAAGTTTTCGCTTCGGTGCGGGTGGAGCAGCCCCTGTTCGACGAGGCCGCCCGGCGCTTGGCACCAGCCGCAGCCCTGACGGCGGCACTTCAGGATATGCTCGTGGAGCAGTCGGAAGAAGAGGTGCTTTTCCAGACGGCCAACCTGTTCTACCAGGCGCTGCAGATGCGGGCGCTGTTGCGGGCGCTGGATGCCAGCGTCAGCCAGCTGGAAGTGCTGGAGCGGATGGCGCGGCTTCGGGTGGAGAACGACCAGGCCGTTCGCAGCGATGTGCAACGTGTTCAGGTGGCGCTGGCCGCTCTGCAAGCGCGTCGGCACGAGCTGGAGGGCGCCATCGAAGCACTTCAGCAGGGCATTCAGTTTCTATGCGGCATCCCCTTAGACCAGCCCGTTGCGCTGGCGCAGCCCGATACCGCCCTGCAACAACTGGCTCTGCCCTCCGCTGTGGAGCAGACGGCAACGTATCGGCTGCTGGAAGGGCGTCTGTCGCTGCTGCGCCTTCAGGAGCGCAGTTTGCGGGCAAAAATCTGGCCCCGGTTGGGCCTGTATGCGCAGGCGGGCATCTTATCGCAGCGCTCAGATGTGCGTTTTGCGGCGGCGGATGGGCGTTGGTACCCGCTGGGTATCGCGGGCTTGCGCATAGAATGGCCACTGCTGGAGGGCTACAGGCAACGGCACGGCCTCGAACGGCTCCGTTTAGAGGTGCGGCGCGGCGAAGAGGAGCGCAACGACTACACCCGCGCACGCGAGCTGGAACTGCGGCAGGCACGCATGCAATGGGAAAATGCCCAGCGCACGCTGCGCGCTCGAGCGCAGGCACTGGGACTGGCGCGCGAAGTGGTCGCCCAGTTGCAGCTGGCCTATCGGAACGGCATAGCGCCACTCAGCGAAGTGCTGTCGGCACAAACGGCGCTGGCGGAAGCGGAAACCCAATACGAGCAACAGGTGTTTATGTGCCGCTTAGCGGAAGTCAAGTGGCTAAAAGCCGCCGGCTTGCTGCGCACACTGTTGAACTAAACCGGCGAAACATGGCAGAAAATCCTGCGAATTGGAATCCGCTGACCCCCGAAGAGGAGTACGTCATTGTGCACAAAGGCACGGAACGCCCCTTCAGCGGCGAGTACTGGAACCACAAAGGCCGTGGCCTGTACGTTTGTCGTCGCTGCAATGCGCCGCTGTACCGCTCGTCGGACAAGTTCGACAGCGGTTGCGGCTGGCCATCGTTCGACGACGAAATACCGGGTGCCATCGCCCGCCAGGAAGACCGTTCGCACGGCATGCGGCGCATCGAAATCCTGTGTGCCCATTGCGGTGGTCATCTGGGGCACGTCTTTCACGGTGAGCGCTTTACGCCTAAAAATACGCGCCACTGCGTCAACTCGCTTTCTATCCGTTTTATTCCGGCAGAGCAATTGCCCTCTGAGGTGCAGGTGTAGGCGGCGTTGGTGTCAGTTGCGGTCGTCGCGAGCGGCTTCGCGGCGCTCGATGTAGTCTTGCCAGATAGCCTTGTAATCGTAGGAGAGGTAAAACTCGCTATCGAATGCCCCCCAGGCGCCGTTTTCGACGGCCAGGTTGAGGCGCCGCACACCACTGACGGGTACTTGCAGGACGATGACATGGCCAAGGCCCATGGCGAGCGTCCAGGAGACAACGCGGCAGTCTTTGGGCGGGAAAATGTCCCAAAAGCCCTGGGCTTCGAGGACACGCCGTATTTCGGGCAGGTTTTTGTCCTGTTGGTGCTTGAGGATAACCGTAACAACAACGCTGTCTTCGGTGGCAAGTGCTTTAGGCTCGAAAGAAGGGCCAGGCGAAGCGCCGGGTTTGGCCGGCTGTTGGGCATTCAGCAGGGTCAGAAAGCCGAAGAGGAGAAAGGCCAATAGGCCGACGTGTTTTTTCAGCATAGTAGAATTCCGTTTCAGATCGTGCAAAAAACAGGCAGCAAAGATATGGCCGACCTTTAGTGCACATGTTGAGCTGTAGGTATTTTTGGCGAAAAGCCGGTGGTGAGACGCATTTTTGCGGGTAAGAACGATGGTCTGGAGCATTTTCCAATGCAAACACTTCGATGTGCGCCAGTGTTCGGGCGTGCATCCGGTAGGCACCGATGGGCTGCTGCTGGGCGCCTGGGCGTCGGTAGAGGGCACCAAGAGTGTGTTGGACATCGGCACTGGCACGGGCCTGGTAGCGCTCATGCTGGCCCAACGCGCCGGAGCGGCAGACGTGTGCGCTATTGATGCGAGCGAACAGGCGCGCGAGTGCGCAGCCGAGAACTTCTGCCGTTCTCCCTGGGCAGCGCGCTTGCGGGTCGTGGGTGAGGATTTGCAGGGGTACTACCCTCGGGCAGCACAGCAATACGACCTGTTAGTGTGCAATCCGCCTTTCTACCTGGAAGCAACGGTGTCGCCCGATGCGCTTCGGCGGCAGAGTCGGCACGTGCGCTTTCTGCCGGTAACGCTGTTGGCCGAAGCGGCCCGGCATTTGCTGACGCCGGTCGGGCGCCTATGTGTCATCTTGCCGCCGCCGGTTGGGCAGCAACTGGCCGAAGCGGGTGCCGTGCGTGGCTTGTACGTTACGCACCTGACGGAGGTCTTCAGCCGCCCGCAACGCCCCCCAGAGCGGTGGCTGATGCAACTGGAGCGCAACCCGTATCCCTTCGTGCGCGACCGCCTCGATATTTGCGGCCCGGACGGCGCCTATTCACCCGATTATCAGGCGCTGACGCGCGATTTTTTGCTGGAAGAAACGAAAATACCTTGAGGTCTGACAGCCGACAAACAACCGCCCGGCCACAGCGCCGAACGCAATTTCAAATGTTGCCTATTTTTACCGCCAAACAGACGACAATGTTCCGACCCATTTTTCTGGGCGCGCTGAGCTTTTGCGCGCTTTTATTCCAGCCAGTTTCTACCCTTGCTCAGTCGTATGAAACCCCTGCCGCCGAACTGCGCGGGGCGTGGATCGCTACCGTGGAAAATATTGACTGGCCCTCGGCACCCGGGCTGCCGCCAGAGCGCCAACGCATGGAGTTTGACAGCATCCTCGACGTACTCAAGGCACTGGGAATGAACGCTGTATTTGTGCAAATCCGCCCGGCAGGCGACGCCTTCTATCCCTCGCCGGCAGCCCCCTGGAGCAAATACCTCACAGGTCAGCAGGGCAAAGCGCCCGAGCCGTACTACGACCCGCTAGAGTACATGATCAAAGCCGCCAGAAGCCGACGCATGGAGTTTCACGCCTGGCTCAACCCATACCGCGCCACCTTCGATCTGGACACCGCCAGCCTGGCACCCACACACCCCCTGCGCGCCCTGCCCGACGAACGCAAAAGCGAGTGGTTCTTCCGCTACGGCTCGCGCTACTACTTCAACCCGGCCAGCGCGCTGGTGCGACAATACCTGATCAACATCGTCCGCGATATCGTCATCCGGTACGATATTGACGGCATCCACTTCGACGACTATTTTTACCCCTACAAAGAAGCCGGGCAGCAACTGCAAGACTTCAACGATTTCGCTGCTGACCCGCGCGGCTTCGCCACCATCGAAGACTGGAGACGCGACAACGTCAACCGCCTCATCGAGGGCGTTTCCAAAACCATCAAAAGCATCAAACCCCACGTCCGCTTTGGCGTCAGCCCTTTCGGTATCTGGCGCAATGCGGCCCAAGACCCCATCAACGGCTCGCAAACCCGAGGCCTGTCGTCCTACGACGACCTCTACGCTGACCCCATCACCTGGCTCAAAAACGGCTGGATTGATTACGTGGCCCCCCAACTGTATTGGAGCATCGGCTTCCCGCCCGCCGACTATTACACACTCCTGGACTGGTGGAGCAAGCGCACCTACGGGCGCCACCTATACATCGGCCACGCAGCCTATAAAATCAACAACAACCTGGTGGACACCAACTGGCGGAAACCCGATGAAATCCTCCGACAGGTCGCCCTCAACCGCACCTACGACGTCGTCAAAGGCAGCATCTATTTTTCGGCTAAGCCGCTGCTGCGCAACCCGCTGGGGGTGCAGGATACACTCATGAACGTGCTCTATCCCAATCCGGCCCGGTTGCCCGCCATGCCCTGGCTGGCCCAATCGCCACCCGCTACGCCGCAAATCTGCCGCGTCGGCGGCTCCAAAAAGGGCGTCAAACTGGCCTGGCATGCCTGCGACATCAAAAACCGCGACGAAAACCCATACTACTTCGCCATCTACCGCTTCGACGGCCAGAGTGTGGGCAACTTCCAAGACCCACAAAACCTGCTGACCTACACCCCCTACTTCTCCGACAGATGGGTCTTTGAAGACATCTCGGCAGCCCCCGGCGAATACTACACCTACGTGATCATCGCCTACAACCGCCTGCACTTAGAAAGCTACGCCAGCGACCCGGTAGTGGTCTATCGCACCAAAAAAGGTGCAAAGTGGAAAAAACGGCGCTTCCTGGGGATATTCTGAATCCCGCAACGAATCGCACGCGCCGCCTATTTCTGTCATATAGCACCCGCTCAAGAGTGCTATTGTCTGTAGTTCAGTACAGGAACCTCTAATCCATCCAATTCAAAACACGCAAAGGAGTAGCTCCCCTTGTGCTGAATGGGACTGTGGCGACATTCTCCCCAAAAATCCCTACAACTTTTGGAATGTGCCGCAAAGGTCTTAAATTGCGGCGGTGAAGAAATTCTGGTTTAACCAAAGGTAAAATATTTGACCTATGAAAAATCTTCTCTTCGGTTTCGGCCTGTCCCTCTTCTGTGTTTCCATGAGCGCCCAGACCACCCTGAACGGTGTTATTAATGCCTACACGTCTATACTTGAGTTTGAACCATGCGATAGCTCTTCCATAAGGGTAAGCTCTGCTGCCTCATTTTCTCCTGGAGACAAAGTGCTAATCATTCAAATGAAGGGTGCTGAGATAAATTTATCGAACAGCCAGAACTTTGGCGATATAACTGCCTTACGTAGCGCTGGTAACTACGAGTTCAATCGAATAAGGATGATATCGGGTAATCTTATCAAGTTAGAGTACAATATAGAAAGAAGCTATGAGGTTAGTGGGAAGGTGCAATTAGTTAAAGTGCCCGAATACACGAGCAATCTTGTTGTTAATGGATTAACGTGTAAGCCATGGGATGGGTGGACAGGCGGTGTCCTGGCTTTTTATACAACAGGCTCAGTCATTTTGCAAGGAACAGGAATAGAAGTAAGTGGTATGGGATTTAGAGGCGGAGCCTATATCAATGCACCCAATTCCAAATATTATATTCAAGGATATTTCTTTCCGCCGGATCCTAACTTGGCTGGTCAGAAAGGCGAAGGTATTTCAGAGGTTCCAGTGAGTCATTTTTTTGGCTGCGGAAAAGCTGCCAATGGAGGTGGAGGAGGGAATGCTCACAATGCTGGCGGCGGAGGAGGAGGAAATGGCGGAGGAGGAGGTAACGGAGGGTTTGACTTCTGGGAGACCCCTAATGGCTCTCCCACTCCAAATACCAATGGGTTAGGAGGATTAGCCATTTTTGAAAATGCACCCTATAGAATAACCATGGGTGGCGGTGGTGGTGCAGGCAATTCCAACGACAACAGAGGATCGGGAGGGGGAAATGGAGGGGGTATTGTATTTATCAAGGCCAGGAGCATTGAAGGGAATGGCAAAATATCTGCTAATGGTATAGATATCACCGGTCCGGGTGGCGATAATGTAAATGATGGTCAGGGCGGCGGCGGTGCAGGTGGTACTATTGTTATAGAGGCAGAACAGATCGCTTCATCGGTGATCATTGAGGCAAAAGGAGGACGAGGCGGAGATTGCCTTTTCTTTAAGAAAAATCAGATTATTGGCCCGGGCGGTGGAGGCGGCGGCGGAAAAATTGTGCTTTCTAAGGATTTTTCAAACCTTTCGGTCAACTTGAGCGGTGGCATTAACGGAATAACCAATCAAAATCAAAACAATGGCGCCAGGCCAGGTATAATTGGTACCAAAATAACTGGTTTCAGTATTTGGGAAGACAATACCAAATCCCCAATAAGAAGCTCTATTGAAAGAACGATTTTTTTATGTCCAGACTCTTCTATAATAATTAATGGTATCCGATATAATCAGGAAACCACTGTAAAGGATACGTTAAAGGGTAAAAATAAAGAGTGTGATACGGTTCGGATAACCCATATTAAGTATTATGAAAGGGTTGAGTCTTTCTTACCGCATGATACAACGATTTGCAAAGGAGAAAATATAGTTTTAAGTAGCCCATATCCCAATACCATGTGGAATGCCACATATAAAGGCAAAACGCTCAATGTATCCGAACCCGGGCTCTATGTTGTTGATGCAACGGATCAAAATGGTTGCAGGATTTTGGACTCTATTTTTATTACTGGATGTTGTAAGCAGGGTAAGTTTTACATCCCTAACGTATTTGCTCCGGAGACTTATGGCCTTAATCGGGAGTTTTGTGTATATCCCTCAGAGTATTGCACAGACTATATACTTCGAATTTATGATAGGTGGGGGTCTTTAGTTTTCGAGTCAAACAGTCTAGGGCAATGTTGGGATGGGACCTATCGTGGAAAGCCTATGCCCCCCGGCGTTTATGTATGGGTAATCGAAGTCAGACCTCCTAAGTCTAATATAGTCGAAAGGTATAAGGGGGATGTTACCTTAATTAGATAGGTACGGACCGCTTCTCTTATTCACCGACTAAAAAACCGCAGCGGGTGCAGAGGCGTTTCTCTCAGAATTTCTCTGCATCCTCTGCGGTGAAAAAAGAAAATTCCAGAGTGCGCAAAGACGGCTTCCTTCAGAACAGTTGTCTCAACTGTGCGTAACGTCGGTTAATCAATGAGGAAGGTTTTTTACCGCGATTTCTTAATGCATACCAGATTCTGGTAGCTAAATATCTCGTGATATTTAGCATTGTATTCTTCTATAGGCAAGAGAGAGTCCGGCAGAAGCCTGTATATGTGATAAAAAGGACTAAGTAGATCATAGAAGTCCTTAAAAAACACTCTGCTGACAACATTCATTGCTCCAAACTCCAACTGTATAATGTCCACGCGCCCTTTTTCGATAATTTTTTTTGCTCCTAAAAGTATGGGATATTCGCTACCCTCCGTGTCAATTTTAAGAAGCGATATATTGTCTATTCCTTCTGCTTCAACAAACTCGTCCAGAGTTCTTAATACAACTCGTCTCTCCTGAATGCTCAATGATCTGTGTATATCTGTCATTACACTCCTGTAAAGGGAAGCATGTACGGAGCCAGGCTCTTCCTGTGCTAAGTCATAATCAAAAATCAAAGCCTCTCCGCTCTGTGAGGAAAAACCAATATTAAAAAGAAGATTGTTATCTATGTGCCCCTGCTCTATCTGCAGCTTGGCAAAAGTATTGGGATGCGGCTCAAAAAGGTATATTAGCCCCTTATAGCCTGCAGTACGCAGTTCTTTGGTATATTCGCCTGTATGTGCTCCAACATCAAATACAATTGTTGGATTATAATTACGGAGGACATGTCTAAGCCAGCTTGCCTCTCCACTAATCGCATTAGACTGATAATTATTAATCCCAAGAGCCTTGTGTACCAGGTTCAACAAGACGTGGTTGAGGCCTTTCATTGCCTTACGAGCAAACACAAACACCCATATCAGTTCTATGGAATGCTTTATTGCTTTGTAAATCAAATTATTCTTCGACATAGTTTTTCCTGTGATGCTCCTTGCTCTGCCTGTCGGCTTAATTGAAGATGCGTGTACCCTCACGCTCTCCCCTTCACCACTTTCCGCGTAACGGTCGTGCCTCCGAGTTGGCATTTGACGAAGTAAATGCCGGGCGACAGGTTGGGTAGTTCGACGCGGTACTGGCCTGGGTTGAGATTTCGGTAGGGCAGGAGTATGGCGACGCGGGTGCCGCTTTCGTTGGTCATTTCGATGGTGGCGGCAGTGGGCTTGTCTAAGGCGAACTCTAAGAATGCCTTTTCTAAGTAAGGGTTTGGGTAGATTTTCACGTCGGCGGTGGTGCTGGCGGCGCCGGTGCCGGCGTAGAGTTGTTCTTCTACGCGGCGGATGGGGCGTGCTGTCGGGTTGGCGTTGGGTTCATTTTCCGAGGGCTGCAGTTGCTCCTGCGCAGTAGGGCTGCAGGCTGATGGCGGGCAGAGCCAGCAGACGGCGTTGGCCAGAATTTGCGAGGCTACCGGTTCGTCGTAGTAGTATTCAATGCCGATATAGGCTACTTTGCCTGCACCTAAGGATTTGTAGCCGATGGTAGAGTAGCCGCGTACATTGGCTAAAGAGACATAGGCCTGGTCGGATACGTCCAGCGGATACACGTAGTTAGCCGGGACGAAGTCCTCCGGCGTCTCGCGGAAGATGGGGTGCGTTTTATCGTCTTCGTGTACGCCTACGGCGTTGCAGAAGTAGCCGAAATCGAGGTCGAAGAGGTTGTACTGTTGCAGGATGCCAAACTTGTCGGTACCGCAGAACACCACAGCGCCGCCGCGCGTGACGTACTGGCGCAGTACTTTACCGTAGGCGCGAGCCAGCCGGTCTCGGTCGTTGGCCGGGTAGGGGACGACGACCACGTGGTGCTGCGCTATCTGGAGGGCTAATTCCTGTGGAGAGCCTTTCCAAAACGTGGTTATCTCCGCGGTAGGAATCTGACGCGCCAGAATGGCCCGCACTTTTTCGGCGTAGGCGCTGTCGTAAGCGCTGTAGTTGAGTAACAGAATCTTCGGAGCAGTTGCTTCCAGCAGGCTCGAGCGAAGCAGCGCTTCCTGTTCCCACTCTGCCAGCGCGTCGAGCAGCCAGGGGAATGTTTGGGACGTAGCGGTAGAAGCAACGGGGGCAACTTTCTCTCCGCTTCGAGGGCCGGCGACGACAAAGGCTGTAGATACCCCTAAAACTAAGGCTAAGCCAGCCAGAGCGGTAGTTCGAAGCATAGATGGGTGTATGTTTTTTTCGATAACGATGCGTTTGGCCTTTAAACGCCAAAGGCATGCCGCTTCTTGCAAAGAGAATACCATTTTACGGGCGCAAAGGTAAGCGCGTCGGAGAAAAAAAACACCGCCCACACCCGCGAGGGCATGGGCGGCGGTTATTTCCTCCTTCGGAGGAACGCAAGCAACGGCTTATTTTTTCGCCACGATGGTTACGTTCAGGTCAAACTCGTCGTAGATCGTCTTATCGCCGAGGTTATCGAAGAACGACCCCGAGCCGTAGCGCACGTTGTACTCCGAGCGGTCAATGACCAGCTTGCCCGTGGCTTTTATCTGGTTGCCGCTTTCCGTAACCATAGCATTGAACCGTACCTCTTTCGTGGTCTCCTTGATGGTCAGGTTGCCCGTAATGCGGTAGTTGCCTTTCGTGTCGGTCGGGAAGGCTTTGGTGATAACGAAGCGGGCCGTCGGATACTTCTGTACGCCGAAGAAGTCGTCGCTCTTCAGGTGGCCGACGAGTTTCTCTGCCGTGCCGCCTTCTAAGTCATTGCAAGTGATCGAGTTCATGTCTGCCTCAAACGAGCCGCCGGTCAGTTTGCCGTCGGTGAACTGCAGTTCGCCGTTTTTCAGTTTTACCGTACCGGTGTGCTCGCCGGTTACCTTGTAGCCTTTCCATACGATGACGCTGTTTGCAACGTCGGCCTTATAGGTTACCGTATTAAGGGCGGCCATCCCGAGCAGAAGTGCAAAGGGCAGGAGGAAAAGTAGTTTGTTCATGTTTAGTAGAAGTAATTTTAAGTGGTGAATGATTGAATGGCCCTATAACGCCGGCGCTCGAGCAGATGTTTAGCCGACGGGCTTAATTAAGTGTTAAAACATCTATTTTTTTGCTAAGCCCTGTTTTTCAGGGTGTTATTCTCTGGTTTATGGCTCAGATTGCCGCTGTCAGGCAGCGTCGTCTAAGGTGTCGTCGGCGTCGCGGTTAATTTCTTCGATGGGGTGGGAGTGGTTTTGGTGCAATTGGCACCAGGGGCAGTCACTTTTCTGGCATCCGTTGTCGAATTGGGCGGCCTGAATGTTGGCCCAGGTCTCAGCGACGAGTTTTTCCATGAACAAGAGGTCTTGGGCGCTGATTTCGACGCTAATGCGCGGCAGGGTATTGTTGCGGTCGGGTTCGAGCCACTGGATGACGGTTTGGCGCACGGGTTCGGCGAAGAGGCGAGCGTTTTCTACGAGCAGGCGATAGAAGGCCATTTGGCGCCAGTATTCGCCGCCGAGGGGTTGCTTGTCGGAGGGTGGTGTTGTTTTGGAGGGGTCGGGTGTGCCGGTTTTGAAGTCCACGATACCGATGGCGCTGCTGCTGAGCCATTCGATGCGGTCAACGACGCCGCTGATAGGGATGCCGCTGAGGTGGACGCGGTCTATTCGGCGTTCGGTGAGGGCGCGTTGGGGCCAGTGCGGCAGTTGTTCGTCCCAGAGTTTTTGGAGCATCTGGCGTCCGAAGGCAGAGCGTTGTTGGAAGTGGACAGGGGAAAAGTGGTTGCGCCAGCGTTCCATTTCCTCCTGAAACAGGCGCAGCAATGTGGCGGCGGAGGGCGTGCGTTGCGGTTTGAGTGGCGCAAAGAAGCGCTGCAGCGCGCGGTGCATGGCCAGGCCATAGGCAGCGGCTTCCGAAGTAGCGGCGGGTATTTTCAGCAGGTCTTCGTAGAAGAAAGCCCTCGGGCAGCGCAGGTAGCGGTTGAGGGCAGTGATGCTCAGCGACAGGTTGTCTAACAGGTTTCTCCAGAGGTGGGCCTCTGGCAAGGGCGTTGCTGCCGAGGAGTTTTGCTGGAGGAGGGCAACTAAGTTATTGAGTTGCGTATCCGGGGCGACCTCGATGGTTTCCACGGGTAAATGGGTTTCAGCCAGAAAGCGCGATGCGATGCGTGGTTTGCCGTCGTTAGTTGTTTGAGCGTAAGAGATGTGCAGGGCGCGTTTGGCGCGCGTCATGGCCACATAGAACAGGCGTCGGCGGGCCTCTAAGGCGTCGGCTTCGGGGTCGCGTTGCAGGTCGGGTGGGAGGGGGAAGTGGTCGCGGCGGTTGCCGTTTTGTTTTTCCCAGAAATCTTCGACGCAGTCCATGAGAAAGACGTGTTCAAACTCCAGCCCCTTGGCGGCGTGGGCGGTGAGGAGTTGCACGGCCGGCCCAGCCTGCACAGAAGTTTGCAAAGGCAAGGAGAGGCGATTTTCGCGCATGCTTTGCAGCAGGCGTAAGAAGTGGCGCAGTGGCGAAGCCGAGTGCGTATCGGGTTCGGCGTGCTTTTCCTGTTTTCGCCGGGTTTCGGCAGTGGTGAAGTCGAGGAAGGTTTTCAGGGCCTGGAGGGTTGTCCATTTGTCGGGCTGGTGTGCTGCCCATTGAAGGAGGCCGGTTTGGGTGAAGAGGCGTTCGATGAGCTGGGGGAGCGGCTCGTGGTGAACGGCGGCTATCCAGTGGTCGAGGTATTTGGCAACATAAATAAAGGCGTCGGGTTGGCGGAGGGACAGGCTTTGGAGGCGTTCGGGCGAGGTCAGCCAGGTGCGCCAGGAGGTAGCGTTTTTGGGCGTGTCGTTGGTGCGTTGAATGGCGACGGCTAAGGTTACGAGGTCAGATGGGTGTAGGCGCCAGAAGGGGGCATGCAGCAGCCGGAATAGGCGATGTTCGCCAGAGTGCGGGCGTTCGGCCTCGTCGGCTAAGTAGTGCAGCAGTTCGCAAAATTGCTCGATGAGGGGCAATTGCAGGACGTCTATGGGGCGTTTGGCCTGGTACGGAATGTTTCGGCTGGCCAGCAGCGGTTGCAGGTCATCGGCCTGGCGGTGTTGGGCGTAGATGACGGCGATTTCTTGCGGTTCGACGCCCTGCGCGATGAGCGCCTCAATGCGGGCGGTTATATCGGCCAGTTCGGCCATGCGGGTAGGGTAGGAGCGGACGGCAATATGCCCGCTCTCGGTGGTGTTGGCGTGCAAGTGTTTGTCAAAAGGCTCGCCACTCGCCTGCCTGGCGCGCAGCTCGTTGCATCGGATGAGGTTTGCTGCCACGTCGAGGATGTCCTGCGTCGAGCGATAGTTGTGGCGTAGTACCACGGTAGTCAGGCCATCGCGGTAGCGCTGTTGGAAATCGCTCAAATGCTCGAGGCGTGCTCCCTGGAACTCGTAGATGCTCTGGTCGTCGTCGCCCACGATGAGCACGTTGGGGTTGGGCCAGTAGGCCAATAGCTGATTGAGCAGGTCGTATTGAGCGCCGTTGGTGTCCTGAAATTCGTCCACCAGTACATACAGGTATCGCTCCTGATAGGTGCGCAGGAGGGCTTCGTGTTTTCGGAAGGCGCGCAGCACCCATAAGATCATATCCTCGAACTCGTAGCGGCGGGCGCGTTCTAAGGCGCGCTGATAGTCAGGGTACAGGTCGGCAGCGGCTTTGAGGCGCTCCATACGCGCAGTGGCCTCTTCGATTTGGGCTGTTTTCGGCTCGCCTTTGCGTCCGGCAGTAGTGTTGCGCTGGTAGGTGAAGTCGGGGTGAGTGGGTAGTTGCTTAATCCATTTGTCGGCACTGCGCCGCACGTGGCCGGGCGTCCAGTTTTCGGCTTTCATGCGGGCAAAGAAGTTGCGCAGGCGTTTTTCAGAGACGAAGGGGTCTTTATATCCCTGGCGCAGCGGGTGGTCGGGTGACAGGCGGGCCAGCAACTGGCGTACGATTTCGATGCGCTCCAGTTCGGTGGCCGCTTCCAATTCGGCGAAGTCGAAATACTCCGGGTTGTCCTGAATGATGCGGTGGCAAAAGCTGTGGAACGTAGTAACGGGTACCCGATACGCTTCCGGGCCGATCATCTGCAGCAAGCGGGTGCGCAGCGCGCTGACGGCAGCGTCGGTAAAGGTCAGGCACAGAATGCTCTGAGGAGATGTGTCGGTATTCAGGAGTATCTGCCCCACGCGCGCCGCCATCAGGTGCGTTTTACCGGTGCCGGGGCCGGCTATTACCATGACAGGGCCTTCGATGTGATCCACAGCCCTGCGCTGCTCCGGGTTAAGCGTCTGGAGCAGGGCAACAAAAGCATCGTTGTATGGGAGTTGAGCCATCGGATGTCCTTCTCAGCGGCGAAGATGGCATTTCATCGGCATTTTTGCCGGTGCGAGTGCGCCATTAACGGTGCATTTTTAAAAATTGCGACAGCCCTGTATCGTCAATGACGCCAGCCAGTTCGCCCTGGCGCGCCACGGCAATCAGTCGGATACCCTGTTGCTGGATGAGGTAATACACATATTCCAGCCTGGCTTCCTGCGACACGACCTGCACCTGTGGACGCATGTACTTTTCTACGGGTGCGGCGTAATCGTGCCGTCGGAGGGCTTCCAGGATATCGGGCTCTTCCAGCACACCAACTAAGTGGTCGTGCAGGTCAAAGACTAAGAAGTGCCGCTCCTGGCCCACCTGTACCTGGTGGATGGGCGTTTGCATCCAGTCCGTAGAGATCAGGCGTGTAAAAGAGGGGCGCATCAAGTCAGCGGCCCTATATTGGCGCAGCACAGAGTCGAGCCGTACGTTGCGGTTTTCGGCGCGTGCCAGCGTGAAGACAAACAGCCCTACCAACGCCAGTGTGAAAGCCCCCTGCCATAAACCTATGGCAATAAACAACGCGGCGATGCCTTGCCCCAGCCAGGCGGCTACCTGGGTGGCGCGCACCCGACTCATGCGCGCGGCCAGCATGGCGCGAAAGATGCGACCGCCATCCATCGGAAAGGCCGGTATCAGGTTGAAAATGACCAGCGCTACATTGGCCGCTATGAGCGCAGAGAGGTAGAAAAGCCCACCACTGGCTAAGGGTGCCAACGCATATCCCAGTTCGTCCGGCTCACCCTGACCAAACAGCAGATGCTGCTCCATCAGCCATTGAAAAATAAACCAGTGCTCATCCGAAAAAAGCAGCCAGGCCAGCAAATACAGCACTAAGGCCAGGGCCACATTGACCAATGGCCCGGCAATGGCCACTACAAATTCTTGCATTGGCTTTTCTGGCATGTATTCTAATCGAGCCACACCGCCAATGGGCGTCAGGATGATGTCCTGCGTCCGAACACCATAGTGTCGGGCCGCCAGCGCATGGCCGTATTCGTGCAGGAGTACGCAGGCAAACAGCGCCAGGAAGAAGCCCGTTATCCAAAGGGTGTTCCAAATCCCTAAATCATTGGAGTGCCCCAACCAGAAGGCATAGACAAAAATGAGCAGGAACGTCCAGTGGATGTGTACCGGAATGCCGAGCCAGGTGAAAATTTTGAGCGAACCGCGCATGTCTGGGAAAATCTCTGGAGGGCGTAGGTCAGGGTTTTTGAGCGATGAGGATGTACTGATAATCGAGGCTTTCCTGGTCTATTCGGGTGATTTTAAACCCCGCCGCCTCCAGTTCGCGCACAGCATCGGCAACGGCCACTTTGTACTCGTTAGACGGGCCAATGGGCAGATTGTTTTTCTTGAAATCAATAACAAGCAGTTGCGCTTTGGGTTTCATGCCGGACGACAGGAGTTTGAGGTAAGCCACCCGGTCGCGCAAGTAGCCGTAAGTATTGACGATAATAACGGCATCTGCCTCTTCGGCAGCCAACATGGGGTCATTGGGTTTGGCTAAGCGCGTCTCGAAACGGCGCTGGTACGTCTCGGGCAGGCGCACCCTGATGCTGTCCATAAAATTGATAAAACGCGGGTCAATATCCACGGCAATCACCCTCTCGGCTACAGGTACGAGGCGAAAAGCAAAATAGCCGGTACCTGCGCCAATATCGGCCACAGTCTTGCCGGTGAGGTCGCCCAGCAGGGAAATGACCAGCCCGGGTTTCTGCCAGATGACGCGGTCTTTGCTCTCGTAATCGGAGACTAAGCTTTCAAAACTGCCCGCATCGGAGGTAGCAGTGGGAGGCTTCAGCGCATCTAAAGTTACCGACGGCTTTTCCTGCGCCATAGGTGGCGTATGGTCGTCGGCCTGGACGGATGGGCCGGTGTTCGACTGACAGGCACTTAGCCCGGCGAAAAACAGAAGAAGAAGAAAAACGCTGGGGTGCATGGCACGAGCTCGTTGGATAGACCTGAGCAACGACGAGATGTCTTAAGCGTGCTTAGGGCGCCCCAAAAGTAGTCAAGGTTGTACAACTGGGCTTCACGGGCTTCGCCTTATCGTTGAAAGCAAGCACTTCCAGAGGCCACCAATCAGCGGGCTCCGGCGCAAAAATCTTCGTTATTGCGTAGTTTTTTACCTTAAAAACGCCTTTTTACAGCAGATAATGTTGCAAGTAAAATGTGCCAATGCCCGCCAGATAGCCGATGAGTGCGTACAAGCTGATCCGTTTGAGGTACCAGATGAAGTTAATCTTCAGCAAACCCATAGCGGCCACGCCCGCTGCCGAACCAATGACCAGCATGCTGCCGCCCGTGCCCGCACAATAAGCCAACAATGACCAGAAATCGTGGTCGGTAGGGTATTTGTCTAGGGGATACATCCCCATGGCAGCGGCTACGAGCGGCACGTTATCCACGATAGCGGAGAGCATGCCGATGAGCGTGTTCAGCGGGTAAATATTGCCCTCAAAGACCCGGTCCAAACTATCCGCCAGCACTAAAAGGTGCCCCGAGGTGGACAGCGCCCCCACTGCCAGCAGGATGCCCAGGAAGAAGAGCACGCTGGGCGTATCAATGCGGCGCAGTACCGCAGCCACCGACAATTCGGTGCGCACCTCTTCGGGCTTATCCCGGTGAATGTACTCCGTTACATACCAGATGAAGCCCAACGACAGCAGGACGCCCATAAACGGAGGGTAGTGTGTAACCGCTTTGAACACCGGCACGAAGAGCAGACCGAGCGTGCCCAGGGCAAAGATCAGGTGCTGCTCGTGCACAGCCCAGGCGTAGCCGTTGTGTTCCTCATCGCTCTTATCCGGCGGTTCTACCTGCCCTTTCAACGTATAGGATGCAATGATCAAAGGCACCACTAAGCAAACGATGGAAGGCGCCAGCACAGCCTTGATAACGTGCAACGTGGTAATCTGGCCGCCTATCCAGAGCATGATCGTCGTAACGTCGCCAATCGGTGACCAGGCGCCGCCGGCATTGGCGGCCAGAACAACGAAACCACCCGCTAACCACATATCTTCCTCGTTTTTGAGCAACCGCCGAATAAGGGCGCACAGTATGATGGTCGTCGTCAGGTTATCCAGAATGGCCGAGGCAATGAAGGCAATGGTGGAAATAATCCACAGCAGGCGCGCCCGGTTGAGCGAGCGAATGCGGTCGGTGATGACGCGAAAACCCTCATGGCGGTCCACCAGTTCCACAATAGTCATGGCGCCAATGAGGAAGAAGAGAATTTCCGCAATTTCGCCCACATGCTCGAAGAGGCTGTGATCCAGAAACTTAAAAATGTCGGAGCGTTGCTCTTCGGTCAGGCTTCCGTAGGCCGGCATCTGCTCGATGCCGAAAAGCAGTACCAACCAGCACAGCACGCCGGTGAGCAGGGCAGAGGCCGATTTGTCAATCTTGAGCGGGTGTTCTAAGGCAATAAAGGTGTAGCCAATGATGAAGACGACTACGATGAGTAAGTCCATGTTTACGTGTGAGTTATGGCGCCCGAATGCCCTTGTGCTCCCGGGCGGTTGTGAATGATTAAATGCCGGATATGTACTGTTCCAGGAACTGAATGTGTGCGCTCTGCTCGCGGATGATGGCGTGCACAATGTCGCCGATGCTGAGCAGCCCTGCCACCTGGCCGTCCTCCACAACGGGCAGGTGGCGGATGCGCTTGTTGTCGAAAAGGCGCATGCAGTCTTCGATGCTCATGTCCGGCGTTACCGTGATTACGTTCGACGTCATCACCTCCGACACGCGCGTGCTCTTGGACTCGCGCCCCTGGAGAATGCCCCGACGGGCATAGTCGCGCTCGGAGAAAATACCCACCAATCGTTCGCCTTCCATGACTAAGACGGCGCCGATGTTTTTTTGGGCCATGAGTTGCAGTGCTTCCAGCACCGTACAGTCGGGTGGTACCGACCAGATGTTAGCGTTGTTCTTTCCTTCTAAAATTTTCCTTACAGGCAGCATAAGCAGAAAGAGAGCAGTAAAGTGAGCGATAAAACCGCGGGCCAAAATAGGCCAGTCTTTTCATCCCCGGCAAACTTTCGGCACACGTGTTTGTTGCGGCAAAGAAAGCCCAAAAATGCGCGCCAAATGTCGCCCTACTTTTCGATTAGATTACCTTTGAGCTAAAATTCTGTCCTCCATGCTTGTCGTTATCGCTTTGGCCGTTGCCGTCGTCTTGCTGTCGTTTTTCCTCTTCAGCCTCCGCATCCTTTTTGTGAAAGGGGGCGAGTTTCGCGGCACGTGTGCCAACAACAATCCCTTCCTGCAAAAGCAGGGCGCTACCTGCGGCGTTTGTGGGCGCACCGCCGGCGAACCCTGTGGCAAAGAGACTACCGCCCAGCCTTAGCGCGTATGTGAAGCGGTCAGAAAATCCGCTCGTTTTGCTAATAGGCGACACCCAGCGGGTTTCTTCTGGATTCTTGGCGGCGTCCTCTTACTTTTGTCGCCCGTTTTTGCGTTCTTCTACGACAATACTCGCTATGAAAAAAGTACTCTTTCCCTTAGCCACCCTTTTCCTGCTTTCTTTTCCCGTTGCGCTTGTGGCCCAGGCGGTGCACGGGGTATGCGGTACTACGATTGAAGACCAGCTGCTCATCGAGCCGCGCTTGATAGCCAACTTAGAGCGTGCCGCTATCGGCGTCCAGGAGCGCGGAAACATCCAGTACGTGCCCATTCATTTCCATTTGGTGGGCGACAACGCGGGTAAGGGGCGAGTCCTCGAGTCGCGCGTGCTGGATCAGTTGTGCGCCCTTAACGACGCCTTCGCGCCCATGAACATCCGCTTTTATCTGCGGCCCCACCCCACCTTCGGAACCATCTTCAACTACAACATCAACAACGACAACGTTTACAACAATCAGACGGCCTGGTTCACCATGCAGTCGCAGCGGCACCCCAATGCGATGAACATCTACATCGTCAACAACGCTGCGGTCAATACCAACCAGCAGGGCATTACCCTGGCCTACTATAGCCCGCAACGCGACTGGATCGTCAGCCGCAGAGACCAGATCAGCGGGCAAAAGAGCAACTCTACACTTCCGCACGAAGTCGGCCACTTCTTCAGCCTTAATCATACCTTCTTCGGCTGGGAAAGCCAGCCCTTCGACAACACGTTCCCGTCCTGGCCCAACGCCCCGGCCACTTCTCCGGGCGGCATTGCCACCGAGCGCGTCAATGGCACGAACTGCACCACCGCCGCCGACCGCATTTGCGATACACCGCCCGACTACAACTTCGGTTTCGGAGCCACCAGCTGCGCCTACAACGGCGGCGCCCGCGACCCTCTGGGCCAGCCCGTAGCCCCTATGGCCAACAACATGATGGGCTACTTCAACTTCTGCAGCGAATATGTATTCACGCCCCAGCAGCAAAGCGCCATTCTGGCCGACCGCGCTTCCAGCCAGCGCAATTACCTGAACAATAATTTCACGCCCATCGCTACGGAAATCAACACCCCCGCCGACCTGCTCACGGCGCCCGTGGGCGGCGTGAACGTGCCCTTCTTCGATGAAGTACAGGTAGAGTGGAAACCCGTAACGGGGGCCACCTACTATCTGGTCGAGTTCGACATTGTGAACTCGTTCTCCTCTTCGTTTGCGCAGGCATTCATCACCACCGGCACCTCGTTAACGGTGCGGACCCTCCAGCCCAACCGTACTTATCAGTGGCGCGTGCGGCCGTTCAACGAATACGTTACTTGCGCTGCCGCCCGTCAGTCCAGCTTCCGCACTTCCGGCACATCGGCCAGCCGCGAAATCGCCGAACTGACGCGCTGGCACCTGGCGCCCAACCCGCTCATGGCCGGCTCTCCCCTGCGTCTGTGGGTAGAAACCAACGCTCCGTTCCAGACCGATATCCGGGTGCTGGATGCTACTGGCCGCCAGACGTACGCCCGCACCGCACAGCACTTCTTGCCCGGCGAACAAACGCTCGACCTGCCGGCAGAGGCTTTCAGCCAGGCAGGCGTGTACATCGTGCTGCTGCAGAGCGAAAGCGGACGCTCAGCGCAGCGCATCGTGGTAACCCGTTAGGCTTGCGCAAGCGCCTCCTACGTTTTCCGAAAAAACATCCCGCTCCTTCAGGTGAGAGGGCGAGAAGGTGTTTTTTTCGTTTTTCCAAAAAATTTCGTTCCTTTGATGGTAGTGTTTCCGCTCGACTGGGAAAAGCCGCCGGAGCGAGTAGAACTCTACGCCTGCAACGCATTTTTCAGCAAAAACGCCGCCTATGTTTTTACAACAAGCCATTATCTACTTAGCCGCAGCGGTTTTGTGTGTGCCCATTACCAAGCGTTTGGGCCTGAGTTCGGTGTTGGGGTATTTGCTGGCGGGCATTCTGATAGGCCCCTTTGGGCTGGGCCTGGTGGGCGAAGAACGTGCCGAGCTGATGCACTTTGCCGAAATGGGCGTCGTGATGATGTTGTTTCTCATTGGGCTGGAGCTGGAGCCGGATCAGTTTTGGGCCATGCGGCGCTCCATTTTGGGGCTGGGGGTAGGGCAGATGGGGCTAACCACCCTGTTGCTGGGCGCGTTGTTTTTGTCCTTAGGCTGGTCGTGGCCGGTGGCCCTGACGGTGGCGCTGGCGTTTTCCATGTCCTCTACGGCCATTGTGCTCCAAACGCTCAAGGAACGCGGAAATGCGCGCTCGATCATGGGGCAGTCTTCGTTTTCCGTGTTGCTGTTTCAGGACATTGCCGTCATTCCCATACTGGCGCTATTGCCCCTTTTAGCGACAGGAGGCACTGCAGCAGTTGCGGAAGTGCAAAGCCATTCGCAGATTGACGATTTGCCCGGCTGGCTGCAAACGCTGGCCGTGGTGGGCGTGGTAGGCAGCATCTTTTTTCTGGGCAGATATATTTTCATCCCAGTGCTGCGGGCGGTGGCGCAAACGCGCCTGCACGAGCTGTTTACGGCGGCCTCTTTGCTGTTGGTGCTGGCCATTTCATACCTGATGGAAATGGTGGGCCTAAGCCCGGCTCTGGGCGCCTTTCTGGCGGGCGTAGTGCTGGCCAACAGCGAGTTTCGGCACGAGTTGGAGAGCGATATTTCACCGTTCAAAGGCCTGCTCTTGGGCTTGTTTTTCATTGGCGTAGGAGCAGCCCTGAACTTTGATCTGGTGCTGGAGTCGCCCGGCTTCATCTCTATGCTGGTTGTGCTGGTGTTGCTCATCAAAGCCGCCAGCCTTTTCGCCGTTGGGCGCTTTTTCCGCATCAGCAGCGACCAGAACATCCTCTTTGCGCTGGGCATGAGTCAGATAGGCGAGTTCGCCTTTGTCCTGGTCAGCTTTGCGCAGCAAATTCACTTAGTACCCGAACAGTTGGCCAACCAGCTCATGTCCGTTACGGCCATCAGCATGTTTATCACACCATTTTTATTGCTGGTCAACGACCACTTCATTGACCCTTATTTCGGGGTCAAGATGAAACCCGAGCCGCGCCCCGGCGATGTCGTTGATGAGCAGCATCCGGTCATTATTGCCGGCTTTGGGCACTTCGGCAGCACCATTGGCCGCTTGCTGCGCGCCAACAACATTGAAGCAACCATTCTGGACCACGACTCCGACCGGGTAGAATTGCTGCGCAAAATGGGCTTCAAGGTCTATTACGGCGATGCTACGCGCTTAGAGATGCTCGAAGCGGCCGGAGCTGAACAGGCCCGCGTGTTCATCGCTGCGGTGGACTCGCCCGAAATCAACGCCCGCATCATTGAAACGCTGCGCAAGCACTTCCCACACCTGCGCATCTTCGCGCGTGCCCGCAACCGCATGGACGCCTACGACCTCATCGAGCAGAACGTCGAAAACGTCTATCGCGAAACGCTCTACACCGCCGTTAGCCTCGGCGAAGACGTACTGGTGTCTATGGGCTTCCGCCGATACACTGCCCGCCGACAGGCCCAGCGCTTCATCCGCTACGACGAACGCTCGCTGCGCAAACTCGCCGCCGCCCGCCGCGAAGCACGCGACTACGTGCTGACCGTGCGCGAAGAAATCGAACTGCAGGAACGCCTCCTGCAAGACGACCTGATGGCCAACCTGACCACCGATGACCACGCGTGGGACAGCGAACCCATGCGCGCCGAACGGTAACTACGATCGCTCCAACACCATGGCCGTGTGCGGAATGCCATCCTCCAAATACTCCTCTCCTGTCGAGCGAAAGCCAAAATGCTCGTAAAAACGCAGCAAATACGTCTGCGCGCTGATCTTCAGCGGCGTCGGCCCAAACAGCCGCTCGCACCATGCCAGGCTGTGCGCCATAATGGCCCGCCCCGCTCCTTTGCCACGCACCGAAGGCGCACTGACTACCCGACCAATGGATGCGTAGCCCTCATAACTGACCCCTACCGGCAGCAGCCGCGTGTATGCCACCAGGCGCCCGGCCCCATCGCGCCCCAGCACATGCCAGGCCTGCAGGTCTTTGCCGTCGGCATCTAAGTAGGGGCAATTCTGTTCCACAACAAATACCTCCTGGCGCAAAGCCATGATCTCGTACAGCTCATACACCGTCAGAGCCTCAAACGACCGGCAGGTAACGTCAAGTTCGCACATAATCCGGTGGCAAACATCTGTAAAAATCTGATATCGCGCTGTTCAGAGAGATACCGACTGCGGCGCGAGCGGCATTCCAGTGGCATTTGAAGGAAAATGACCTGACCTGCACCCAACATGGATTGACATCAGAAGAAACGGAGCCTATCTCAGCCCAAAAACTATACCTTTGCCTAAAAATATCCGAAAGAATACCCTGCGAGAAAAGCCGTTGACATCAGGATAACATAATGCGAACCGCTGCTCATGCTTTATGAATGGGACGAGGTTAAAAATCAGGCAAATATCCAGAAGCACAAGGTTGGCTTTGAGGAAGCCAGAACGGTGTTCGACGATCCGGATGCTATCGAAATGGAGGCTACTTACAGAGGCGAATATCGGGTGCTTAGAATCGGCAAGACGGCGAGCCGGATTATCCTGGTCGTTGTTTACACCCTTAGAGGAACAGCCATTCGGCTTATTTCAGCCCGGCAAGCTAATCAAGATGAAAGAGGTTTATATTTAGAATGCAAACTTAAAAAACGAAGTGATGAAAGTTCTCACGATAAAGGAAGCCGTTGAATGGGTAAACAGCGGAAAGAGTCTGGAGGGAGTCGTTCTGGATGAACGCACTCTGCAGCAGGTAAATGTGCGAGACGCTTTAGTCCTGGCCAGGGGCGGGATAGTTATACCCGAGCAAAACATCTACTACAACGACGAAGAGATTGAATACGACGAAGATATAGACGAGTTAGTGCTGACGAGTGGAATAGTCCGCCTCTCCTGGGAAGAGAAGGCCAAAAAGGCTGAAGAATACAGCAAAAAGAAGAAGAGGACGATCACGGTTGATATAGCGACTCAGAAGCCTGAAATTGATGATTGGATAGCGAAAAATAGGCACAAACTGGCCCTAATCCTTCGCCCTATTGTCATTAGCCTGTTCAATGCAGAAAAAACGGGCAAGGGGTAAGGGCATGCCCGTGTGCGCACTGATGAAGTAAAAGCCCTCTCTGCATCAGGTTATTTCTTCGAAGACTGCGCTTTTAATTTTGAGTTGCTCAGAGATGTCGCCTTCTCGTACCTCGAAGGCGATACCTCTGGCGAGGCGACATCTCCTTTTAGGTGGTGTCGCCTCAGTAAGGGTGTGTGTATTTGTGGTTTCCTTGACTCGGCGGAATAATGAACTACCTTTGCTCAAAAAAGGGCCATGCGAACGGACGAACTCAAATCGGAACTCAAGCGCCTGCTCACCGAGGGCCTCGACCTGGCTTTGCAGCGCCTGGGCGAAGTGTTGCGCGCGGAGTCTCCGCAGTACAACCTGTACTCAGGTCTGCGCGGGCGATACAAGAGCTACCTGACGGAGCGCATTCAGGGCATCCGTTCCAATGCCGAGCTCGATATCCTGTACAATCGGATGATGGCCGACTTTATGGCGCTTGTGGATGGCCTCGACGTCTCCGATTTTCAGCGCGAAAAAGACCAGGAGGCGTCACCACGACCTAAGCGCGGCCACTTGCTGTACCACATTCCAAATACCATGGCCCTCGAGCGGGAACACGCCTGCCGCGTGCGCATCGCCTACCAGCAGGAAGACCTGCTGCGCGACTGGAAAGAGCGGGCCGGCCAGGTACAGCAAAGCATCCGCGTGGCCGAGGTCATGGCCGTCGAAATGCTCAACGTTCTGGAAAGCAAGCCTTTCCACATTCGCCCCATCTCCGACACCATCCAGTTTCTGGACGAAGCGGACTACACCGAATGGCTGTTCTACGTTCGGCCCTTGCAGGAGGGTGCCTTTCCTCTGCTGCTCAAAATATCGGTCATCGAAGTGATTGGCGGGCGCGAGCTGCGCAAGGATGTCGTCATCGAAGAGCAGGTCGTGGTGTCGAGTGCTGCCGAAGAGGCGACCGAGACCTTCCGATCTGCGGGCTTTGAAGTAGCGCTCCGCCTTCAGCCCGAGCCGGGCGAGTCTGCCGCTGATGCCCTGAAGCGCATCCTTACCCAAACCCTGCCGACGTACAGCCCGCCACCCCGGCCATCGGCGCCACAGGCCCCGATATCGGAGCCTGCCGCTTCGCGGGCTACCCCTCGACGCGGGCGCAGCGTGCTGCTCCTGCTACTGGCCTTCATCGCCGGTGCCATAGGGCTGACCTGGAGCCTTACCAACAGCATCCAGCGCGACTATTGGGCAGCAGCCTGGCGCGACACCGAAGACGCCTACACCGCTTATATTGACAGACACAAACACGATCCGGCATTTTTTGCCGCACCTCAATGCGAAAAGGCTTACTTCCGCCGCATGGAACTCTCCGATAACCCGCTGTTCGTCCGGAAGTATCTGGAAAAATTCGGGCAATCGCCCTTAGCAGCGCCCGAACGCCGGGAATACGCACACCAACGCCTTCAGACCCTGGAGCAGGCCTGGGTGGAGCGAATACGCACCGCTCCTACCAGCGAAAACGTCCGCGAATACACGCGCCAGTTCCCGGAAATGAACCTCCTGCCCGAAGTCGTGGCCATCTTGCAGGTACATCCGGAAATCCTGGTCGAACAGATGGATATTCTGGAGCAGGCCATCGTGCAGCAGGCTCACACCGATAGCCTTTCGCCCCGAAGATTGGAATTCCTCCGACGCGCCTGGCCCGACAACGAGCGCATACAGGAGGCCATTCGCCAACAGTAACCGTCCGACTTGTTTGGCCGTTCCCATTCCTACCTTACATTTGCCCCGAAACCAACACTCAACAACTTTTTTTCATGAAAAGAGAAATACACCAATGGGTCAGCCCCCGGCTGAACAAGAACATGGAAATCGCCGTGTACGGCCATTTTGGCTTTGCTCTGCTGCTTTTCCCAACCGCCGCGGCGGACTTTCTGGAATACGAGCGCTTCTATCTCATCTCCGTGCTGGAGCCGTACATCGAGGCCGGAAAGATTAAAGTGTTCTCCATCAACAGCATCAACTCGGAAGCCTGGCTCAACAACCGCATGCACCCGCGCCACAAAGCCATCCGACACCAACAGTACAACGGCTACGTGGAGAACGAAGTCGTGCCGTTCATTCACATGCACACCAGCCCGGACACGCCCATCATCACCAGCGGCGCTTCACTGGGCGCCCTGCATGCGGCCAATGTATGCTTCCGCCGCCCCGACCTGTTCTCAGGTACTATCGCCATGTCTGGCTCATACGACCTGAGCACCTACACCAAAGGCTACTTCGACGAAGACGTCTATTTCAACTCGCCCGTCCATTACCTGCCCAACCTCAACGACGATTACAACCTGCCGCGCCTGCGCCGCATGCAGCACATCCACATCGTAACTGGCTCGGGCGACTACGAGGACCCGGATGCCTCGCGACGCCTGTCGGGCATCCTCTCGGCCAAAGGCATCCCTCACGAACTCGACATCTGGGGGCCCGACATGCCCCACGACTGGCCTACCTGGCGCGCCATGCTGCCCTACTACATTGAAACCCGCTTCTGAGCAGCAAAAGGCTACCCCTGTGCTGCTCCCAGCTCCTCAAAAGAGCCGGTCTGGCGGTTCTTCCGGACGTTGTTCCAGTAAAAATAGCGCCCGTTCATGGCGATGTAAACGCCCGGCGGCAACACCTGCACAAAGGCTAATGCGCTGCCCAGGTTGAAAAAACCGTCCGACGACATGCCAAAGGCATAAGGAATCATGGCGCCGGTCAGGACAATCGTCTTGCCCTCGATGTTGGCCTCGGCCAACGCGCGCGCGGTGTCCACCATGCGGTCGGTGCCGTGCGTAATCAGGATGCGCGTCGCCTCCGTCTTGCGGCAGTTGAAAATGATGATGGACAGCTCGTCGTCGCCAATCTCTAAGCTGTCCACCATCATGAGCGTCTTAATGTCCACCGGTACCTCGCAGCGCCCGCGCTCGAGCATCTCCTTGACGTGCGTGTCCTTGAAATATAACTCGCCCGTCAGGTAGTTGTATTCTTTGTCAAACGTGCCGCCGGTAACGAATACCTGTATCTGGGAAGTAGAGGGCATAAACCTGAGAAGAGGATATGAGTGAAATGCGGCGGCAAAGAAACGAGATTTGCCAGGCTCTTGGCCAGGAAAGCATGGGGCGCTTTGCCACCCTGGGCCACCCAGGCCGCGCTTCGCTGTGCTGAGGCGACATCTCAATCCGAGAGGTGTCGCCTCTGCTCAAAATAGGGCCAAAGCGACATGGCTCTCCGGGAGGCTCGGCTCAGGGAGGAAACGACATTTACCAGTCGTTATCGTTCGTCCGCCCGCTCCGGTCTGCAAAACGTTTTTACCTTTGCCGGCGTCATCAACTGCTGTTTCATCATGAGCCGTAACGAAGAATACGTAGAAAACCGCAAACGCGACTGGCTGATTTTCGCTGTGAGCCTGGTAGGGACGCTTGCCCTTTTGGTAATAGCCCCAGAGTGGGTTTGGGTAGGGTTCCCCTTTGTTTTCACCTCGCTGGCAGGTGCTTTGGGGCGCCTGTAATCGGCTGCTCTTTGCGTAGAGGAAGGGTTTCGAGTTGCTGTATGTGGCTGGAAGCCCTTTTTTTTACGGCTGAAGCTTTCGCTACTTTTTCTACCCGGAAAAAACCAGGCGCACGCGGGCATCGTATTTAGGCTCGGCATAGAACAATTGGTGTGCTTAAACCATCAAAGCGCCATTAGGGAGTACACAACCACGGCTTTTTCTTTCCATCTGACACTCACTTTTCACGTTTCATTTCTCATTTTTCAAAAATTGCTATGTCCAAGAAGCGCTACTTCGACCCGGAGGATTTGAAAAAGTTTGGCCAGATAAGTGAATGGCAGAAGCCCATGGCCGATAAGTTCTTCGCCTGGTATGGCGAGGTGTTCAAGGAGGGTGCCCTCACAGAGCGCGAAAAGGCACTCATTGCGCTGGCGGTGGCCCACACGGTACAGTGCCCATACTGTATTGATGCTTACACGACGACGTGTCTGGAGAAGGGCGCCGACGAGGAGCAAATGATGGAGGCCGTACACGTGGCGGCCGCTATTCGCGCTGGCTCAAGTCTGGTGTTTTCTACCCAGATGATGAGTCACGCTAAAGAAATGACCATGTGAATAGAGTAGGGCGCGCCCTTTCGCTTTCTACCTTTTGTTACACGTGCAAACCACCCTGTCATGAGCATACATCCGCGCACGCAGACGCTGGCCCGCCGGCACAGCCCACTTTCCGATACCTTCTTTCAATTGGAAGTGCTCAACGGAAGGGCCGTAACCGATGTCAAAGTGCCGCCCTTCGCTGAAACCATTCGCCAGGCTGGCTATGCCGATGGCGTGCTGAAGCCCACGCGCATCGAAATTTTTCAGGTGAACGTGGGTAAACTGTGCAACCAGACGTGCGCGCATTGTCACGTGGATGCCGGCCCCGACCGCAAGCGCGAAAACATGTCGAAAGAAACCTTCGACCTGTGCTTAGAGGTGCTGCGTCGCTACGACATCCCGACGGTGGACATCACTGGCGGCGCCCCGGAGATGAACCCGCACTTCCGCTGGTTTGTCGAGGAATGCCGCGCTCTGGGCAAACACGTCATGGACCGCTGCAATCTGACCATCCTTCTGGCGCACGAGCGTTACCGCGACCTGCCGCAGTTTTTCGCTCAGCACCAGGTGGAAATTGTCTCCTCGCTGCCCCACTATAACGCGCGCCGCACCGACAGCCAGCGCGGCGATGGCGTGTTCGAGGCCAGTATCGAAGCCCTGCGCCTGCTCAACGAGGCCGGCTACGGACAGCCCGACAGTAACCTGAAAATCAACCTCGTGTACAACCCTACCGGGACGTTCCTGCCCGGCAACCAGGAGGCTTTAGAACGCGAATTCAAGGCCCAGCTGCAGCGCAGGTACGGCGTGGTCTTCAACCACCTGTACGCCATCACGAACATGCCCATCAGCCGCTTTTTAGACTACCTGCTCGAAAGCGGCCAGTATGAGACGTACATGCAAACCCTGCTCGACGCCTTCAATCCGGCTGCCGTGGCGGGCGTCATGTGCCGCAACACCATCTCCGTCAGTTGGGAGGGCTACCTGTACGACTGCGATTTCAACCAGATGCTCGACCTGAAGGTGGATGCGCCCTGCACCCACATCCGCGACTTCGACCTGCAGACGCTGGAGCAGCGCCGCATTGTGCTCAATCAGCACTGCTACGGATGCACGGCTGGCGCGGGTTCGAGCTGCGGAGGTCAGGTGGCCTGAGGCGTGGTACTATCGCGCTCGACCACGTAGTTTTCCAACACGAGCACGTCCATGCGCGTGCGCAGGAAACAGGCAATGGCTTCTTCGGGGCGATTGACAATGGGTTCGTTTTCGTTGAACGACGTGTTGAGCAGCACCGGCACGCCCGTTTTGCGGGCGAACGCTTCGATGAGGCCATAGAAACGCGGGTTGTCGGCCCGGTGCACGGTTTGCAGCCGACCGGAGCCGTCCACGTGGGTAACGGCCGGAAGGAGGGCGCGCTTTTCAGAGCGCACGATGTACACCTTTTCCATGTACGGAACATCATCCGGGTTTTCAAAAAAATCGGCTGCCGCTTCGGCCAGAATGGCCGGAGCGAAAGGACGGAAACGCTCGCGGCGCTTGATTTTTTCGTTGATGCGCTCGCGGGCGTCGGCACGGCGCGGGTCGGCCAGAATGGAGCGGTTGCCCAGCGCGCGCGGGCCGAATTCGGCCCGACCCTGATACCAGCCCACCACGTTGCCCTGGGCCAGGCGCTCGGCGATGTGGTTGAAAAGCGTCTCGTCGGGCAGCCGCATCCACGTCAGGTGGTGCTGGCGCAAGGCCTCTTCGATTTCAGCGCCTGACGCGCAGTAGCCCGTGTATGCCCGATGTCGGAATGGCGGTCGCGGGCGCTGCTCGATGGCGTGCAGGGCGTAAAGCGCCGCGCCGATACTGGTGCCTGCGTCGTGCCCGGCGGGCGGCAGGTAGAGGCGGCGGAAGGGCGTGTGCTGGCGCAGTTTGCCCATGGCCACCGAGTTTTGGGCTACGCCGCCGGCTACGCACAGAGTATCCAGGCCTGTGCGTTGGTGCAGGTGATTGGCCGCGTGAAAGATGACCTCTTCCGCCATGGCCTGCACCGAGGCGGCCAGGTCGCAGTAATATTCGGTGATGGCTTCTTGCGGCTGTCGCACCGGCCCAAAATCGCGGGCGAAAGCATCGGTGTACAGCGGTCCCAGCGTCGGCGGCCCTTCCCAGGACATTTCCACGCCCTCCCAAAAATGCCGAAAGTAGAGCGGGTTCAGGGCAAATGTTCCGTCGGGCTTCAGCTGAATGACCCTGCGCATTTTTTCCAAAAACACCGGTTTGCCGTAAGGTGCCAGCCCCATGACCTTGTACTCGTCGCCGTAGTGCGGAAAGCCGAGTAGTTGCGTGAATGCCGTGTAAAAAAAGCCCAGCGAGTGTGGGTACAGGACGCTCTGCAGTGGCCGGATGGTGTTTCCGGTGCCTATGGCCATCAGGCAGGAAGTAAAGTCGCCCATGCCGTCAATAGAGAGCAGAGCGGCTTTTTCAAACGGAGAAGCCCAGAAGGCGGAGGCTAAGTGGCTGCGGTGGTGTTCTATCCAGCGCATGCGGACGGGCCACTGTGCCGGTGTGAGGCCGAAATGCCGGGCTAATTGCGCCTTGATGCGAAACACACTTTGCGCATTGGCTGCGCGGTGAGCCAGCTGGCGCGTCCAGAGCTGGCGGCTCAGTACATAGGCGATTTTGTGCCCCAGGCGGGCGAAAGGATTGCGCGAGACGGCTACCGTGCGCACCTGTTCGAGTCCGATGCCGGCTTCTTGCAGGCAAAAGCGAATGGCTTCGGTGGGCAATCCCGCCCAGTGCTTGATGCGACGAAAGCGCTCCTCTTCCGAGGCAACGAGTAACTCATTGCCTCGGAAGAGTGCCGCGGCTGCGTCGGCGTGGTAGGCATTGAGGCCCAGCGTGTAATCAGGAGCGGTAGCGTTGCTCATAGATTTTGGCGTCAATCAGAAAGCGGAACCAGAAGCCCTGCAAGACGTGAAAGATCAGCCCTTGTGGCCCGTCGAGGAAGCCGAGCCGGAGGAAATAGCGGACGAAAAAATACAGGAACGGGCGCACGAAGAGCGGCAGCCGTTCGTAGCGGCGTTTCCAGTAGCGCCGGCGTTGTTGGGGCGTGCCCCAAAGGTTGGGTTCGACTAATCCTTCGGCATTTTTGGGTGCGCTGGTGAGTTGTTCTTCGGCCTCTAACGAGGCCCAGGTGTTGTGGCGTTGGGTGAAGCGGTGGAGCGACTCGGTAACGATGTCCTCGATGTCGCCCCGCAGCCGGAGGACTCTGCCCTCTACTCGGAAGTGCTGGTCGTAGCGGCGCGGTTCGCAGTGGCCTTTGCCGCGGCGGAAGAGCACGGCGTGATAGACCGGGTAGTGGCCGCCGTGGCGTATCCAGCGGCCCAGAAAGATGGTGCGCCGGCTGACGAGGAAGCCGTTGATGTCGTCGGGAATGGTTTGCTCGAACGTGCGCCGCAGCGATCGCCGCAGGTCGTCGGTCAGGCGGTGGTCGGCGTCTAAGTGGAGCACCCATTCGTGTTGCAGCGGCAGGTGTTGCAAAGCCCAATTGCGCTGCTGGCTGTAGTTTTCAAACGGGTGATAGACGACGTGAGCACCCAGCTGCTGAGCAATGGCGGCGGTGGCGTCGGTAGAGCCGGAGTCCACCACGAACACTTCGGCGGCAATACCCTGGAGTGAGCGCAGGCAGTCGGCAAGGTGGCGTTCCTCGTTGAAGGCAAGCACAATGGCGCTGATGGGCAAAGGCAACGCGGACATGTTCGGGCAGGCAACGGTTTTTGCCGGCAAAGGTCGGAGCAGCCGCCGGTGCGGACAAATGAACTTGATGCGAGATGAATGCGCCGTTTCGCCCTTTCGTCGGGTTTGCCTATCGGCCCTGACGGGCTATTGCAGGTATTTAAGAACACTCTGCCCGGAGCCTGTAACTTATTTGGCCCTTTGGGCCTTGTTAGATGAACGGCTATTCTATTTTCAAAAACTCCTTGGACGCCCGCTCCGGGTGGAGTGCGGCGGCTTCCTTGTTTTCGCCCACGACATAGTAGTGTACCACTTCCGCGCGGGGCAGCAGGGCACTGAAGATGCCGTCGCCTGCGGTGGTGTCGCCGTTTTCGCCGGCGTCGTTCAAAGGAGTTAACTGGAAGGCGAACGAGCGATTTTTGCGGTAATAAAGCCAGCCGTTTTCAGCGTCTTTCATCTGGGCGGTGATGAGCACGCTGTCGCCCTGGATTTCGTGTTTTACTGTGCTGATAGAGGGCGCCAGCTTGTTGAGTGCCGGGTGCTGCGTCAGGTACTTCGTGCGAGGACCCATCAGCTGGCGCAGGCCGATAATCTTATCAGGGCCCACCACCAGGGTACTGTCTAAGCTCTTTTTGAAGGCATCGTAGGAGTACAATTTGAGCGTGTCTTTTTGTACCCAGGGGTCAATCTCTTTCATCATGGCCTCGGCTTCTTTGAGCCATTGGCCGTTGGCCAACCAGTCGTTGACGATGGTGCGCACGTGGGCCAGATAGATTTTGCGGTACAGCGGCACGCGCAGCACTTTGGAGATAAGTGGGCGTTTGGCATTGTTGAATTCGGCCAGTGGGCTGTATTCGATGAGCTCCTGGTCGCTCATGGTGCTGAAGCTAAAGTCGCGTCGCCAGCCGCCGAAAGCCATGTTCAGGTCCCAGATGAGCGGATGGCCCACCCCGGTGGAGTCTATCCACAGGTAGTAGTTGTGCGACAGCGAGCCGGTGTAGCTGTCCAGATTGACGATGACGTTGTTGATGGCGTGCATCCACAGCGTCTGGTCAATGTTGAGGACGGTTTCTATTTTCTGCGGTTCCTGGTTGAGCACCTTGATGAGGTAGATGAGCGGCCGCCAGGCAGCGGGGTCATCCACCTCGTAGAAGGCCTCGTAGCAGCCGGGGTTGTCATTGAGGTACATAAGCGAAGCATTCTCCCCCTTAGGGCAACCGCTCTGGCTGCGTACACGTTTCCACTGGTCGGGGTCGCATTTGACCAAATAGCCCGAGCGCGTGCCAAAGTGCTTTTCGATGAACAGCTCGTCCACGGACTCTGTGTTGACGTACAGTCCATAAAAGTTCTTATTGATGAACACTTTAGCGAAGTTGCACTGCGGGGCAGGCATGTAGCGCCGCACAATCAGGTAGGCCAATGGGTCGCGCACGAAGCTGGGATCCAGAAAACCATTGGAGAGTTTGATGGTGGTGTGGCCGTCCTTGAGTTTCTGGTCTTTGCGTCGGAAGTTGAGTTTGACGTTGATGGGCAGCTTGCGCGAGGTTTCCTTGCGCGTTCGGAAGTAGGAGCTGTTGCCTTTGTAGCGCACGCCCACACTGTCGTAGCGGACGTTGTTGAGGAAGGCCGTGGCGAGCAGGCGTCCTTCGGGGTTGACGGTCTTGAGCGAGTCCAGTTTCCAGTCCCAGTCGGCGTGTGGGATTTCGATGCGGATTTCCTGGATGCCTTTGCCGTAAAAATCCTGGGCGGCAGCGCGGAGGGGTAGGCCCATCCACGCCGCCGCTAAGGAGAGGAATAAAAGGAGTTTACGCATGGGTATGTATTGTATTTTCCGAAAAACCTGCGCCGTGTGGTGGCGGGTCTTCTATTTGTTCAGGTCGGCCAGTTTCACTTTGTACGGCGCCTTAACGTAGTTGAATGGCGAGAATTGCACCGTTCCGGCATTTTCAGCCATCAGGTAGTACTCCAGCACGGCATCGCTGTTGGGGGCGTCAATGCTGATGGTGAAGGCCTTGGTACCAGGGGGGAGCGTGGCGCTGTTGTCCTCCTGCATCAAAGCCGAACGGAAGGGCTGGCCTTCCTCGAAGCGGTAGTAGATGAACAGGCGCTTGGGATAGCGGTCGGCCTTGCACGAGATTCGGAAGGCCGTAACGGGCTGTGCTTCGAATTTGGCACGTCCCTGCAGGCCGATATCGCTGATGTTGGAAGGTAGCGCCGTCAGTTCGGGATGTGTTTTCAGGAAGGCCGCGCGTTTGCTCATCAGCTCTGCAATGCCCGGAATGCGGCTGCGCGCGCCTGTGGTAACTTTCAGGCTGTTCTGGAAATCCTCCAGACTGTACTGCTTGTACTTATCCTCGCTGTAGGGCACTACGATGAGCGCCTGAAGGGCTTTGGCGCGCTTTTCGTATTCGCCGTTGGCAAAAAACTCGTTGTTGATCTGCCGCACATGTGCCAGGTAGATTTTGCGATAGAGTGGGTCACTCAGGAGTTTGGAAATCAGCGGCTTCAGCGGGTTGTCGGCATGCAGCAGAGGGTCTAAGCGCTGCAGGCCGCGCAGGTCTAAGTCGCTGCCCTGGCCGGTGTTTTTAAAGCTGCCAAAGGAAAGGTTCAAATCCCAGTGAATGGGTTGGAAGCGTCCGTGTTCGTCCTGATAGAGGTAGTAGTTGACGCTGCGCGCACCGGAGTAGCTGCTGAGGTTAACCATGACGTTGTTGAGCGCCAGCATCCACAGTGCGCGATCCACGTCTAAGTGGTCGGCGATTTTGCCCAGGTCATTGTTGAGCACGCGCGTCAGCTCTTGCAGGGCCGTCCAGCCGCGCTCCGATTTCATTTCAAAGTTCTGGCGATAGCAGTCCATGTTCGCCTCGTATTCCAGCGAGCCGAAGATGTTCTGCTTGCAGCCGGCGGGGATGTTTTCGGGCTTGTAGTCCACGCCCGCCTTGAACAGCGGCCCGTTGTCGGAGCCGAAATGCTGGCGCAGAAACTGGCCTTCCACGCTCTCTAAATTGATGAACACGCCGATGTACTCATTATTGACGTATAACTTGGTGTACGAAGCGCGCGGCGAGGGCATATACTGCGCCGCAATTTCGTGGAAGAGCACCTCGCGCACCATGCTGGGGTCGCGCAGTGCCGAAGAGAGCTTGATGGAGGTGCAGCCCTGGTGGTTGAGCGATTTATCGGTGTAGTTCAGCTTGATTTGAAACGGGTTTCGTTTCAGTCCCGTCTGGTAAGAGTTGTTGCCCCGAAATCGGACGCCCACACCTTCATAGCTGATACCATCCACGATGGCGCTGCCCACCAGCATGCCTTCGCCATAGATGCGCAGCGAGTCCAGCACTTCGTTCCAGTTGGCCGCCGGCAGGGTAAGGCGAATTTCGCCAATGGTGTTTTTATCAAAAAAATCACGAACCACTTTGGTCGTTTGGGCCTGAAGTAGAGCGGGGAGACAGCAGATTAGCGCAAAAAGGATTTTCTTCATGGCAGATGATTGCTCGTTTAGAATAGTAGTAAATTGAATTTGCGGCGCAATGATACAAAAACATTTCAGCCAACATCCCCTGCGTCTGCATGAGACTGCGTCGCGCCACCTGCCCAGAAGCCTTTCGGAGCAAAGGAAGGACACAGAAATGCGCGCGGCAGCAGGAATTTTTACCTTTGCCTGGCGGCAAAGCCGTGTTCTATTCAACTTTCTGAAAAAGAAACATTAACCTACCGGTATATGACGGATATGAGCGCTCATTCGGCTATCGAAGGCCTTCAGCCTCAACTGCTGTGGCAGTACTTTTATGAAATTAGCCAGATTCCGCGTTGCTCCAAAAAGGAGGAGCGCATTACCAACTACTTAGAAGCGCAATTCCGACGGCTGAAGCTGCGCTATTCTCGCGACAAGCAAGGCAACTTAGTGGCCCGCGTGCCGGCCAGCCGCGGGCGGAAAGAAGCGCCCACCGTAGCCCTTCAGGCCCATAGCGATATGGTGTGCGAGAAAAATCGCGGCACCCAACACGACTTCGACCGCGACCCCATTCGCCTGGTGCGCCACGGCGAATGGATGGGCGCTGAAGGCACCACTCTCGGCGCCGACAACGGCATCGGTGTGGCGGCAGCCTTAGCCATCGCCAGCGACCCAACGGCCGTACATGGGCCGCTGGAAATCCTCATCACCGTGGATGAAGAAACCGGCCTCAATGGCGCCAAGAACCTGTCCACTAACGTGCTGAAAGCGCGCTATTTGCTCAACTTAGACACCGAAGAAGACGGCGTCTTCTGCATCGGATGCGCCGGCGGCGTGGACACCAACGGCACATTCCGGATAAAAACGGAACCCACAGAGGCGCAGGGTAGGGTAGCGCTCGCCCTCCACATCAGCGGCCTGAAGGGCGGTCATTCGGGCGTGGACATCCACCTGGGGCGCGCCAATGCCATCAAATTGCTCGCCCGAACGCTGTACGAACTGGCCCCCCTCAAACCGCATATCGCCTCGCTGCAAGGTGGTAGCAAGCGCAACGCCATTGCGCGCGAAGCCGAGGCTGTCATCGTCGTTGGCACCGACCAGGTCAGGCAGGTGTACGCTCGCTTAGTACAATGCCAGGAAATGTTTCTGAGCGAATTTAAAGCCACCGACCCTGACTTGCGTATCAGCGCCGAAACGGCGCCCATGCCCGAGCGCGTGTACACGAAGCGCTTTGCCGATCGCGTGCTGCAACTGCTGCTGACATTGCCGCACGGCCCCGTGCGCATGAGCGCCGACATCGAAGGGCTGGTGGAAACCTCGACCAATCTGGCTACTGTGGTGCAGGAAAACGGCCGCCTGACCATCGGCACCAGCCAGCGCAGCTCCGTAGAGCCAGCCAAACGGCACTTGGCCGCCTCTGTAGCTGCAGGTATGAAACTGGCTGGCGCCAAAGTCTCGCAAAGCGACGGCTACCCGGGCTGGCAACCCAATCTGAACTCGCACCTCCTGGCCGTTGGGCGCAGGGCCGCCGAGCAATTGCTGGGCCACCCACCACGGGTCGAAGCCATTCATGCTGGCCTGGAATGCGGCCTCATCGGCGCCAAATATCCGGGCATGGAAATGCTCTCGCTCGGACCCACCATCACCGGCGCCCACTCGCCCGACGAGCGCGTGCACATACCCGCTGTTGCGCGCTTCTACGAACTGCTCAAACGCATCTTAGACGACCTCAGCCAACCGGCATAGGCCGTCCAGGACACACCTGAAACCCATGCAACCCTGGTGTATTGTGGTCAATCCCACCGCCGGCAATGGCCGGGTGGCCAAGCGCTGGCCCGACATTGAAGCCCTGCTCCAGTCGCTGGGCTTCAGCTATTCGGTGCGCTTTACCCGCTACCGCGACCACGCCCTCCGCCTCGTGGACGATGCCGTGCTCCAGGGCTACCGCCGTATTCTGGGTGTCGGGGGCGACGGCACCTGCCACGAATTGGTCAATGGCATCCTGCAACAATCACACGTGCCGCCGCAGGATATCGCCTTCTCCATGCTGCCCATCGGTACAGGCAACGACTGGGCGCGCACCTACGACATTCCGGCCCACCCCCTGACGCGCCTGCAACGGCTGCTGCGCGGCGAACACCGCCAGCAGGATGTGGGCAAAGTCGCTTATCACCGCCCAGACGGCTCGAATGCCGAGCGCTATTTTGCCAACGTGGCCGGCATGGCCTACGACGCCTTCATTGCCCAAAAGACGGAGAAGCGCCGTTTCACCTCCCGCATACACTACTTGCTCTCCGTGGGGCGCTATCTGTTTGATTTTGAACCCGCGCGCGGGCGGCTGCAAGCTGCTGAATACGTGGCCGAGGAGGCCTTTTACACCATTAATGTCGGCATCTGCCGCTATTCGGGCGGTGGCATGCAACTCGTGCCGCACGCCATGCCCGATGATGGTCTGCTGGCCGTAACCTACGCACCACATCTGCCCAAATGGGAAGTGCTGTTGCAAACGCCGCGCTTTTACAACGGCACCCTGCTTCGGCATCCGCGCGTGCAAGGCTTCCAGACCACCGCGCTTCGAGTGGAGCACACCAACAGCGATCCTATTGGGCTGGAGGCTGATGGCGAATACCTGGGCCAGACACCTGCCGCCTTCTCCATCGTGCCCGGGGCGTTGCAGGTAGTGCTCTAACGCAGGCGGTCCATCGAGCGCACCAGCGCCTCGTCGCGCCGAATAGCGCGCGCGGCCAGCCAGCAAAAGAGGCCGTAGAGCGCAGGCAGTGCAATGCCCACCCCGATGCCGGCATTGGCCTGTTGGGGCATTTCGGCCCGGGCCATATTGATGGCCAGAATGGCCAAACCCAACAGCAGTACGCCGATGCCTGCGCCCGCCATGGCCAGACGCCCTTGAAGAGGGCGGTTTTTAAATAAAAAAATGGCAGCCAGAGCGGTGGTGGCGCCCAGCACAGAAAGGCCCAGCAGTCCTGGGTTATCGGTGGGGGTCAGCGTGCCGTCGGCTAAAGCGCCCACCGTGCGGGCCGGGTCTCCGTCGGGGGCTTGCATGAAGGGCAGAGCAAAAGAGGCGGCCACAGCAGCCACGGCGGCGAGCAGCCACAGGGTTTGGATGCGTTGTATCATGGATTGTCTTTTTGCCGGCAAAAGTAGCGCGCAGGTGGTTGCCTTACTGGCGTTCGTAGCAGCCAGCATCGGGCTTGTCGGGGTCGCGCGGGGTGCCTTCCAGGTCGGCGGTAATGCCGGGAATGGGTTGGGCATAGCCGTTGGCTTTGGAGAAGAGCGTGTCGAGCCGGAAGTTGCGCTCTGGGATGTTGAGGAACACCGAGTCCGTGTTGTTCAGGTTCAGGCAGGGCTGGCAGTGATCGAGGAAGTCGGGCCAGGCGTTGGGGCGCAGCAAGTCGCGCACGCGCACTAAGCAGTGCTCGAAGCGATAGTCGAAGTCGGCAGCCTGGCCAGTGCGGTTGAAGAGGGTAATCTGGTCGGGGCGACTGCCCAGCAGGATGCAATTCTGAAAGCGGGCATGCAGCGGAAAGGCAACAAAGTCGGCACAAAGAGGGTCTCGGCACAGGGCGTTGCCCATGCGTAGGGCTTCGCTGCGTCCGCCAAAGTTGGCTGCCGTACAATAGGCGAACTCGTAGTCGCCGCCGTATTCGAGTTGTATGGCGAAAGCGCCGTTGGAGTGAAACAGGCAGTTTTCGGCCCGGATGCGGGCGCGTACACCGATGAGACCGCTGTTGGAAGTGTTGAAAATCTGCGTATTGCGCAGCGTCAGGTCGGCAGCGGAGTCCACGCGCAGGCCGATGATGCTGTTGCGGAGGATGGCGTGTTCGATGCGGTGGCCCGATGTGCCAGCGCGCAGCCAGAGGCCCGTCCATTGGCCCGGTACGTTGGCAAATTCGCGCTCTAAGCGGTCGCCCTCGAAGGTAACTGGTCGTTCGGCAGTACCTTCCACGAGGAGTCGCCCCGCTCCCTGAAAGACGAGGAGGCCGTCGTTGTAGCGCACCACCATGCTGTCCTGAACGGCGCGCGCCAGCCCTCCGTGTACATGCACGCGCGCACCCGCCGGGATACGCACCGTGCAACTATCAATGACGACAATGCCGTAAATGACGTACGGACGCGGGTCATCCCAGACCCACTCGCCCCCGTTGCAGGCGTAGAGCACGGCCCCCCCCTTGCCAAAGCGAGAAGGCAGATAGACGGCGTTTTGGCCCCAGGCCTCGAGCACGACCTTTTGAACGTTGCCGTTGCTCTCGAAAATCAGGTTTTCTGTGAGAACAAATGGGCTGACGCTGGGTGGCTCGTCGGGATTGACGGTTACCTCGGCAAAGACGTACAGGCTGTCGTTGGGCGCAATTTCTACGTCCGTATGCACTGGTCCAGGCAAGCCGTCCACGTTAATGCGGAAGCGCGACTGCGCGCCGTTTTCCAAATAGATGCGGCTGATGCGGATACTCGCGCGCTGGTTCGGATTGTACACCTTCAGGATGCGCGTGGCAGAACCCAACGACGTGAATACCGTGTCGAAACGCAGCGTATCGGTGCTGAAAATCAGCCGGTCGTCAGGGTCGGTCGTGAAACGCTCTTTCTGGCAAGCCGACAACGCGGCCATAAGGACAGCCAGGGCGCCCAGCAATAAAACGTGGAGTCGTGCTGTCATGACTTCTGAAAACATCGAAAGGCAAAGGTATATCGCCTTCTGCCGGCGTCGAGGAGTTCCTTAGGGTTGGTCGTTTGGAGATGTCGCCTTTTCGAGCCTCGAAGACGACTCCTCTGTGGTCAGATCCATTCGTGTGCTCATGGCCTAAAAAACTTTCTGCCTTTGTGTTCCTAAATCCTAAAAAGCCCAGAGACGACACCTCCCGGTGGGAGATGTCACCTCAAATTCGTGCATTCGTGGCAACAAAGAACAAAATTGCCCACCGCGCCGAAGCGCAGCAGGCAATATAAGAACCATGAAAACTATTCATTGCGCTCTGTCGGGTAGCCCCTTACAGATGCAGTCGCTCTTTTTTGGCGAGCAGTTGTTCTTTGGTTTCCACACGATCCGGGTCAGGCACGCAGCAATCTACCGGGCAGACGGCGGCACATTGCGGCTCTTCGTGGAAGCCTACACATTCAGTACACTTATCGGGCACGATGTAGTAGTAGTCGTTGGAGATAGGCGGCTGTTTGGCAGTGGCATCTACTGCACGACCGTCTTCCAGGATGTACGTGCCTCTCACCGTGGAGCCGTCCGCAATGGCCCATTCTACGCCGCCTTCATAGATGGCATTGTTCGGGCATTCTGGTTCGCAGGCGCCGCAGTTAATGCACTCGTCTGTAATGATGATGGCCATGATGGTGCGAGAAATTTACCCATCCGAAAACACAAGTCGGACAGAGCTGGTTCACGCGGCAAAAGTATGGTGCCAATCAGAAGCGCTCACTATTGAACTTTGGGCACATGCCGAATGAATGCTGGAATGCTTTCACCGTCTAGCTTGCGCTTCAGCGCTTCCGCCTCTTTTCGATTGGCGAATTTGTCCACGCACACCGAGTGGTACGGCGAAGCGGGAAACTGCACAATCTGAGCGTTGGTATAGCCGGCGGCCTGAATGTTTTGCAATTGCACCTGTGCACGGGCTTCTTCCTGGAAGGAGCCAGCGATGACGTAGAAAAGCTCGGCCTTAATATCAGCGCGGTTGGCGTTGTTGCCGCCGGGTGCGGTGTTGACGTTATTCTTTTTGGGCGTAGCCTTTTCGGGCAGTACTGGAGCGGTGTTGTCCGGCGCAGTAGCGGGTTTGCCATCCACATAGACCATGGCGGCGCCTTCGATGCCCGTGAGGATGCGAATTTCGGTGCGGCGGTTGCGGGCGTGTTCGGCTTCGGTGCAGGGCACACCGTCGCTGCAGTGGTTGCGTGGTTCGCTTTCGCCATAGCCTACCGGGCGGAGGCGTTCGCGGCTGATGCCGTTTTGCACCAGATACTCCACCACACCGTTGGCGCGGCGCTGGCTGAGCTCTTCGTTGTATTTGGCTGTGCCGCGGCAATCGGTATGGCTGGCGATTTCCACCGTGATGGTGGGCTGTTGTTTGAGCAGCGAAACCACTAAGTCCAGGTCCTTGCGGGCGTCGGGGCGCAGCGTGGCGTCGTTGAAGTTGTAGTAGATGTTGGGCAGTTCGATGACCGTGCCCGGCAGCAGGGGCGCTACCGAGAAGTTCTGCATCATAATCTGGTTGGGTAGGCTCCAGCCGGCAGTGTTGATTTCGGAACTGCCAATCAGTTTGCCGCCCTGGAACATATCCACTTTGTACTTCGTGTTTTTGTCTAAGTAGTAATCAATCTGCCCGTTGGCATCGGCGATGACGGTGTCCTTTGCCTGTGTGGTGCGGTTGGTGAGCACCAGCATGGCGCCGGCCAGAGGCGCGTTGGTAACGTAGTTGAACACGGAGGCATTCCAGCGCACCTTGTTGGAGTTGGCCGAGCGGTCTAAGGCAATGGTCATTTCATTGCCTGCCTTCGAGATGGGCAGGCGCACCTGGCGCGTCTGGTAGAGGTCTTTAGAGGCGATGATGACGTAATTGCCCGGTTTCACCTCCGTAGAGAAGCGCCCGCCGCTGTCGGTAAAGCCATTGATGCCTTTATCGGGCGGCAGGGCGGCGATGACTTCTTTGCCATCCACTTTTTGCACGCTTATCAGGTTGCCGCGCTCGTCGCGCCCGATGACGGTGCTGGCGTCGTAGTTGAGCAGACGAACCTCAGCGCCTTCAATGGGCTGACCGGTAACTTTATCCGTTACCGTTACCGTTACGTCTAAGTTGCGGTTGGGTACACGCTGGTTTTGCAGCAGGTAGTCGTCTAAGTTGCCGTTTTCGACGTGGAAGCTGTAGATATCGTCTCCCTTGCCGCCTTTCGATTGCTGGCCGTCGGTGGAGAAATAGCCGTTAATTTTGTTCAGATCTACAATCAGGCCGAAGTCGTCGCCGGAGGTATTGAAGGGTTCGCCTAAGTTGATGGGCTTGGTCCAGTTGGCGCCGTCCTGCACGACGTAGTACAGGTCTAATTTGCCTTTGCCGCCGGGCAGGCCGTCGGAGGCGAAGTAGAGCGTATTGTCGGCGTGAATGAATGGGAAAACCTCGTTGCCTTTAGTATTGATGTCGGCGCCGAGGTTGATGGGCTCGCTCCAGCTGTCGCCGACGCGGTACGAGACGTACAGGTCCATGCCACCGAAGCCACCTGGGCGGTTGGAGGCGAAGAAGAGTTTGTCGCCGTCAATGCTGATGGCCGGGTGGCAGTCGTCAAATTCGTTGTTGTTGAACGGCAGCGGCTGTGGTGCGCTCCAGGTGGTGCCCTCTTTCTTCGACCAGTAGAGGCGCATTTTTTGGGTAGCGTCTTTGGCCAGCTTCACTTTGCCGTTGATGAGCGCGTTGCGCGAGAAGAAGATGGTTTCGGCCGTGCGGTCAAAGCACACAGGCCCCTCGTGGTACATTGAGGTTAGTTCAGCAGCGAAAGGCTCGGGTGGAAGCAGATTGCCATCGCTGTTGCGCCGCGAGCGGAGGATAGACATCGCCGGCAGCTTCAGGCGGTCATCCGTCTTTTTTTTCATCCCTGCCGTGTTGGTGGAGATGAAGACAATGCCGTCTTCGTAGAACGTCGGGCTGAAGTCAAGCCCTTCCGTGTTGACAGCGGCTTCGTTACGGATGTCCACCGTTACCGGCGGTTGGGGCTGGGGGACGGTTTGAGCATAGGCACTGGCCCAACTGCCCAAAAGCGCCAGGAGGGTAAACAGCGATGCGTGCTTACAGGCTTGCATAGTCATTGAGAAGATTAAGTAAACGATTGGACGCACTTCGCCCTTGAGGTTACATAAAGAAACGCGGATTGGACATTTTCCGTTTGCCGGAGGCAGCTTTCAGGTCAGCCTGCAGCAACACCTCCACGCTGCCGGCGGTGTAATCCCGAATGCGCGACAGCGAAAAATCATAAGCCACTCCTATGCCAAACTGGCGATGTGCCTGCCAAAAAAGGATTAAATCTACCGATTCACCCGGTCCATCGCCGCCTACGCGGTAGGAAAGGCCGGTGATAAACTTCTCATTGATCTCCAGATTCAGGTTGACATCCAGATCAAATGGCGCGTTTTTCACGTACTTGGCAAACAGGGCCGGCATCAAATTCAGCCCATCGGCCAGCGGCAAAACGGCGCCCGCCATGCCGTAGAAGTGCTGAAACTCGCGCGCCGTTTCAAAGCCCTGTGGCAGGTCTTCGTTGCTACCTAATGTGTTGGCGTAAATCCGCGGCACCGAAAAACCCGCATAAAAGCGGTTGTCGTAGGTCAGGTAAAAACCAGCGCCCACGTTCATCAAGAAGCTGTTTGCTCGCGCGTTGCCAAACGATTGGTCAAACATTTCGTCGGGCTTCGCCTTGGTAAAGTCAATGCCCAGCGAGCGGAACGTGCCCATGAGGCCGGCGCGGACGGACAGCTTGTCGTGGCTGACCATGTCATAAGAGTAAGACAGCGAGCCGATGAAGTCGCGGTTTAGGCCCGCCGATACGTGCGACAGCACGATGCCCATGCCCACGCGTGGAGTGATGAATGGTGTGTTGAGCGACGCCAGGAAAGATTGAGGGGCGCCTTCAAAGCCCATCCACTGGTTGCGATAAATGGCCGTTATTGTGGGTACGCCGCGCGCGCCTGCGTAGGCGGGGTTGAAGGGCAGCTTATTGAACATAAACTGCGTGTAGTGGTGCTGCTGTTGGGCGAAACCGCCAAAAATGGCTGCAGCGAGGATAAGGAGAGTGAGCGCAATTTTTTTCATGGGTTGAGTTTTTTTGCCAAACAAGTTTGGCGGTTACTGGGGCCAAACAAGTTTGGCCGTTACTGGCCGAACAAGTTCGGCGGGTACGGGGGCCAAACAAGTTTGGCGGTTACTGGGTTAGCGGTGTATCTGGATGAAGCCTTTGCGTACCATTTCGTCTGGGCTGGGCCGGAAGATGTAGTAATAGACGCCATCGGGCAGGTCTTTGCCGTTTTGGCCGTTGAGGGTGCCGTTCCAGGTGTTGTCGTAGGGAGAGGCCTCAAAGACCTTGTCGCCCCACTGGTTGTAGATGATGATGGTGTTGTTCGGATAGGCCCCGGAGGCGATGCACGGAATTCGGAAATAGTCGTTGACGCCATCGCCGTTGGGCGAGAAGATGTTCGGAATGGTGGAGCAGTCCGTTTCTTCCAAGCGAATGATGACCGGCTGAATGGTGTCGCACAGGTTGGGACAAACGGAGGAGCACAGCTTGTACAGGAACGACACCGGGCGGAAGTTGGGTGGTACCTGATAGCGGAAGACTCCGTTGCCCAGATACGTCAGCCCCTCAGGAAGGGTTCCTAATGGTTCAACGGTGAAGGCGCTGTCAGGGAAGACGAAGTCGTTCATGACCACGCTAAAGGTGTCCACTGCAGCGCCTAACGGAATACGAACGGTGTCGGGGTTGGCTTTGACCTCTGCGAGCCTGACCGAGACAGAGGCAGGCGCCGATGCGCATCCGTTGATAGTGGCCGTTACAGTGTAAGTACCGGCGTCATTGAGCTGAACGTTAGGGATGGATACGACCGGCCCCGTACCCGGCAGCGTTTGTTGGCCCGGATTTCTCCAGGTGTACGTGGCGTTGGGGACAGGAGCGGCTATAAGCATGACCGTCTCGCCCGGGCAGGCGATGTCCGGGTCTACGTCCACGGTCAGCGGCTCCAGCCCTACTACGGCAATGCTGACCGAGCAAAGCGCTGAATTACCACTGTCATCTGTGGCTGTGAAGGCCAGCATCGTTGCTCCCGTATTAAACACGCCACCCGGGGCAGGCCCTTGGGTTTGCGCCACGACAGGTACATCACAGTTGTCCGAAGCGTTGGGCTGGACAAAGGTCAATTGCACCTCCTGGCAATTGCCCACCGTGTCCACCTGGGTGATGAAGCCACCCCCATTGCCTGAGAGAACTTCGCCGCCGACATGCACGACAATAGGCGCTGTGGGGCAGTCAGCAAATACCGGTTTTACCGTATCCTGCACCGTAATGCTCAGCGCTTTCTTTACTAAAGTGTCGCCTTTTACCTGGTCAATCAGGTAGTAGGTGATGATCGTTGTGCCCTGTGGGAAGGTATCGCCCGGCAGCAAGTTGGGTTCAAAGACGATAGTGTCCGGGTTGCAGGCCTTGCCGTTCGAGACCGGCAGCGTCCAGCTCACCGGCTGCGGGCAGCCATAGACCGTAATGTCGGGTGGGAAATTGGCAAATGCCGGCGGAATGATGAGCACGTCTAACGTGATGGTAAACGCGCACGTATCGGCATTGCCCGAGGCATCCACCGCCTGAATGAGCACGTTGGTTACCTGAGCAAAGATAGTATCGGTGGGCAGGTGTGAAGCAATAATGGTATCTAGTTGACAGTTGTCGGTAGCCGTCGGAAAATCCCAGGGCACTACATTGCCGCAGGGGCTGGCATCGGCAACCGTGATGTTGGGAGGACAGGAGCTAAAAGCAGGCGGTACAATATCGAGCACGGAAATGGTGAAGGCGCAGGTAGCTGAGTTCCCCGAATTATCCGTTGCTACATACACAATCGGATGCTTACCTGTGAAGAATATCCCAGGTGATTGCGGGCCATTCAGCGTAGGCTGACCGCAATTGTCCGTCGCCGTTGGAGGCACCCAGGAGACCGTCGCAGAGCAGGCGTTCACCGGCAGAAGGATGGTTGTGTCGCTCGGGCACTTGCTGATGATCGGTGCCAGGGTATCTTTCACCACCACAGCAAAGGAGCATACGGCGGAGTTTCCGCCGGCATCCGTACCGATGATGTTTACCGGGTGTGTTCCTATCGGGAAGAAGTCGAACGTATAGTTGGGCGGATCTACGGCTACGGTAGTGCTGCAGTCATCGGTGAACGTTACACTGCCCCAGGTAGCCGTCGCTCCGCAGGAGTCCGCTGCGGCGGACAGCGCAATCGTGTCGGTGGGGCAGCCGCTTACAGCAGGCGGCGCAGCATCCGTAACGGTGATAAGGAACTGGCAACTGGCCGCATTGCCGGCGTTGTCGAACGCCGTTACGGTTACGGTTGTTACACCGACGAACAGGGTGTCTCCCGGCGCAGGGCTGCTCGTAACGCTCGGGTTGTTGTCGCACAGGTCCTGGGCCGGCGGCAGGTTGAAGCTGGCCACCGTGCTGCAGCCCGCCTGGCCCGTACTGTCGGGCACAGTCTGAAACGTGAGGTTGGGTGGGCAGGTTACTTGTGGCGGCGTGGCGTCGAGCACGGTAACCGTAAATGAGCACTCGCTGGTATCGGGCGCTGTGCCGGCCTTAAACGTAACCGTGTGCGTCCCTAACGGGAATGCTGTGCCCGAAGTATCTGAAGCCGTTACCGTTACCGGTGTGCCGTCGCAAGGGTTGATGGCTTGGGGGGTATTCCAAAAAGCTTGTGCTGTACAAGTCGTGGCATTTGGGCCGGTACTGACCGTCAGGTTGACCGGGCAGTTGCTCAGCTGCGGCGCCGTGGAGCCTGCGATGACGACAGTGATCGAGCACGTAGCCGTGTTGCCGGCATTGTCCGTTGCCGTAAAGACCACCACATTAGGCCCGGGCAGGTACGTGCTGTCTTGTTTGCTCGACACCACACTGTTGATGCCGCTGCAGGCATCCGAAGCACTGGGTGGATCGAGCAAAAACGTCTTGGTGCACACACCACTATCCGGCGAAAAAGTGAGCTGAGCCGGGCACACCAAAATCGGCGGCGACAGGTCAGCAATCGAGAACAGCCCCGGCACTAACGATACCGGGATGAGTTGGAAGCTGGTGTTGACGGCATTGATGGTGCCCGTAAAGTTGAGCGGGCTGCTGCCCAGGGTTTTTACTTTAAAAAAGAGGGTAAACAGCACCTCATTGTCCGGAATGCTCGGGTAGCCGCTGGCATTGCCGGCAAAGAATTTGAGGGTGTTTCCGTTTATAGCAGACGTGAAACCGAAGAAATTGGTCGGATTAAAATTGAAGCCCGGACGCAGATTGCCCACTGAGTCGAATTGGATGCGAGCACTGTCCCAGGTAATGTCGAATTGCAGGCCGGTGATGTTCACGAAGTCGCGCACGCGCACGTCAATGGCAAAATGAGCGGCGCTGTCCTGGCAGTCAATGGCCACTGTGTCGAGGAGGAGCGTCAGGGGCGTGCCGGCATCCACCAGCACGGTAAACGAGCAGGTGCTAGTGTTACCTGCACCATCGGTGGCCGTGTAGGTAACCACGGTGGTGCCGGCATTGTAGGTGCCGTTGGCCGGGCCGTTGCCGCTACCGGGTGTGGTGCCGGTGCGCGTGTAGGTAACCTGTACGGGTGCCGTGCAATTGTCTGTCAGCGTCGTGGGCGCCAGGTTATTGAAGGTATGCGTGATGTTGCCGGGCGGTGTCGAAATGGAAACATTGGCCGGGCACACCAAAGTGGGCGGAATGTTGTCGTTGATGGTTACAGAGCCTTGAATGGTCAGGAAGCCCGTTTCTTCCGGCGGGAAGCCGAAGAAGGCTGTCTGGGCGGTCGGAGTATCTCCAAATGTGATGGGTGAGACGCCGTTGCTCGGTGCCACTACGGTGAATTGCAGCGAGAACATGATCGTTCCGTCAGGCAGTGTGAGGCCGCCGGGCAGCGGGCTGGTCCAGGCAAAGCCGAGAAAGCCGCTGTTCACCTGCGAAAACCCGAAGTTGCTCGGGTTGAGCGCCATAGACGGGTGCGCATTGCTGATAGTATCCAGCTTCAAGATACTGGTATTCCATCCTAAAGAGAACTGCAGACCGGTGATAGAGTCGAAGTTCAGCACCGAGATGTTGACGGTTACCGTCTGGCCACAGTTGGTAGTGTGGTTGGAAGCGACCAGCGTCAGCGAGTCGCCGGGTGTCAGGTTGATGGTGATGGAAAAGGTACACGTGGCTGTGTTGCCGCCCACGTCCTTGGCGATGTAGGTAACAATGGATTGGCCGATGTTGAACACATCGCCACTGGCGTCGGGGTCGTTCGGGTGATTGCCCACCGTGGCGCCGGTGCTCGACCAGCCAATGCTTTCTAACGAACAGTTGTCGAAGAGCGAGTCAATGCCGATATTATTGACCGGGATAGGCCCAAAAGCCTCCAGCGTCAGGCTGGTCGGGCATGCGATGAAGGGTGGCTGGTTGTCCAATGGCGTAACCTTGCCGGCAGTGGTGCTGACCGGTACTTCATCGAATTTCGCATTGAAGGCGACAATGTCGGTGGGCATTTTAATAAAAGGCGTGGTCGTGGCTGGCCCGGCCAGGCGCACAAATGCTACCGAAAACAGCACCGTGCTGTCGGGTAGCGACAGGCTGCCCAGCGTCGTCCAGGAGAACGTGATTCTCCCTTGTGGGCGGAAGGTAACCGTATCCAGCCCTGCCCCACTGAACGCTGCGTTGAAGTCTCGAATGTGGATGTACTGCAGGTAGGTAGGTGTCCAGGAAAAGGTAAACTGAAGCCCGGAGATGCTGTCGAAGTCGGACAGGCGGATGGGCATCAGGAAGGTGTCGGTGTTGTGGCAAGGTACCGGGATGGAGTCTGCCGTCAGGCGGATGCCTTGCCCGCTTAACACTGTCGGAGTCAGGGAAATCGCGAAGAGAAACGCGAGGAGTAAGGAGTGTCTCATGGATGTGTCTGGCATGAGTTTGAGTAACCCGGCTTAAGGTTGGGTGTGAAGGCGCGCTCATTTAGTTGGGGTGAAAGGTAGGGCGCCTTTTTGCGACGCCCTACCTTTTTATCCCGGAGTTTACTCCAGCAAGAGCATTTTCTTGCTGTCGCGGTGTGTTGCGGTACGCAGTTCGTACCAGTAGATGCCCGGAGCGCCGATGTCGCTCTTTTGCAGCCAGACAGCGTTGTGGCCGGCAGCAAACTGGCCCGTAACCGTTTTGACTAAGCGGCCCTCAGCAGAGAAGATACGCAGCTCGGCGCGTTCGGCCTGCGGCAGGCGAAAGTGGATGACCGTCTGCTCGCGGAACGGGTTGGGCTGGTTCTGGTAGAGGGCAAACGTTTCCGTCGTCGTCGGGTCGGCAGCGCTGGTCGTTTTGGCAAAGTCAAAGGCTATCGGAATCACGTTGCCGGCTTCGTCCAGGGCTTCGGCGGCCGTGATGTACGACGACGGGCGCAGCACGTTGGACAGCGCCGCGCGGTCTTCGCGTACGCGGAACGTCAGCGTGAACAGCGTTTCGTTGTCTGCTAAGGTCAGCGGCGTCGGGCCCACCCACAGGTGCGTCAGGTAGCCCTCCTGGAGGAAGGCCGTGCCGAAGTTACCCGTGTTCAGGCCGGGCAGGACGCCGGGCTGGATGTCAGCGAGTTCGAGTGCTGCCGGGTCGAAGGCCAGCGTCAGCTGGTATGCCTGGCGCTCGATGAAGTCTTTGGCGCGGAACGGCACCGAAACCACCTCGCCGGCGCGCAGCGTGCGGTCTTCTAAGCGGAAGAAGAACGTCTCGCTGTGGCGATCCTGCGTCGGGCTTTGCACGTTATTCACCGGAGCATTGCCCGTAACGTCGCCCATGCGCACGGCTACGAAGTTGTCGTTCAGGACGCTCGCTGCCAGCGCCGTATGCGAGATGCTCTGCGGGAACGGCGGCGTGAGCGGATTGGGCGACGGGAACGTATAGCTGGCCGGCACAAACTTCCAATCTGGCGCGCCGTTGGAGTAGTGCTGCACAGTGCCCAGGATGAGCTGTTGCACCAGCAGGTAGTCCACGATGTCCACCGTGCCGTTGTTGTTGATGTCGCCGGCAACCCACTGGTACGGGTTGGTCAGCAGCAGCACAGAGGCGGCGTGGTTCTGGATGGCCAGCAGGTCGCCCACGTTGATGCCAGCGCTAAAGTTGCTCGTTACGGACTTGCTCGGCGTTACCGTGGTGTTGGCGCCAAACGGCACGTTGAACGAGTACGTACCCGGTGTGCCGGTGGTTTGATTGGCAGAGACGGTACCCGTCAGGGCTACGTTTACGCCCGGTACCGGGATGCCGCCGCCCCACCAGGTTTTGAGGTCGCCGGCCACTTGCAGGTCGGGCGAAGCTGCGCTGTCAATCTTCACCAGACCGGGCACTAAGCTGGCCTGGACGGAAACTGGGAAGCTCGACGAGTCTTTCTGGAAGCTGATGATGGTGGGCGAGTTCACAAAGTTGAGCGGGCTGGTAGAGCCGACCGGAGCCATGCCCAGCTGCACGTTGATGTTGAAGATGACCGTGCCGTTCGGTACGCTCACCGGCGTGCCCGGGCTGGTCCAGAACACCGTCAGGAAGTTGCCCACTACGTTCAGGTTGAGTGTGCCGGGCAGCGCACCTGTGGCTGTAGCGCCGGTGATGTTACCCACTAAATTATTGGCCACCTGCATGCTGAACGACATGCCGAGCATGCTCTGGAACTGATCCACCGTTACCGGTATCTGGATGGTGTTGCCCTGCTTGCCACCGCCCATGCCTGCGGTTACCGTGAGGCTTGGCCCAGGCTGTATAGTTACCGAGTCGGTGTGTACGCAGCCTGAGTTCAGGTCGGTCGCCGTTACATAGTAAATGCCAGGCGGCAGGCCAGTAATCGTAGCCGTCGAATCGCCTGTGCTCCACACGTACTGGAAGTTGCCCGAGCCGCCAGTGGCCACGGCTGTAGCAGTGCCGTTGTTGGCGCCCAGGAACGTCTCGTTGGTACCGCTTACGGCCAGCGTGAAGCCTACGCCGCTGCCCAGCGATACCTGTACGTTCACCGTGCAAATGTTGGAATTGCCGGAGTTGTCCACTACGGTCAGCGTTACCGAGTTGGCGCCTAAGTTCGTGCAGTCGAACGTCGTTTTGCTCAGGAACATCGTGTCAATGCCGCAGTTGTCGGTGCTGCCCAGGTCAATGTCTTGCGGCTTGAGCGTAGCCGTGCCGTTGGAGCCAAGCGAAACGACCACGTTGTTGTTGCAGATGACCGTGGGCTTGCTGTCGTCAATGACGATGAGAAGCACGGAGTCTTTGCCCTGATTGCCGCACGGGTCAGTGGCCGTGAAAACGATCTTGTACGTGCCCGCCTCGTAGTCGCCGCTGGCGTTAGTCGTGCCATTGCCGTGCGGGGCGTTGTTGGTGATGGTCATTTCCGCCACGGGTGCGCAGTCCACCAAGAAGGACGTGATATCCAGCGTTACTGGGATGAGGCATCCGTTGGTGTTGATAAAGTTGGATGACTTCACCGTGATGGTATCCGGCAGCCCTGGGAACTTAGGCGGCGTGTTGTCTATCACCGTGATGGTGTTGGTGTGCGTTGTGGTGTTTCCGCAATCATCCACAGCTGTGCGCTTGCGCTGGATGGTGTAGCTGTACTTGCCGCACGGGCCAGACGCTTTAGCAATCGTGTCTTGCACAAACGTTACGCTCACGAAGGCGCTGCAGTTGTCGCTGGCCGTTACCACAGCGGGCGGAGCCAGGGTTTGCTCGCAGGAAATCGTGATATTGGGCGTGTATTGCGACAAAATGGGCGCCACCGTGTCAATGACGGAGAATATCTGCACGCAAGTAGCCGAATTGTTCGCCAGGTCGGTTACCTTCCAGATGCGTTTGATCAAATAGCAGGCAATATTGGTCGTATCCGTGTTCGGCTCTTGCACATCGTTGTACGAAATGGTCAGGTTACTCGGGCAGTTGTCGTCCACTAAGATGGTGCCGTGAACGCTGGGCAACAGGCTGTCGGTGCACACGACGGTTTTGTTACTCGGGCAGAGCGTAATCGTCGGGTTGACGTTTTCCTGAATGACGATGTACGTTTCGCACATGGATATGTTGCCCGCCGGGTCGGTTACATAGAGCTTCACCGGATGCTGCGTAACGCCGTCCGCGTCGGCGCAGTCGTAGGTGAGCGTGTTGCTCGGCGTTTGCAGAGGCAACTTGTCTAAGCGCTGAATTTTCAGGTCGAGCAGCCCCGGGCAGTTATCGTAGCTGTTGTTGTTGAATTGCGCCGTCGTAACGACCACAAAGCCCGAGGGCTGCAGGCTGGCGCTCACACCGTTGATGCACACGGCCGTGGGTGATGTGCCGTCCTTGACAATGACCACCACCGTTTTCGTTTGCGAGTTGCCCGTTACGTCGGTAGCCGTGAAGGTAACGATATGCGTGCCTACTGTGAAGAGAGCACTCAGGTTGCCGCCCTGCAGCGGTGCTACGTTGTTTGTTACCGTCAGGTCGGCGCCGGTAGCGCAGTCGGATACGAAGGGCAAGATGTTGATTTTCACGGTGTCGTCGCAGGTGGTGCGGCTCGGCCCTGTGATAACCGTAACGGTATCGGGCGCTCCGGTGAACTGCGGCTTTTTCGTGTCCTTGACGGTGATGGTCTGGCTTACGGTTACGGAGTTGCCCGAGCCATCCGCCGTTGTCCAGGTGCGCGTGATGGTGTAGTTGTACTTCTGGAAGCCCGAAGGTGTCTGCGTCGAAGTTTGCGTCGCCGTTACCGGATAGGTGCCGGCGCAGTTGTCGGAGGCGATCAGCTGTGGCGGTGCCGGGATGGTGTCGCAGGCCTCGATAGTAACGTTGGCCGGCACGCCGCTGATGACTGGCGGCGTTACGTCGCGCACGGTAACGGTTGTGGTGCAGGTCGCCGGGTTGCTCTTGTGGTCGCGCACGGTGAGCGTTACAGTAGTGGTACCTAAGTGCGAGCAGTTGACCGTGTCGGGCGAGACGCTAAAGGTCAGCGGGCCGCAGTTGTTGGGATCAAAGCTGCCGTTGTTGAGCATGGAGGCGCTGATGGGCGCTTTGCCGGTGGTCGGGTGCAGGTCCACCGTCAGGTTAGACACGCAGATAGCCACGGGCGGGAACACGTCGTTGAGCACCGTGATGTTCTGCGGTTGCGTGCTGATGTTGCCGTTGCCGTCATTATAGACCCACGTGATGACGTAGTTGCCCGGGTTGAGCTGGTACGACGGCGGGTTGGTGTTGAGGAACGTACCTACCGGCGTCGAGGGCGTACCGTAGATGGTGTCGGCCGAAGGGTTGCACGGGTCGAGCGCCTTAGGCGCAAACACAATCAGCGTGCCGCAGGAGTCAATCAGTGCAGGCAAAGTGGCCACTACGGGTATGGGTGCCTGGCCGTCCTGAAGCGTTACCGTAAACGAGCACGTCGAGGTATTGTAGCCGTCGTTACCCGTAATCGTGATGTTGAACTGATTGCCGGCAGCCGGCGGGTTGGGTGCAAAGATGGTGCCCAAAGTCGTGCCCGGAGGTATGCTCTGCGTAAGGATCACGTTGCTGGGGCAGTTGTCCGATACCGACACTAAGTTGGTATAATTTGGAATGGCTGCCGACGGGCAGGTAGCAACCAGGTTCTGATTGGGCGGACAGGTCAATGCAGGCGCTTGCGTGTCCTGAATGTGCACCGTGAAGGAACACGTATTCTTGTTGCCGTTGGCATCCGTAGCCGTATAGCTGACCGTCGTGATGCCTACCGGAAACTGCGCCGATGGGAAGATCTGGAAGCTCAGGAAAGCGTTGTAATTGAACGGATTGGTCAGGTTAATGGCCGACTGCACCGTCGGGTTGCTGATGCTTTCCGTTACAGTGAAGCCTAAGCAGTCATCCACACTACCGAAAAAGAAATTGGGTCGCACCCACGTGAACAAGTTCGAGCAGGCGCCCGTGATGTTGGGCAACACGTAGGTTTTACCGCACAGCGTGTCGTAGCCGTTCGTGAATACAGGCGCCTGGGTGTCGGTAACCACCACCAATACCGTCGCAGAGGCCGTGTTGTTACACTCGTCGGTTACAGTCCAGGTAACCACCGTGTTGCCGATAGGCCAATGCCCCGAGGGAATGACGGCGCCTGGCGTAGGAATGACGACGTCCACATATCCATAGTCGGGCGTCGGGTAATCAATCGTGTACTTGATATCCAGCGTGCCAAATGCAGTGCAGTTATCCGAAACGCTGTCTTGCGTCAGTTGCAGCGTCAGCGGTGCATCGCAGAAATTGGGATCATCGGTTTCGATGTGAATGACGCTCTGGATGTTGAAGATTGGCTTTTTCGCATCCTTGACGACGATGGTATGCGAAGTCGTATTTGTGTTGCCAGAGGCATCGCTCACCTGCCACGTCCGGGTAATGGTATAGGCATTGGCGCAGCCACCCGGTGTTATTACGTCGGTCGGCGGTGCCAGCGTGGGCGAGGGATCGCAATTGTCGGCAATGCCCGTGGGCGTACCCGTGTTGGCAGGAGCAGTGGACTCGTCGCATTCAATCGTTACGTTGGCCGGGGCGGTGATGGTCGGCGGCGTAACGTCGCGCACCAGCGATATTTGGGTGCACGTGGCGGTATTGCCGGCCACATCCGTTACGTGCAGCGTCAGCAGGCGGTTGCCCAGGTACGCGCAGGTGAAGTTGAACGACGGCGCAAACGGCCCGTTATCCACCGAGATAGCGTAGCTGAGGTTGCACAGCGGAGCTGTGTTGTCTGTGCTGGCGTTGTTGACCGTTGTCGCTGCCAGGGTGAAATTGCCCGTAGTATCCAGGTCAATCAGTGCAATCGTATTGCAGCTGGCCACCGGCTTGATGGTGTCGGCCACCGTTACCGTGGCCACGCAGGTGGCGGTGTTGCCCGAGCCGTCGGTGATTTGCAGCGTGTAGCTGTTCGGGCCCAAGTCTTCGCAATCGTAGGTTGCCGTCGGGGAGGTGAAGCTGAAGAAGCAGTTATCCGTGCTGAGGTTATTGACCTGGCTGGGATTGACCGTAACCACACCGAAGTTGTTCAGGTAAACAGTGATGTTTTTGCACTGCGCGTTGGGCGCCTGCGTGTCCACGACGTTGACGTTGAACGTGTGCACGCGCACGTTGCCAGCGCCGTCAATGGCCGTGTAGGTTACCGTCGTAACGCCGAAGGGGAAGAAGGAGCCGGGCGTGTGCGTTTTGGATACCGTTACCGGCGGTGTGCAGGCGTCGTTGAACGTCGGTTCTATCCACGTAGCCTGAGCCGTGCAGCCGCCGAGGTTGGCGTTCACGCTGATGGTCGAGTTGGGCGCCTGGCCCGTGCCCGTCCAGTCGGGCGGTGTATTGTCGGCCACATTCACCGAGAAGTTGCACACGGCGTTGTTGCCCGAGGCGTCAGTGATGGTGTACGTTACCGTCGTTACGCCCGAATTGAAGGCCTGGGTGGGCGGAACAGAGCCTGTGCCCGATGCCACTGTGGCGCCGGTCAGTTGCCAGCTCACCGTAGCGCCCGGGCAGTTGTCGAAGTATTGGCCGGGCGATAGCGGCGCCACACCCGGGTTCATGGCAATACTTGCCACACCTACGGCCGTGCAGCCCATGTTGGTCGTTACTGTCTTGTTGCCTGGGCAGAGCACCGTGGGCACGATGTTGTCCACCACATCCACCGTGGAGGTGCACGTCGAGGTGTTCCCGGCCAGGTCTAAGGCGGTCAGCGTAACCGTGTGCAACCCCGTCAGGTCGGCACAGGTAAAGCTGGTCAGGTCAATGGTCAGCGTGTCTAAGCCACAGTTGTCGAAAGAGCCGTTGTCCACCTGGCTGGCCGTCAGCGTAGCATTGCCGTTAGCATCTAAGGGCAATGTAATGACGCCGGGCTTGCACTTGGCTACCGGCGGTACGTTTTCCAGTACGTTCACCACGATGGAGTCCACCGTCTTGTTGCCGGCGCCATCGGCCCAGGTGTAGTAAATGACCGTCTGGCCCACCGGGAACGATAGCGTGGCAGCCGCGCCAAAGAGCATGGCCATGCGCCCGGAGAGGGGATTGAAGACCGGTAAGGAGGTGAAGAATGCCGGATCCACAACGCCATTCACCACTGCCGGTCCTTCCGTCAGCGTTACAGGCGGTGTGCAATCGGGAGGATTGTGGAAGAAAAAGCCTGGATACTCATAAGTAACGCTCTTCGAGCAGTCGCCCGGTGTTACGTTCACCGTGATGACCTGGCTGGCCGGCAGCGGGGCTACCGGGCCAGCAGGCGCCAGGCTGTCCTTTACGGTAATGCTTACCGAACAAGTCTTGGTGTTGGTTGCCGCATCTTCGGCTTCCCAAATGATGACCGTTGTGCCCAATGGAAATACCGCTCCGTTGAGGGTGCTCCCGCTGTTGTAATCGTTGGTGATGGAAGACACCGGCGGGCAGTTGTCCGTAGCCGTAGCATCCAGCACAGTGCCCATGACCGTGTAGTTGCAGGTAATCGGTCCCGTCGCCGCCACGGTGATGGAGGGCGGGCAGGTGATGGCGGGAGGCTCCGTGTCCACTACTGTTATGGTAAACACACAGGTCTTGGTGTTACCGCCTGCGTCGCTGGCTTCCATGGTAACGGTCGTAACACCCAGAGGGAAAGTCGCCGAAATGGTGTCGTTGATGCCCGTCAAGGGGGATAGGGCAGGTGAAGCGCCCGGTGCCGACCAGGTTACCTGCGTTACGGCGCAGTTGTCCGAATGCGTGGCAATCAGGTTAGGGACGTACCGGGTGCATACCCCCACGTCCGTAGCATAGACATTGCTGGGTGGGCAGACGATGCTCGGGTCTTCGTCGTCGTTCACCGTTACGGTAGTGGTGGTGCTGAAGCGGAACGTTCCTCTTTCATATACATAATAGGTAACCGTCGTCGTACCAACGTAGAAGGTATCCAGGCCGGCATCCCACACCGGTGGGAAGGAGAATACCAGTGGCGCGGGGGTTTCTGTTTTTGTCGTAGCACCCGAGAGGGTATAGGTTACGGTAATCGAGTCTGGGCAATTGTCCTCAAAGCAGCCCGTGCCCGGGAAGAACCCGCAGAAGCCCGGCAGCTCTCCGTTGAGGGCGATATCCTGGCCCGTCCAGGTGCTGAGGTCGTGCACCCAGCAATCCCCGTTGCCGTCGTCCGAGGTGTTGGCGATGGCTGTGGGTACCGGGTTCATCATGACCGGCAAAGTGTTGTCCACGATAGTTACCCGCAGGCGCACGGCCTGGCTTTCGCCGAAGGGGTTCATGCTCATGTCGCCGCTCGTGCCGTCATTGATGGCCACCCAGATGGTGATGGGCGCCCCGGTATGCGAGCAGTCGAAGTACAGGATAGCGGGGTTCAACGGGTCAAAGAAAACCGTCTTGAGCGAGTCCGCGTAAAAGCGCACGTGGTCGTTACTGATCGGCGTACATGGGGCACCACTGGTAACCCCGGCGCCCACGACCACGTTGTAGTCCAGGGTAGCCGTGCCGAGCAGCGGGTCTAAGGCGATGGTGATGGGTACCGGATTGGGAAAGCCCGGCCACGTGATCGAGCATGGCTGAGCGTGCAGTTTTGCTGCGGTGATGAGCAAAAAAGCCATAGGCATGGCTGCTCCAAGCAGCCAGCGCCGCGTCGAGGTACTGTTCATGGTAGTAAAAATTGAGGATAAGGGAAGAAAAACAGAGGTGAGAACTCGGGTTGTGGGTACCGTCTTGCGCATCGAGTGTGATCGGTTTGGTAGGAAAACGTTGTTTACGGCAGAAATAGACATCTGAGTGAACGACTTCACTGGAGATGTACACGGGAAAAAACCTTCTGCATCACAACCGACCGCAGGACAACGGATTAAGGATTAAAAAACGGGCGCAAGGTTACAGCGAAAACGCCAAACGCAAGTGCTCGGATTTTCTTCGCAAAAGAAAAGGCCCCGGTGAGGAGCGGCAAAGAAGCCCCAAAAGAGACGCTTTGCCCGTGCGCCCAAAAAGCGTTTGTCGCCTATCAGCCAAAAATTGTACCAATTCGGCGACCAACGCCCGCCAAACGGAGAGTTTAACACATACGGCCCGGGCACCAGCAGTCCTGACCTTTTTTCCAAAAAATTGATTACCAGAAACTTAAACCCTGACCATGACGGCTGCTAACGGGCACGCCCGGCGAGCGCTCCGGTCTTTCCGCCTGTAGCGACGATTTTCAGCCCCGATGTTTTGTACTGTAGAGATGTCGCCTTCGAGACACGAGAAGACGACACCTCGGTTTGGCTAAAATGAGCAATTCTACTTTTTTTTAACACCCACCCCCTTGCGAAAAAGCGATCACCTCCTGTATATTTGCCACCGTATTGCCGCGTCGGCAGATCAGGCCTGAATGAGCGCAAACCG
>CAZYEV010000084.1:0-10811 GCA_964646615.1 uncultured Saprospiraceae bacterium
TGTCACGCCACAACAGCACGTGCCCCACCGACACGAGGATCAGGCACCGCCAAACAGCCTGTGATGTATCCTAACGAGGAGATAGCGCCACCGAAAACCCCGAGATAACACCGCGCGAAGGGAGATGTCGCCTCCAAAAACCGAGAGAAGCCACCTAGCGAGGAGATGTCGCCTCCAAACACACTGAGACGCCACCCCACGAGGGGATGTCGACTCCAAACACACCGTGATGACACCTCACGAAGGGAGATGTCGCCTCCAAACACCCTGAGACGACACCTCACGAAGGGAGATGTCGCCTCCAAACACCCTGAGACGACACCTCACGAGGAGATGTCGCCTCCCAACACCCTGAGATGACACCTCACGAGGAGATGTCGCCTCCCAACACCCTGAGATGACACCTCACGAAGGGAGATGTCGCCTCCAAACACCCTGAGACGACACCTCACGAGGAGATGTCGCCTCCCAACACCCTGAGATGACACCTCACGAGGAGATGTCGCCTCCAAACACCCTGAGATGACACCTCACGAAGGGAGATGTCGCCTCCAAACACCCTGAGACGACACCTCACGAAGGGAGATGTCGCCTCTGAGTGCCTCACGAACGCTCCATTACTGCTTTTCGCACGAGGTCTTCGTCGGCGAGGTTGGGCAGGGTTACGCGCAGGTCGGGGTAGTGGTGCATGGTGCGCTGGATGGTGCTCAGGGCGTGCGGGTTTCGCGCCCAGGCGCGGCGGGCGATGCCGTTGTTGACGTCCCAGAAGAGCATGGCGCGCAGGCGTCGGTCGGCTTGTGGGGTACCGTCGAGCACGAGGCCGAAGCCGCCGTTGATGACGTCGCCCCAGCCTACGCCGCCGCCGTTGTGGAGGCTGACCCAGGTGGCGCCGCGGAAGGCGTCGCCGATGACGTTGTGCACGGCCATATCGGCGGTGTAACGGGAGCCGTCGTAGATGTTGGCCGTTTCGCGGAAGGGCGAGTCGGTGCCGCTGACGTCGTGGTGGTCGCGGCCCAGCACGATGGGGCCGGCCAGTTCGCCGCGGGCGATGGCGTCGTTGAAGGCCTTAGAGATGCGGATACGCCCTTCGGCATCGGCGTACAGAATGCGCGCCAGCGATCCGACTACGGGCAGGTTGCGGTGCGCATTTTTGACCCACAGCAGGTTATCGCTGATTTGCAGGCGGATCTCTTCGGGCGCCTCGGCCAGCATTTCCTCCAGCACCTGAGCGGCGATGGCATCGGTCTTGTGCAGGTCGGCCGGGTCGCCCGAGCAGCACACCCACCGGAAAGGCCCAAAGCCGTAGTCGAAGCACAGCGGGCCCATGATGTCCTCCACGTAGGACGGGTATCGGAATGGGCTTTCTTCGGCGCGTTGGGCGGGCGTCTGGCGCAGCACCTCGGCCCCGGCGGCGGCGGCCTCTTTGAGGAAGGCGTTGCCGTAGTCCCAGAAGTACATGCCGCGTTCGCTCATGGCGTTGATGGCGGCAGCGTGGCGGCGCAAGGACTCCTGCACGGCCTGTAGGAAGCGCTCGCGGTCGGTGGCCAGCAGTTGCTTAGCCTCGGCAAAGGTGTAGCCCACGGGGCAGTAGCCCAAGTCGTGGATGTTGTGGCACGACGTCTGGTCGGAGCCTAATTCCACCTGTACGCCCTTGCGCACGAAGTACTCCCACAGGTCCACGACGTTGCCGTGGTAGATGAGCGCAATGGCCTCGCGCTGGCGCCGGCATTCCTCCATGCGCTTCAGCAGCGCGGCCAGGTCGGTATAGACGTTTTCGCGCTGGATGTAGCCGTCGGCAAGGCGCTGGTGGACGGCGTCCGGGTCCACCTCCGCAATGACACCTACGCAGCCGGCGATGACGGCCGCCTTGGCCTGCGCCCCCGACATGCCGCCCAGGCCACTGGTAACGAACACACGCCCGCGCAAATCGGCCTCGCCCAGCCCCAGCCGCCGCCCCGCGCCCAGCAGCGTGATGGTGGTGCCGTGCACAATGCCCTGTGGACCAATGTACATGAACGAACCCGCCGTCATCTGCCCGTACTGCGTAACGCCCAGCGCATTGTAGCGGTTCCAGTCCTCTTTCCGGGAAAAATTGGGCACCATCATGCCGTTAGTTACCACCACTCGCGGCGCCTCCGGATGGCTGGGAAACAGCCCCAGCGGGTGGCCCGAGTACAGCACCAGCGTCTGCTCCTCCGTCATTTCCGACAGGTAGCGCATCGTCAGCAGGTACTGCGCCCAGTTCTGAAACACCGCCCCATTGCCCCCGTACGTGATGAGCTCGTGCGGGTATTTGGCCACCTTGGGGTCCAGGTTGTTCTGGATCATGAGCATGATGGCCGCCGCCTGGGCACAGCGGGCCGGGTATTCCGAAATGGGCCGGGCGTGCATGGGGTAGCCGGGCCGAAAGCGATACATATAGATGCGGCCGTAGCGCTCGAGTTCTTCGGCAAATTCATACGCCAGCGTCTCGTGCCATTGGGGCGGGAAGTAACGCAGCGCATTTTGTACCGCCAGCACGCGCTCTTGGGGCGAAAGAACGCCCTCAATGATGCGCCGCGGCGCATGCGGAACGCTGGGGTCTATGGGCTTCGCCGGCGGCAAAGCCGCAGGAATGCCGGTGCGAATGGCCTCCTGAAAGGCCGAAACAGGTGCTGCAGACATGGGAAAAAGCCGTTTTTTGGGGCAAAGTTAGGCGCCCGTGCGACTGTGGATAAAAATTTCGACCGCGCCATCAGCGCGCCGTATGCGGAAGCCAGCGAAGCGCTTACTTTTGCGCCCACAAATTTTCTATCTGACTAAATGCCAGAGCTTACCGAAGTAATCGAACATACGCTCCTGAAGCCAGACAGCACACCCGACGACATCCGACGTCTGTGCGAAGAGGCTACCGAGCACGGGTTTTATGGCGTCTGCGTACCTCCCTACTACGTACGCGACGCCAGACGTTTGTCCGGTACCGACGAAAACCGCTTCCGCGTGTGCACCGTCATCGGCTTCCCCATGGGCTATTCGGCCACTATGGCCAAGAGCGAAGAAATCAAACGCGCCTTCGACGATGGCGCCGACGAAATTGACGCCGTCCTCAACATCGCCGCCGTCAAAAGCCAGCAATGGAACCACGTCGAACGCGACGTGGATGCCATCGCCACCGCCGCCCGCCTGCGCAGCGGCATCTCCAAACTCATCTTAGAATGCGCCCTGCTCACCGACGAGGAAATCCGCCAGGTCGTAGAAATCGCCCGTAAAACGGGCATCCATTTCCTGAAAACAGGCACCGGCTTCCTGGGGCACCCCGCCACCGAAGCCATGGTGCAACAACTCCGCCAATTGGCCAACGGCGAACTGAAAATCAAAGCCGCCGGCGGCATCCGCACCCGCGCCCAGGCTGAAGCCCTCCTCCGCGCTGGCGCCGACCGACTGGGCACCTCCGCCAGTGTGGAAATCGTTAAAGGCTAAGCAGCGCATTCGCGCTTGAAAACGAGCCAGTTATGGCAGATTTTCGCTGAGTTTGCACGGGCAAAATCGAAAGCCCTCTTCCCGACTGACCTTACGCACCGTTGAGACGACTTCTCTGGTGCAAGCCGCGTTTTCAGTCTCCGGAATTTTCTTTTTTCACCGCTGAGGACGCACACAGCCGCTGAGACAAATACCCCTACAGCCCTCTGCGACCTCTGCGGTTTTTGAACCTCCTGCCTCGAAGTAGTCTTGTGTAGGGTCAGCTATATATAACTGGCTTTTAGATGCGACTGCCCTCTATCCGGTTGTTCAATCGCTTCACGCAACCATATCTTTGCAGATTGAAACTCTAACTTTCAATCTGCAAGAAATGATCCCTCGGATACTTAGCCAGAAAGTCGCGGCAGCGGCCGGCAAGATGCCTGTCATTGTGATAACCGGCCCGCGTCAGAGCGGCAAATCCACACTGGTTCGGCAGGTTTTTCCGGCCTACAGGTATATTAACTTAGAGGTGCCGTCCAGCCGAAGGTTTGCGGAAGAGGATCCGGAAGGCTTTTTGCGGAGCCTGGGCAATCAAGTCATTTTAGACGAAATTCAGCAAGTACCTGATCTGCTCTCATACATCCAGGCGATAGTGGATGAGGCCCGAATCCCTGGACAGTTTATCCTGTCGGGGTCGCAAAACCTGCTGCTCCTGGAGAGTGTATCCCAAAGTCTGGCTGGTCGTGTAGCCATTTTCAGTCTTTTGCCTTTTTCGCTGGAGGAAATCCAGGACACGCCTTTTGGGCTTCCCGAATACGAGCATTACCTGCTGAAAGGGTTTTATCCGCGTATTTACGACCTCGACCTGAACCCAACGGAGTGGCTACTCGACTACATCCAGACATACGTAGAACGCGACTTGCGTCAGGTTATCAACGTCAGCAATTTAAGCGCTTTTCGCCAGTTTCTCGAGGTCTGTGCCGGCCGTATCGGACAGCTGGTCAATCTCAGCGACATGGGTAGCCTTGTCGGCATCTCGCATACGACTGCACAGAAATGGTTAAGCGTATTGCAGACCAGCTATATCGTCCACCTGCTACGCCCCTATCATCGTAACTACAACAAGCGGATCGTCAAGACGCCTAAACTGTATTTCTACGATACCGGGCTGGCCTGTGCGCTGCTGAATCTGCGCAGCGAGGATGACCTGAACCGGCACTTCGCTAAAGGCGCCCTGTTTGAGAACTTCGTCATCAACGAACTCTTAAAGAACCACATTAACCGGCACCTCCACCCAGGCAGCTACTTCTGGAATGCCGCTGGCAACCACGAAATTGACCTGCTCTTCGATAAAGGCGGACGACTGTACCCCATCGAAATCAAAGCAGCCCGCACCATCAGCGCTCACTTCTTTGACAACTTGCGCTACTTCCAGGCGCTATCGGGCGCCCGCCCCGAAGAGAGCTTTTTAGTGTACGGCGGCGATGCACCTCAACAGCGCAGCGTGGCCCGGGTGCTCAGCTGGCGACAACTGGGGGCCATCCCCTTATAGGACGCATCGCTACCGACCAACAACCTCAGGAGCAAATAAACACCTCGAACGCCCTGCCCCTCGCAAAGCAATAGGCCCTTTTCCTGAATTTCGCCGGTGTTAGCCTTTAGACTTTTTCACTGATGCTACGCACGATTGAAGTACTTTTTCGATCTCGAGCCTTGCGAACATTGCCTTAAGGCTTCTGGAGGTTTCCTTCACATAGCCCCCTTCAGCCCTGGCGAAAACGTTCCATTCTTTACAACTGCACTGCCCCCAAAATCCGATTAACGCTGCCGTCCGTGAGGGCGAGCACCCAATTGGGGAAGAAGCCCAGCACAAGTACCAACGCCGCCGCACAGCCCAGCACGATGAGTTCGCGCGCGTCGGCGTCGGCGACCGGCTCGGTGTGAGGGCCGGAGGGGCCAAACATGGCCAGCCCATAGGCGCGCAGCATGTAGGCTGCGCCGAGGATAATGGTCAGCCCTGCGGCGGCGCCCAGCGCGTAGTGGTAGCGCCACACGCCGTTCAGGAGCAGGAACTCGCCAGCAAAGCCGTTCGTCAGCGGCACCGCAATGGCGCCCAGCGTAACAATGAAGTACAGCGCAGCCAGGCGCGGTGCCGAACGCGCCACACCACCCATATCAAACAGAGCGCGCGAACCCAGCCGGCGCTCCAGCGCATCCACCACAAAAAACAGCCCGACCACATTGACGCCATGAGCAAGCATCTGGATGAGCCCCCCCTGCAAGCCCGTCTTGTTCCACACCAGCACGCCGGCGGCAATCAGACCCACATGCGCGATAGACGAATATGCAATGAGGCGCTTCAAATCGCTCTGCTTGAGCGCAATAAGGCTGGCATAAACAATGCCGAACACCGCCAGCCCCAGAAATACCGGCGCCCAGGTGTGCCAGGCCTCTGGCGCCAGCGGGATCATCCAGCGAATGACGCCATAGACGCCCATCTTGAGCATGATGCCGGAGAGCAGCATCGTACCACCCGTGGGCGCGCTCACGTACGTATCGGGCTGCCAGGTGTGGAACGGAAACAGCGGCATCTTCACCGCAAAGGCCAGAAAGAAGCCCAGCATGACCCACCACGCCGTGCCCGCGTCGAGCTCAGCAGCCGTCAGCGCCTCCCACGCAAACGAATGCGACGCCACCCCATCGGAGGGCGATTGATAGTACACCGCCAACAGGGCTACCAGCATGAACAGGGAGCCGACAAACGTGTAGATGAAAAACTTCAGCGTGATGCGGATGCGGTGCTCACCGCCCCAAATGGCGCAAATGAAGTAAATGGGGATAAGCGCCATTTCATAAAACACATAAAACAGCAACCCATCCAACGCCATGAAAACGCCATTGAGCGCGGCCAGCATCAGCAAAACCAGTCCATAGTAGCGGCCCTCCAACCCATACGTGCGCGTTCCGCTGGCCAATACAATCAGCGGTGCCAGCAGATTGGTCAGCAGCACCATCAGCAGGCTGACGCCGTCCAGCCCCAGCCGCAAGGCCACCCCCGCCTGCGGTATCCACGGGAGGTTGAACTCGTAGTTATAACGCCCATCGGCCTCAAAGCCAACAAGCATGAGCACCGTCAGCAGCAAATTGGCCACAGCAGCGCCTATGGCCACCCACCGCGCCGGCAATGCCCGCGAGGACAGCAGGGCCACGGAAACAAGAAGGGGTATCAGAACAAGGAGTAGTGCCACGGCAAGAGTTGTTCAGAGGAAAAGGTTTGTTGTACAATCCGACATTTTCAGACTCGTCTTACATCCAGAGCGACAGGAACAACAACACCGCTCCCACCACCATGCCGAGCAGGTAGTACTCGATGTTGCCGTTCTGCAGGCGGCGAAATTCATTGCCGATGCGCTGCACCGCCGAGCCGACGCCATTGACGAGGCCATCAATCGCCCACACATCGGCGTAATAGTGCAGCAATTGCGACAGGCGCTCTACAGGGCGCACGATGACCCAGTCGTAGAACTCGTCGAAGTAAAACTTGCCCGCGAGCACACGCTCTACAGGGCTGAGTTGCGCTTCGTCTTCTGGCACGCGCTGGCGCACCCCGTAAGCCCAATAGGCCCAGGCGATGGCGCCCAGTGCAAGCAGCGAGGCCGCGCCCATGAGCAGCCACTCCGTCTGGGCCGACAGCAAGTGTGCTGGCCGCGACTCGCCCACTGACGGGCTGAGGAAGTGGGCCAGCCACTCCGCCCCGGGCACGTGCAGCAGGTGCGGCAGGTTGAGCAAGCCGCCCGCGACGGAGAGCACTGCCAGAATGATCAGAGGCACCGTCATCACGCGCGGGCTTTCGTGCAGGTGCGCCCGCTGCTCCTCCGTGCCGCGAAAGGCGCCAAAGAACGTAACAAACAACAGGCGGCTCATATACAGCGCCGTCAGGCCGCCGCCCAGAGCCGCCAGCAGCCACCAGCCCACACCTGCACCAGCAAAGGTGTTGGCCAGAATCTCATCTTTCGAGAAGAAGCCCGACAACAGCGGTACCCCGCTGATGGCCAGCGTGGCCAGCAGGAAGGTCCAATACGTAACTGGCAACGCCCTGCGCAAACCGCCCATGCGCCGGATGTCCTGCTCGCCACCCAAAGCATGAATGACCGAACCCGCCCCCAAAAAAAGCAACGCCTTAAAGAAAGCATGCGTCGTTACGTGAAACATCGCCGCCGCATACGCCCCCATGCCTAAGGCCAGAAACATCAGGCCCAATTGCGACACCGTCGAGTAGGCCAGCACCTTTTTAATGTCGTTTTGCCGCAGGGCAATCAGCCCTGCCACCAACGACGTGAGCAGACCGATGAAGGCCACCACCTCCAGCGCCGTCGGCGCCAGGCTGAACAGCGGATGACAACGCGCCACCAGGTAAATGCCCGCCGTAACCATCGTGGCCGCGTGGATAAGCGCCGACACAGGCGTCGGGCCGGCCATGGCATCGGGCAGCCAGGTGAACAGCGGTATCTGCGCGCTCTTGCCCACCGCCCCCACAAACAGGAGCAAGCCAATGGCCGTCAGCACCGCCGGGTCGAGCCGAAGCACCGGCAGTCGCGCAAAAATGTCGGCATAGGCAAACGAGTCGAAGATGGCGAAAATCCAAAACAGCCCCAGCAGTAGCCCCAGGTCGCCGATACGGTTCATAATGAATGCCTTGCGCGCTGCCTTGCCGTAGGCGCGGTTGTCGTACCAAAAGCCGATGAGCAGATACGAACACAGCCCCACACCCTCCCAACCGAAGAACAACATCACCAGATTGTCGCCCATGACGAGCAACAGCATGGAGAAGATGAACAGGTTGAGGTAAGCAAAAAAGCGCCAGAAACCCGCATCGCCGTGCATGTAACCGATGGAGTACACGTGGATAAGAAAACCCACTCCGGTAACGATGAGCATCATCCACACCGACAGCGGGTCCACCAAAAAGGCAAAGTCCACGTGAAAGCTGTCCACCGCTATAAAGGTGTACAGCGTCGTGCGCACCGGCTCCGCCCCGCCATGCAAGTGCGCGAAAAGGTACAGGCTGAACAAAAACGACACGAGCACTGCGCCCGCACCCAACCAGCCCACGATGCGCTCGGGCAGCCGCGCACCCAAAAGGCCATTCACAGCCGCACCCAGCAGCGGCAAAAAAGGAATGAGGGTAATGAGAATATCCATGAAGTCAGCCTCTCAGTTTGTCCAACAGATAGATATCGGTTGTGTGGGTGTTGCGGAAAATCATGACCAGAATGCCCAGCCCCACTGCTGCCTCTGCGGCTGCCACCACCATGATAAAGAAGACCAGGATCTGCCCCTGCGCATCCGACAGGTAGGTGGAAAAAGCCGCCAGCAGCAAGTTTACGGCATTGAGCATGAGCTCCACACACATGAGCACCACCAACGCATTGCGGCGAATGAGCACGCCAAATACGCCAATGCAAAACAGGGCGCAACTCAGCCACAGGTAATAATCAATCGGTACTGTTTTTACAACGTCGAGCATGTTTTTCTTTTATACCACTAAGGCACTAAGGAGGTAGTGGCGGGTTTCAACTGAAGATGTTTGAATAAGTTGTTGATTATCCTTGAGTTAAAAACAAATTTCGAGTGGCCATCAGCTCATTTCTTTCACTACCCACTAAGGATTAGTTGCCACAAACGCATGAATGCGTTTTCCAGCCACAAATACAGGAAGGGTTGGTTTGCGGCTCATCGGATTTCTCGTTTGGCCAGCAACACCGCTCCTACCATGGCGGCGAGGAAGAGGATGCCGGCGATTTCAAAAGGCACAACGAAGTCGGTGAACAGCACGCGGCCGAGGTTTTTCACTAAGCCCACATGCGGGTCGCTGGTTTCGGGTATGGGCAACTCCGATCCGCCGCGCAGGGCGCCCACGAGCGTCAGCAGGAGCATGCCGGAGGCCAGAGCAGCTGCCAGCTTCCAGCGCGCGGTCTGGCGCGGTTCGGCCTCCGTGTTGAGGTTGAGCAACATGAGCACGAACAGGAAGAGCACCATCACGGCACCGGCATACACGATGATGTGCACCACCGCCAGAAACTGTGCATTTAGCAGCACGTACTGGCCAGCAATGGCAAAGAAGGTGAGCAGCAGGAAAATGACGCTGTGCACCGGGTTCTTGGTCAGCACCATGAGCAGGGCGAAGATCACCGAGGCGATGGCCAGCGTCAGGAAAACAGCCAGGGTCATAGGCGGGGTAGTTTAAGAGGAAACGGCTTGCTTTTCAGTCAGATGCTTCTGGCGCTTGCTGACGTCAATGCGCTTTTCCGGTTCGATGCCCTCGACGAGCAAGTCTTTGCCGAAGATGAAGTTCTGGCGCACATAATCGGCCGGCACAATGCGGTCGGTCAGGAAGATGGCCTCTTTCGGGCAGGCCTCCTCACATAGGCCGCAGAAGATGCAGCGCAGCATGTTGATCTCGTACACGGCAGCGTACTTCTCCTCGCGGTAGAGGTGCTCTTCGCCCTTTTGGCGCTCGGCAGCCACCATGGTGATGGCTTCCGCCGGGCAGGCCACCGCACACAGCCCGCAGGCCGTGCAGCGCTCGCGGCCCTCTTCGTCGCGCTTAAGCACGTGCCACCCACGCCAGATGGGCGAAAATGGGCGCTTTTCCTCCGGATAACGCACCGTACTCGGGCCTTTGATGAGCACCCGGAAAAAATGCTTGAGCGTGATCCACATGCCTTTAAAAACAGCGGGCAGGTAAAGCCGCTCCCAAAAGGTCATTTCCTTGTTGACCACAACTTTCGAGCGATTGGTCAGCGATTGCATCGTTTCAGCGTATGTTTAAGAGGCCCAAAAAGCCTCGGACATTCTATTATTTTATGGCTAAAAAATTATTTTCCGAACAAGAGCACAAAGCCGCCCGTGAGCAACATGTTCACGATGGCCAGCGGCACTAAGGTTTTCCACCCCAGTTGCATCAGCTGGTCGTAGCGGAAGCGCGGCAGCGACCAGCGCACCCAGACAAAAAGAAATACAAAAAAGAAAGCTTTGGCAAAGTAGAAGAGCGAACCCACGATTGGAGCATACCAGGCCGTTTTGACGCTCACGGGCAGAAAGCCCGGCAGATTGTAGCCACCGAAGAAGAGCAAAGCAGCGAGCAATGACAGGGTAATCATGTTCATGTACTCGGCGATAAAAAACAGCGCAAATTTGAACGCACCATATTCGGTGTGAAAGCCCACCACGAGTTCACTTTCTGCTTCCGCAAGGTCAAAAGGCATCCGGTTACTCTCGGCAAACATGGTCACGATAAAGACGAAAAATGCCAGCTCACCGGGCACGGTGGCAATAAACCAGCGCTCCTCCTGTGCATGCACGCTCTG
>CAZYEV010000085.1:0-66024 GCA_964646615.1 uncultured Saprospiraceae bacterium
GGGTGGTGGCGGCGGCTTCGGAGGCGGCTCCTTCGGCGGAGGTGGCGCGGGGGGCAGCTGGTAGGCCGCGCACTATCGCTTCGACAGATGTGAGTAATCGCCCAAGTTGAGCTCGTCTTTAGCACCTAAGTACTTGCTGGCGTTGCCCACCATGGAGTTCTCCAGCAGCGCGTTGCGGATCTGCGACTTGTTCTGAATGATGCTGTTGGTGATGACCGAACTTTCTACCACCGAGTGATGCCCTACGCTAACAAATGGCCCAATGACGGAATGCCGCACCACAGCGCCCTCGCCCACAAAACAGGGCGGAATGACAACGCTGTGCTCCAGTGTCGCTTTTGGCGACACTAAAGGCTCGTGCGCATGCAGCTCCAACATCCGCGCGTTGGAAAACAGAATGGCTTCCTTGTTGCCGCAGTCCAACCACTCTTCTACTTCGCCCGTGCGGAAGCGCAGGCCCTGGTTCTTCAGGTGCTCCAATGCAGTGGTGAGCTGGTATTCGTTCTTTTCCCGGATATCGTTCGATATGACGTAGTGCAGCGCTTCAGCCAGCCGCTCACCTTCGCGGAAATAGTAAATGCCCACAATGGCCAGGTCGGACACAAACGTCGAGGGCTTCTCTACCAGCTCAGTGATGTAGCCCTCCGCATTCAGGCGCACGACGCCAAACGACGAGGGGTCTTTCACCCGCTGCACCCAGATGACGCCATCGGTCTGTGGGTCGAAGGAAAAATCAGCCTTGAACAGCGTGTCGGCAAAGGCAATCATGCACGGCCCGCTCAGGCTTTCGCGAGCGCAATAGATGGCATGACCTACGCCCAAGGCCTTTTCCTGGTAGTAAATCTTCCCACGCGCACCTAAGCCCTGAGCAATGGCAACCAGCTCGCGCTCCACTTCTGGCCCGAAATCGCCCACAACGAACGCAATAGTCTGTATCTCACCGTTGTAGGAGCGCGCTAGCTCTTCCACCAAGCGCTGGATAATGGGCTTGCCCGCCACCGGTATCAGCGGCTTGGGCACCGTCAGCGTGTGTGGGCGCAGGCGCGTACCCTTGCCGGCCATGGGTATAATGATGTTCATACGTTGCGCAGAAGGTTGATGTTAAACGAGTGGTCAACAGGCATGCCACGCGGCGTCCGTTTTGTCAGCGGCTTCTGCGTTGCAGCAGGAACCGCCCCGAACAGTGGGCAAGCGTACAGCCTGAGCGTTTTTCGCGGCAAAAGTAGGCGGCAAGAGCCTTCAGGCGGGCATTCGCCTGTGTAATGATAAAAAAATTGAGGTATCGCGCAGTAAACTTTCAAGGGCCAAAACCAGTTTTTAGGCGAGCCTAAAAATAAATACCTTTGCCCTCCAATTTCGCCACTCAAGCCGCCCAGCCATGTACACCTCTTCGGAAGAGAACTACCTGAAGGCGATTTTAAAACTTTCACAAAAAGAAGACGGCCCGGTAAGCACGGGCGCGCTGGCTGCCGAAATGCAAACGACGGCGCCTTCTGTAACGGACATGCTGCGCCGGCTGTCGGAAAAGCAGCTGGCTACGTATGAGAAATACTACGGCGTGCAGCTGACTGCAGAAGGCGTGCGCATAGCGACGTCTTTGGTGCGCCGCCATCGGCTTTGGGAGGTATTTCTGACCGAAAAACTGGGCTTTGCGTGGGATGCCGTGCACGACATGGCTGAACAGCTGGAGCACGTGCAGCACCCCGAACTGGTGGAGCGGCTGGACGCCTTTTTAGGCCATCCGCGCTTCGACCCCCACGGCGACCCGATACCCGACGCCCAGGGCCAATGGCCCCAACGGCACCGGCAGCTGCTCAGCGCCACAGCGGTAGGTAGCCCGGTCGTCGTGGTGGGGGTAGACGACCACAGCGCGGCCTTTTTACAGTACCTGGATCGCACAGGCATTGGGCTGGGCGCCCGCCTGACCATTTTGGAACGCATCGAATACGACCACTCTCTGCACGTACGCCTGCCGGAACAAAACCGCGACCTGACCCTGAGCGACAAGGTGGCGCGCAGCCTGTTCGTGGAGCCAGCAAGGGAATAGGGCGGGTTAAAACAAGCAAAAACGACGAAAATAATGAACCGACCACCTGCAAACCGTTCGCTTTCGGAGGTACACAGCACTGTAGAGACCAACGTCAAAGGCGGCCCATTTCGCCGCCTGCTGGCCTTCATCGGGCCGGCTTATCTGGTGAGTGTGGGCTACATGGACCCCGGCAACTGGGCGACCGACCTGGCGGGCGGCAGCCGCTTCGGCTACGCACTGCTGTGGGTGTTGGTCATGTCGAACCTCATCGCCCTGCTCATGCAAAGCCTGAGCGCGCGTCTGGGCGTGGTGGCCGGGCGCGACCTGGCACAGGCCTCGCGCGAGCTGTACCCGCGCGGCGTCAATCTGTTCAACTACTTCCTGGCCGAGATAGCCATTGCGGCCACCGACCTGGCCGAGGTGCTAGGCATGGCCATCGGCCTGCAGCTGCTCTTTGGTCTGCCATTAGTGTGGGGCGTGGCCATCAGCGTGCTCGATGCGTTTTTGCTCCTGTTTCTCATGCACTTAGGCATTCGCAAGCTGGAGGCCTTCATCCTGGCCCTCATTGGCGTCATCGGCGGCGCGTTTGCCATCGAAATGGTGCTGGCAAAGCCCGTCGCCAGCGAAATGGCCGCCGGGCTGATACCGTCCATCCCAAACAGCGAGGCGCTGTTTATCGCCATCGGCATCATTGGCGCCACGGTGATGCCGCATAATTTGTACCTGCACTCGGCGCTGGTGCAAACGCGCAAGATTGACAGCAGCGAACCCCAAAGCGTGCGCCGGGCCATTCGATACAACATCGTGGACTCGGCCATCGCGCTCAATCTGGCGCTGTTTGTCAACGCCGCCATCCTCATTTTGGCCGCCGCGGTCTTTCACAAAAACGGCTATTCGGGCGTTTCGGAAATTCAGGATGCCCACCAGCTGCTGGCCCCGCTGCTGAGCGAAGACTATGCTCCCGTGCTCTTTGCCATCGCCCTCATCGCTGCCGGCCAGAGCAGTACCGTTACGGGCACCCTGGCCGGTCAGATTGTGATGGAGGGCTATCTGCACCTACGCATTGCGCCCTGGCTGCGCCGCCTGCTGACGCGCCTGCTGGCCGTTGTGCCGGCCGTGGTGGCCGTATCCGTGTTGGGCGAAGAAATTACCGGCAATCTGTTGGTGCTCAGCCAGGTCATCCTGAGCATGCAGTTGGGCTTTGCCATCGTGCCGCTGCTGCACTATGTGAGCAGTCGCCAGCGCATGGGTGCCTTCGCCATTGGGCCCTGGACGAAGATAGCAGGCTGGACGAGTGCCGCTGTCATCGTAAGCCTGAATATCTGGTTAGTCATCGAAGAGGTTAGCGGCTGGCTGGCCAGCGCACCTCAACATGCTGCCTGGATTCAGTGGGGCGTCGTTCCCTTGCTGCTCTTCGCTGCAGGAATGCTGGTTTATATTGTCCTGAAGCCCATCGTGCGTCCGGCCCATCGCCGCACTCGCACGGCATTGCCCCACGGCGCCTTTTCCGAAATTGGCGAAGCCGGAACGGCCTCTTATCCGAACATCGCCGTGGCCCTGGACTTCACCGACGCCGACGTTAAAGCCCTGCACCACGCCTTGCAATTGGGCGGTAAAAACGCCCACTACCTGCTGCTGCACGTCGTCGAAACCGCCGGCGCCTGGGTCATGGGCGACCAGATACGCGACTTAGAGACCTATGAAGACCAGAAAATCCTCGACCAGTACGCCCAACACCTGCGCCAGATGGGCTACCACTGCGACGTGCTCATCGGCTTCGGTAAAGCCCGCCAGGAACTGCCCAGGCTGGTTCAAAACCAGCCCATCACCCTGCTCGTTATGGGCGCCCACGGGCACCGAACGCTCAAAGACCTGATCTTTGGCGCCACCATTGATGCCGTGCGCCACGCCGTGCGCGTGCCGGTGCTCATCGTGCATTGATTGGTTGCATCGCCCCAGAGGTGTCGCCTTCTCGTGCCTCGAAGACGACACCTCCTCAAAGTACGGATTGTCACGAATGCCCGAATTTGGCCAGCCACTACAGATGCACGAAAAGTGCTCAGGTGCGAAACAGGTTCTTCATGAAAAATATCGTCCAGGAATTCAACGACTACCGCGCTCGCATGAACGAGCGCATTTTGAGCCACGACAATAAGGTCATCAAGCGCTTTTGGAGCCTCGACCACCAGGCCTACCAGGAAGGTGCTCTGGATGTTAAAACCAAAGAGCTGCTCGGCTTAGTGGCCTCTTTGGTGCTCCGCTGCGACGACTGCGTTCGCTACCACCTGGGCCAGTGCCATGCCTTGGGCGTCAGCACGGATCAGGTTTTCGAGGTCTTCGCCATTGCCAACTTAGTAGGCGGCTCTATTTGCATTCCGCACACCCGGCGCGCTGTGGAGTACTGGGACGCCCTTTGCCAGCCCGAACAACAGCCCTGAAACGCGGCTGCTCATTCCGACACCACTTCCATTACCGTGCGGAATGCCAGGCACCGCTCACCGTAGCGCTCCTGGTGTTCGCGCTGCAGCTGTGGGGCGCGCTCGGCCCAATAGCGCTGGAGCTGTTCGTGGCTGTCCACCTCGTATTGTATGGTGTAAATGGCCGCTTCCGGGTGTTCGTGCTGAAGCAGGCGGCTCATCCGATAGCCGCGAAAAAAGCCCGTGGCCAGCACGTCAGGGATGTGCTTTTGGCGCATCCATTGCAGCCAGTCGTCGTGCACCTCGAGGTCAACCGTTACGGTTACGTTGTAGAGCAGCATGTTCGCCTCCTTGTTTCGGGCAAAAGTAGGCCCGTGCGACGGCTCTCAGGCAAACTCGCAAGCCCTATCTTTGTTGGAGTATCTGCACTTTTGCTGCCTGTTCTGAGACATTAAACCTTCTCACACACCATGACCGCCGACCTCGCCCGTGCCGCCCAAAACCTCGAACGCAACGGCTTCCTCGACCTCGAGGTGGACCCCGAACTCGACCTCGTAGCCGAAATACAGCGCCTTAAGCGCGAAAAAAACGCCATCATTCTGGCCCACTACTATCAAGACTCGGAAATTCAGGATGTGGCCGACTTCATCGGAGACTCGCTGGGCCTGTCGCAAAAAGCCGCCCAGACGGATGCCGACATCATCGTCTTTGCCGGCGTGCACTTCATGGCCGAAACGGCCAAAATGCTTTCTCCCACCAAAAAAGTTCTCCTACCCGACCTCAAAGCCGGCTGCTCGCTGGCCGATTCTTGCCCACCGCACCTGTTCCGGCTTTTCAAGGAAAAATACCCGAACCACATCGTGGTCTCGTACATCAACTGCTCGGCCGAGCTAAAAACGCTCACCGATATCTGTTGCACCAGTACCAACGCCGTGGCCATTATCGAGAGCATCCCCAAAGACCAGCCCATCATATTCGCGCCTGACAAAAACCTCGGCGCCTACCTCATCAAAAAAACCGGGCGCGATATGGTGCTGTGGAACGGCTCCTGCATGGTGCACGAAATCTTCAGTCACGAGCGCATCGTCAAACTCAAAGCGCGGCACCCCAACGCCAAATTCATCGCCCACCCCGAATGCGAGCCACACATCTTAGAAATGGCCGACTTCATCGGCAGCACCACTGGCCTGCTCAAATTCACCATCAACGACTCCGCCACCGAGTACATCGTGGCTACCGAGCCGGGCATCATCCACCAGATGCAAAAGGCCAGCCCGCACAAGACCTTCATCCCGGCGCCACCGGCCAACAACTGCGCCTGCAACGAATGCCCGCACATGAAGCGCAACACCATGGAAAAGCTCTACCTGTGCATGCAGTACGAAATGCCCGAAATCACCCTGCCTGACTGGGTCATCGAGCAGGGCGTGCGCAGCATCAACCGCATGCTGGAAATCTCGGAAAAGGCCGGGCTGGGGCTGAAGAAGGATTGAGCGGAGTGTCGGGGATGTCCGTAGATTTGTAAAAAATGAGGTGCCTTCATGAACGTAGAGCAAAACCCACTACGCTTAAAGCATTTGCTGGCCCTGTATCGCATGGGCGAGGGCGAGCTGCTTGCACTGCTCAATGAGGGCCGCAAAAGGTTGTTGACGGAGGCCGATATTTTCTCCAGTTCCATTCAGCTGGCGCATTTGAAGCGCATTGACCGCATCTTTCAGAAAGGGCTACACTACTATTTAGACCCTGGCACGCCCATCGCCAGTCCGGATGCCAGCATTTTTTTTAGAAAAGGGCATTTTGAGATTGAGCCAAACATTGGGGCAAGAAAAGTGGTGCGCCGATTTGAAGAAAAAAAACTATCCCTGTCAGCCATTTGCAAAATGGCGGGCATAGACCTTAGCCGCAAAGCACCGCTGTATTCCACCCAAGACGACCCTAAACAGGTGGCCGTCGAACTGCGCAGTACGCTGTATCCAGCCTTTACGGGCGATTTTAGAACGTTCTTAAAGAATTTTATCCAGGCGCTGGCTGATTACAACATACTGGTGTTTGAATTTGTGGAGACCTGGAATCAAAAAGATAAGGCCAACATTGACGGCTTTTTCTTGAAACCCAACGTCATTGTACTCAAAAGGCAACAGCATGCGCTTCGCCGCGAAATTTTCACCCTTGCCCACGAACTGGGACACTACCTGCTGGGCGAGGAAGAAATAGAAGCAATGAGTGAGTTCCGTCTCGCCCAGGAAAACCTGACTTCCGTAGAACGTTGGTGCAATGAATTCGCCTTCTGCTTTCTGGCAGGTGATTACGACAATATCCTTGACCAGTTAGACACAGCTGGCCCCACCAATGATTATCATCGCGACTGGGTGGCTGAGGTTTCCCAAAGAACAAACCTCAGCCAAATGGCTATTTACACGCGAATGCTTTTCAAGGGGAAAATCTCGCGCGAGGACTATCGGAAGATTAAAGAGGACTTTGATGAACAATACCGAAGAAAACAAGAAGAGCGCGAGGCCCAGAAAGAAAAGGATAAAATTGCCGGAAAACCTGTAGAAGGGCGAGCGCCCAAGCCCATGGTGTCGCCACTGCTGGTTTCCATCGTTCAGACGGCTTTCCACGAGGGTGTGCTTGATGCGTACGACGTGGCCGCAACCCTCCAGTTATCTCCTGAAAAATTAGAGCGCATCCTGCAATGAAGGCCGTTATTGACAGCAGCTCGCTTCTCGCCATGGTACGCTATTACTTTCCTTTTGACGAAAAGGCAGAACTGTTGCTTTATGTTAAAGACCGAATAGAGGATGGTTCGCTCATCGTGATTGACAAAGTATTGGACGAGTGTCGCTACATCGCTGGCGGTGTGGTTCTCCGTGCATTGCCCTTTTTGCAGGATAGGGGCTTTCTGAACAAAGCGAAGGCACCCCATGCTACCAGCGGGCTGATTGCGCCAGCGCCAGCCAAATTTTTGAGGCAGGTGGAAAGTCAGTTTGTCATCTCGGATCTCCGAAGAAAACTGTCGGATGCAGAGTTTGAGGTGGAAAAAGCGCGGTTCCTGGAAGGCGCCGACATCAAACAGATTATCCTGTGCCTGTCTTTGCTCGCTGACGGCAAGCAAGTCGTATTGGTCAGCGAAGAAACGGAGGGCGCCAACGACAACAAACTGTTCAAAAAAATACCGGCAATGTGCCGGGAATTAAACATAGAGACAAGCTCGCTGCCCTTGTTCTTTAGAAATATCTGGAAGATAGGGCTGTCTTTTACTCTGTGAGGTGCCCGAATGCCATTATCCCGGTCTTAATTTTGCTCATCCGGTGTAGCTGGAAGGTGCTTGGGAGTGAAATAAAAGAGGCCTGACACCGGAGAGCGCCAGGCCTCTCTGCCGCCGAAAGCCTGTAGTCATTGGCCGGAGTACTCTTATTTTACTCCTCTGCCTCCACTGGAGTAGGATTGCTTTTCCACATCAGGTAGGCTTTCAGGAAGCCGTCTAAGTCGCCGTTGAGCACGGCGTCGGGGTTGTGCACTTTGTAGCCGCTGCGCAGGTCTTTGACCCAGCGGTCGTCGAGCACGTAGGAGCGTATTTGGCTGCCCCATTCGATTTTGGCTTTGCCGGCTTCGATTTTTTCCTTTTCCTCCTGTCGTTTGCGCAGTTCGAGTTCGTAGAGGCGGCTTTTGAGCATTTGCATGGCGCGCTCGCGGTTTTGATGCTGGCTGCGTTCGGCCTGGCATTCCACCACGATGCCTGAGGGCAAGTGGCGCAAGCGCACGGCCGACTCGGTGCGGTTGACGTGCTGCCCACCAGCGCCCGAGGCGCGGAAGACGTCCATTTCGATGTCGTCGGGCCGGATGACGATTTCGATATCATCGTCCTCGACCAGCGGATACACGAACACCGATGCGAAGGACGTCTGGCGTTTGCCCTGGGCATTGAAAGGGCTGACGCGCACCAAGCGGTGTACGCCGTTTTCACCCTTGAGCCAGCCGTAGGCGTAGGGGCCTCGGATTTCGATGCTGGCCGACTTAATGCCGGCGGTTTCACCGGGTTGCTCAAAGATGTCCTCTACTTTGAAGCCCGATTTTTCGGCCCACATGCGATACATGCGCAGCAGCATAGAGGCCCAATCGCACGCTTCGGTGCCGCCCGCACCAGCGTTGATGGTCAGCACGGCATTCATCGGGTCTTCCTTTTGATTGAGCGTGCTGCGGAACTCGGCATCGGCCAGCAGGTCGGCAGCTTTTTTGTACTGGGCGTCCACTTCCTCTTCGGTGGCCAGGCCTTCTTTTTGAAATTCGTATAGGACGTCCAGATCGTCCACCTCGCGTGCCAGGCGGTTGTATTCGTCCACCCAGTTTTTGTGCATGCCCAACGTGCGCTGAATGTTTTCTGCGCGCTTGGGGTCGTTCCAGAAGTTCGGGTCGAGTGTTTGGCTGGTCAGGTCTTCTATTTCTCGCAGGCGGTTATCTACGTCAAAGATACCTCCTTAAAACCGCCAGCCTGTCTTTCAGGTCTTTTAACTGTTCTACAGTCATGGCTTCTGCGTTTTAGGGCCGTTGGCTCCGCCCTGCTGCCCATTGGCAAGCCGAGAAAGCGTTTTCCAATGAGCGGCAGAGCAGAGCACAGGCCGCGTTTTTTGTTTGAATGATGATTTACAGAACTTCTACGTAGAAAACCAGCTCGGAGTTGGGCGGTATGGGGCCGACGCCCTGCTCGCCATAGCCCAATTTGGGCGGTAAGAACAGAATAGCTTTTCCGCCATAGTTGAGCTGCATGACGCCCTCATCGAAGCCGGGGATCATCTGGCCGACGTTGGCCGGATAGGCGTAAGGTTCGCCGCGCTCGTAGGAGTTGTCGAACATGGTGCCGTTGGTCAGGCAGCCGTAGTAGTGCACCTTCACCTGCTGGCCCGTCTTGATGGGAGCGCCGCTGCCCTTGTCTTCAATGAGCAGTTTGAGGCCGGAGCTCGTCGTGATGAGGCCTGGCAGTTTGCCGCTTCGGTAGCTGTTGAGCACTTCTTGTACGCGGTTTTGCACCGTGTGGAGTCGGGCCTCTACCTCGGCGCGTTCTTTTTCCTTTTCGGCACGGGTAACGACGTCGTAGAGCACGACTTCATGGCGCACCTCTTTGGCGTCCTTCAGCGCGGGCGGGATGAATTTTTGCAGGAAGGTGTCAATCTTTTCGTAAACCGTGGCACTATCGCCCTCGCTCATGAGCAGTAAAGCATCGTAAATGGCCGGCACGCGCACCGGCAGATTGTCTTTGGTGAACATCTCGTATTCGCGAGGGCCGCCGAAGTTGCTGACGGTGCTGGACATCATGGAGTCGCCGACCCAGACGTAGTGGTGTATCAGGACGAAGTCGCCTGCTTGCGGCTTGATGCCCGTCTTGTTGGTGTGGTTAATAAAGCGGTAGCCGTGTTCTGTCTTGATGCCATCGCTTTGGCAGGCCGTAAGAGAAACAAGCAGCGCTATTCCGAAAATGAGAATGGAACGCATGGTGGTAAAAAATCTATGTTTACAATAGTGAAGTGAAAAAGCAACGGAGTTGGGGCGCGCGCTCAGCGCGTCAGCGCCTCTTTGTATAATGGCAAGATGGAAAGGAATTTATCAATCGTCGCCTTCAGGCTCGTGTGCGAATAGGCGCCAGCGGCATTTTTATGCCCGCCGCCGTTGAAGTGCGTGCGGCAAATTTCCTGCACGTCAATATCGCCCTTCGAGCGCAGGCTGAGTTTTACGATGTTGGGCTGGTTGTGGATGAACGCCGCCAGTCGCACATCGCGCACCGTGAGCAGGTAGTTGACGATGCCCTCTGTGTCGCCGCGCTGGATGTCGAAGGTTTCGTAGTCTTTGCGCGTCAGCCAGATGTAGGCCGTCCGGTACTCCGGCAGGTATTCCATGCGGTTAATCAGGCAATGGCCCAGCAAGCGCAAGTTCTTGATCTTGTTGGAGTTGAAAATTTTATCCTGCACGTCCGTATCCTGCACTCCGCGCTCAATGAGGTCGGCGGCAATGCGAAAGATGCGGCTGTTGGTGGCGTGCTTGAACGAGCCGGTATCGGTTACGATGCCCGTATAAATGCACGTTCCCACAGTAGGGTTGAGCTTCTGCAGGTCGCCCATGGCTTCGATGAAGCGATAGACCAGTTCGCACGTGCTGCTGGCCTCCGGCTCCGAGAACACGTAGTCAGCAATCGGGTCGGGGTACAGGTGGTGGTCAATCAGAATGCGCTTGCCGGGCAGGTCTTTGACGTATTCGCCCATTTTATCAATGCGGTTCAGGGCATTGAAATCCAAAAAGATGAATACGTTCTTCCGGCTTAGCACCTGGCGGCATTCTTCGGTGTGGATATCCCAGATGAGGATATCTTCCGCCCCTGGCAGGAAGATGAACTCCTCTGGGTATTCCGAAGGAAACAACACGTGCACCGTATGCCCGTACTGCTCTAAATAATGCTGCATGGCTAACGAGCTACCAATCGCATCGCCGTCGGGGTTTCGGTGCGAAATCACCGCCACGTTTTGCGGGTAATGGAGCAGTTCCTTCAGATCGGATGGAATAACCATGGGCAATTGGAAAAGCGGACACTGGGCGCGCGGGCATTGCTTCTGCAAAGACTCTTGCCTTAGCCCATCCGTTCGGACAAACACGGCAGACGCCAGCCAAAAAGGCTGGCAAAGATACGCTGCGGAGTGGGCTTGATATGAGGTTCGGGATTTTATTTTTTAAACCAGCCAAATACCAGCCTCATTTGAAATAAAATCTTGCTCTAATTTTGCGCGCCGCTTAATGGGCGGGCCGTTCTGCCCGTCGCCTGCAAGCACTCAGGCCGCATCAATTTCTCCGAACGCATACACGCAAACTTATGGGCAACCGAACCTTCACCATGATCAAACCCGACGCCGTACGCGCGGGCAACATTGGCAACATCCTGCAGATGATTAACGCCGCCGGCTTCCGCATCGTCGCCATGAAGCTGACGCAAATGACCAAAGAGCGCGCCGGCCAGTTCTATGCCGTGCACCGCGAGCGGCCGTTCTACGACGAGCTGTGCACCTTCATGAGCAGCGGCCCCATTGTGGCGGCCATTCTGGAAAAAGAGAATGCCGTAGAGGAGTTCCGCAAACTCATCGGCGCTACCGATCCGGCTAAAGCCGAAGCGGGCACGGTGCGCCAGCGCTACGGCACCAACGTCGGCGAAAACGCCGTACACGGCTCCGATAGCGACGAAAACGCTGCCATTGAGGCCGCCTTCCACTTCAGCGGAATGGAAATCTATTAAGCCCAACCGCCTCTGGGTGGGCTTCTATGACGAAAATCATCGCCTCTGGGCCTGAGGGGCGCGCTACTTTTGCCAGCGCTTTTCACCCGACCTGAAGGCGGTGATTTTTTGTTTTTACCCAATAAAAAGAGTGTCGCTATGGATGCCATGACTCAGACAGCGCCGAAAACGGCCGTTCAAGGCGCCGAAGATTTCTTCCCCATAAACGGTACCGATCACATCGAATTCTACGTCGGCAACGCCAAGCAAAGTGCGTTGTACTACCAGGCGGCGTTTGGCTTTGAGTGGGTGGCCTACATGGGCCCCGAAACGGGCGTGCGCGACCGCGTCAGCTACGTCCTCCAGCAGGGCAAAATTCGCTTAGTACTGACGGCAGCGCTCGCGCCCGAGCACGAAATTGCCCGCCACGTAGCGCTGCACGGCGATGGCGTCAAGGTGCTCGCCCTGTGGGTGGATGACGCCGAGAAAAGCTACTACACCGCGTTGGAGCGCGGCGCCGAAAGCGCCTTCCCGCCCAAAGTACTGCGCGATGAACACGGCGAGGTCGTGCTGGCGGCCATCAAAACCTATGGCGAAACCATCCACACCCTCGTGGAGCGCAGCCGCTACAACGGCCCCTTCCTGCCTGGTTACGAAGCTCGCCGAAGCGTCTATCCCGTCAAGCCCGTCGGCCTTAAATACGTGGACCACTGCGTGGGCAACGTCGAACTGGGTGCCATGAACAAGTGGGTTAAGTTCTATCAGGACGTCATGGGCTTCAAACTGCTCATCACGTTCGACGATAAGGACATCAGCACCGAGTACAGCGCACTCATGTCGAAGGTAGTCTCCAACGGCAACGGCTACATCAAGTTCCCCATCAACGAACCGGCCAAAGGCCTGAAAAAGAGCCAGATAGAAGAATACTTAGACTTCTATCGCTCTGCGGGGGTGCAACACATTGCCGTGGCCACCGACGATATCATTGCCACCGTTACGCAGTTGCGCGCCAACGGCGTGGACTTCCTGTATGTGCCTGAAACCTATTACGACGACGTGCTGGAGCGCGTGGGCAAAATCGAAGAAAACTTAGAAGACCTCAAGCGCCTCAACATCCTGGTAGACCGCGACGAAGACGGCTATCTGCTGCAGCTGTTCACCAAACCGGTGCAAGACCGCCCCACGGTGTTCTACGAAATCATCCAGCGCCGAGGCGCCAAATCGTTCGGAAAAGGCAACTTCAAAGCTCTGTTCGAGGCCATCGAGCGCGAACAGGCGCTGCGAGGAACACTTTGAAAACCTGTACACCTGATACCCTACTAATGAGTGAAGCCGGCCTGCCCGCTGCAGGTCGGCTCTCCTTTTTTCAGGGCGCGCGGTTGGGCTGCATCCGAAGACGCCTTTCCCAGCGTCGCCCGGCGTTGCTGGCTTGTAGGTAAGCGCCCTTCACTTTCTTTGCAGCCCAATTCGCATTGCCCATGACGCGCCCGCTCGTACAGGCTTACTTAGCCTTAGCCGCCATTTGCATTATTTGGGGCACCACCTACACAGCCATTAAGTTTTCCCTGCGCGACTTCCCGCCTTACTTGCTCGTCAGCATTCGGCAGACGGCGGCGGGGTTGCTGCTGGTGGGCTGGGCCTGGGCGGCGGGGCGCACCGCATCGCTGACGGGCATGCCTCTGGCCGAACGGCGGCGCTACCTGTGGCGGCAGGCGCTGACGGGGGTGTGCACCATCACGGGCGGCAACGGCCTCATTACCTGGGGCATGCAGGAAGTGTCGTCGGGTCTGGCGGCGGTCATCGGTTCTCTGACGCCGGTGGTTGTTGTGCTCATCAATCTGGCCTGGCGCGGCTCGGAGCGCGTCAACGGGCTGATGATAGCGGGCGTACTGTTGGGCTTTGGCGGGCTGGGGCTGGTCTTCCACCACGGTTGGGCCGACTTTTTGAACCCGGCCTATCGGTGGGGTATTGCCGCGTGCTTTGGCTCTTGCTTCACGTGGTCGTTGGGCACCGTGATGGCCAAACAGTGGAACGACGCGCGCGTGTCGCCAGTGCTAAATGCAGGCCTGCAGGTTACCGCCGGCGGGCTGGGGGGGGGTGCATTGAGCGCCTTCTTCGACCCGCATCACACCATTGCGCACACGGCGGAGGGTTGGGCCTCTGTAGCGTATCTGGCTCTGATTGGCTCGGCACTGGCTTTTAGCCTGTACATGTTTGCCCTGCAGCACCTGAGCGCCGCAGTGTCGTCGCTGTACACCTATATTAATCCTGTAGTGGCCATTGTGCTGGGTTGGGCCTTTCTGGGCGAGCATTTGAGCGCGCTGGAAGCCATCGGGATGCTCATCGCCATTGCAGGCGTGTGGTTGGTCAACTACGGCTACCGCAGCTCGGCCATGAAACCGGCTAAGCAGTAGCATTACTTCCCGTAGAAAATGAGTAGGCCATCTGGCAAGCGACGGGATATAGCAGGGGTCAACATCGGCCTCTCAATGCTGCTTTGGGCAGAAGACATGTAAATATCTGCCATGTGGCTTCCCGGTATTCCCATGCTTGCACATTCAAACTTTTGCCATACCTTCGCCGCCAAAGCAAACATGAGTACCATTCATCAGTTTCGCGTGGAAGGACTCGACGGAGCCGAGATAGACTTCGCAGCGTTTGCAGGTAAAAAGATATTGGTCGTCAATGTAGCCTCCGAATGCGGCTACACGCCTCAATATCAACAACTTCAGGAATTATACACGCATTTTGGCGATACGTTGGTCGTGGTAGGTTTTCCGTGCAATGACTTTGGAGGGCAAGAGCCGGGCGACGCTTCCGAAATACGTCAGTTTTGCAGCGCGCGCTACGGTGTAACGTTTCCGCTGACCGCCAAAGTGAGCATTAAAGCACCGCATACGCACCCGGTGTACCGCTGGCTGACCACCGCCGCCGAAAACGGTCACTCCGACAGCGCTGTTTCCTGGAATTTTCAAAAATACCTGCTCGACGAAAACGGACGCCTCATTGCCGTTTTCCCGCCGGCCTGCGAGCCGCTCGACCCGTCCATCCTCGCGCACCTTTCTTGAATGCGTGCTGACGAAGCGCCGGGGCCGTTGGCCACAACGCCAACAGCAGCGCAGAGGCCAGCACCCACAACGCGAGCAGGACACAGGCCATGACCGTATTCGGACAAGACGACGCACAGGCGTATTTGCGGCGGCTCCTTCGGCAGGAGCGCACGCCGCATGCCTTGCTGCTGGCCGGCAAAACCGGCTGGGGCACGCTGGCCCTGGCGCTCGAGTTTGCCCGTTGGTTGCAGTGCCGAAATACACCTGATGCGCCGACGGACTGCGCCTGCGCGGCCTGCCAGAAAGCCCGGCAATGGGCGCATCCCGACATCCATTTCTCTTATCCGGTCGTGGGGGCTAACGCCGTCAGCACCGACTACCTGACCGAGTGGCGCAAGGCCATTAGCGACAACCCGTGGCTGAGCGCCAACGACTGGTTTCAGCGCATCGGCGCCGAAAACAAACAGGGCAACATCACCAAAGAAGAGTGCGTCGCTATCGTGCGCAAGTTGAGCCTCAAAACCTTTGAGGGCCGCTACAAAGTGCTCCTGATGTGGCTGCCCGAGTATCTGGGTAAAGAGGGCAACCGCCTGCTCAAACTCATCGAAGAGCCACCCGACCAGACGGTTTTCCTGCTCGTGGCCGAGAACACCGACGCCATTTTGCCCACCATCCTGTCGCGCTGCCAGATGGTCAAGACCTACCCGCTACCCGACGAGGTCGTGGCTGAGGCTTTGCAAAACCGCCAGGGCCTCGATGCTGAGCGCGCGCGACAAATCGCGTTTCTGGCCGACGGCGACTACAACCAGGCCCTGCAAATGACCCAAACGCTCGAGAGCGACGACGCCCGCCTCCTGCTCGAGTGGCTGCGCCAATGCTGGCGCGGCAACGGCGTCGAACTGGTGCGCTGGGCCGAACAGTTCGCCCAATTGGGCCGCGAAAACCAGAAGAAATTCTTCACCTACGCCCTCCACTTCCTGCGCGAACTGCTCGCCCTCAAAGTCAATCCGCAACTGCCGGCGCGTTTGCGCCCGGCTGAATTGGAAACGGCCCGAAAAATGGCGACCGTCTTCTCGCTCGAGCACATCACCCAATTGGCCGCCCGCATGAACGACAACATCTTTTACATCGAACGAAATGCGAACCCCAAGGCGCTCATTTTAGACGCCTCACTGGGTATCCACCGGCTCATCAAAAAACCGCAGTAATCCACCCTGTCTTTTCACCCAAACGAGTTTAGAAGCAAATTATGGGCTGTATAGGTTGTTCCTGTTCCACAGGGAAAGATAGCGTAAAAGGCTGCCGCTCTAATGGCGGGTGCGCCACCGGCGGCTGCAACCGACACAATACGTACGACTGGCTGACGGCTATGGGCATTGAGGATCCGATGCCGTTCGACATGGTCGAGGTCAGCTTCAAAAATGGCGCCCGCAAGGACTTTTTCAAAAACCCGCCACACACGCGCGCTACCACCGGCGACTGGGTGCTGGTCGAGTCGGCCACCGGCGGATACGACGTCGGCGTCATTTCCCTATCGGGCGAACTGGTGCGCCTGCAAATGAAACGCAAGCGCGTGCGGCCCGACAGTCGCCAGCAAAGCGTCATCCGCAAAGCCCACGAACGCGACGTGGAGCGCTTGGACCAGCTGCGCAAAATGGAGCGCGACATCATGATCCGCGCCCGCGTCATTGCCCGCAGCCTCGACCTGAAAATGAAAATCGGCGACGTGGAGTTTCAGGGCGACGGCCGCAAATGCACCTTTTATTATACGGCCGATGGGCGCGTGGACTTCCGCGAGCTTATTCGCCATTACGCCCGCGAGTTCAATGTGCGCGTCGAAATGCGCCAGATAGGCGCCCGCCAGGAGTCTGCCCGCCTGGGCGGCTTGGGCAACTGCGGGCGCGAGCTGTGCTGCTCTACCTGGCTGGCCGAATTCAAAAGCGTCAATACTGCTGCCGCGCGGTACCAGAACCTGGCCATCAACCAGACCAAACTCTCCGGCATGTGTGGCCGCCTCAAGTGTTGCCTCAACTACGAGCTCGATACCTATATTGACGCCTTAGAGGACTTTCCCGACAAGGCTGAACGCCTCAAAACCCAGGCAGGACTGGCCATTTTGATAAAAACGGACGTCTTCAAGCGGCTCATGTACTACACCTACGCCGACGACCGAGGCAAATTCTTCGCCCTACACGTAGACCAGGTGTGGGAAGCACTCGACCGTATCAAAAACGGCGAACTACCCACCAGCCTGGAAGACCTCCTTGCCCTGGCGCCGCCGCCCATCACCGACGACAGCGACGAAGATGATGAGCCTACGCCCGACTACGAAAGCGTCGGAAACGTGCTCGAACTGCCTATCGAAAAGCGTAAAAAGAAGCGCAAGAAAAAACGTAAGAAGCGCGCCGGCCAGAGCCTCGCCTCTGCCTTAGAACAAGCCGACCAGCCACCAGCACAGCAACCCGCCCAGCAGCAACGGCCGCCTCAACAAAAAGATGCGCCCAAGCCACCACAAGCGAAGGACGCACCCGGGCAGTCGCAGTCTAAAGATGCGCCAAAACCGCCCCAGGCCAGGCCGGTGCAGTCGCCCCCATCGGCACAGCCCGGACAACCGACACCCGACGGCGGCGAACGAAAGAAAAAAAAGAAGAAAAAGAAAAATCGCCCAAACCCGAACCGCCCGGACGGACCTAACAGCGGCCCACCGCCCACAGCCTGAGCAAGCCCGCGTGCCCAAACCACAGAACCGCTTCCTTTCGCCTCATAACAGCATTCGCCTTTTCTCATGCAGTACGATGTTATCGTCATTGGCTCTGGCCCAGGCGGCTACGTGGCCGCCATCCGTTGCGCCCAACTGGGCATGCGAACCGCCATCGTCGAGCGCTATCCAACCCTCGGCGGCACCTGCCTCAACGTGGGCTGCATCCCGTCCAAAGCCCTCTTAGACTCCTCCGAGCATTACTACGCCGCCAAACATCACTTCAAAACCCACGGCATTGACCTCAAAGACCTCAAGGTCAACATGCCGCAAATGATCCGGCGCAAAAATCAGGTCGTGCTCGAAAACAACAAGGGCGTCGAATTCCTCATGAAAAAAAACAAGGTGGACGTCTATCACGGCCACGCCTCCTTCCTGACGCCCAAAACCGTCCAGGTAGCGCAAAAAGAAGAAGGAAACCTGGTGCTCGAGGCCCGCAACGTCATCATCGCTACCGGATCTAAGCCCATTGTGCCGGCCCATTTCAACTACGACAAAAAGCGCGTCATCACCAGCACCGAAGCCCTCAACATCGAGCAGGTGCCTGGCAAAATGCTCATCATTGGCGGCGGTGTCATCGGCCTCGAACTGGGCAGCGTCTACGCCCGCTTAGGCACCGAGGTCAGCGTCGTTGAGTACATGGACCGCATCCTGCCGACTATGGACGCCGACTGCAGCCGTGAACTGAGCAAAAGCCTCAAAGCCCTGGGCATACAGTTCTATCTGCGACACGCCGTCACAGAAGTAACACCTACTAAAACGCAGGTCAAAGTCGTCGCCCAAAGCCGGGACGACGAGTCCAAAAAACTCACCTTTGAGGTAGACTACTGCTTAGTCTCTATTGGTCGCCGGCCTTACACCGATGGCTTAGGCCTGGAAAACATCGGCCTGGCGCTGGATGAAAAAGGCCGCATCCCCGTCAACGACCATTTGGAAACCGCTGTGCGGGGCGTCTATGCCATTGGCGACGTTATTCGCGGTGCCATGTTGGCCCATAAGGCTGAAGAAGAAGGCGTCTTTGTAGCCGAATGGCTGGCGGGTCAAAAGCCGCACATTCACTACCACCTCATCCCGAACGTCGTCTATACCTGGCCCGAAGTGGCCGGCGTGGGCTATACCGAGGAAGAGCTCAAAGAAAAAGGCGTGCCCTATAAAGTAGGCAAGTTTCCCTTCCGCGCACTGGGCCGCGCCCGCGCCAGCATGGATTTAGACGGCATGGCCAAGGTCATCGCTCACGCCGAAACCGATGAAATCCTCGGAGTGCATATCGTCGGCGCTCGTGCTGCCGATATGATTGCCGAAGCCGTTGCCCTCATGGAATTCCGCGCATCTGCTGAAGACGCCGCGCGCATGAGCCACGCGCACCCGACTTATACTGAAGCGTTTCGCGAAGCAGCGTTGGCTGCTACAGCCAATCGGCCTATCCATTTATAGCGCGCTATAAAGGCTAAAACGGCTTCTCCCGCCCGAAGGGGCCTTGTGGTACAAGGCCTCAAGCAGGCTCCTACGCGACAATAGGGCCTAAAACAAATGCCTGGGCGACAATCCATCGCCCAGGCATGATGTTTAGACCCGCGCGATAAGGCCGAGTCTGAGGCGGCTTATGCCCGATATAAAGGCGTATTTTTTAGACCGCTTTCCCGCCCACCAATTCGTCCTGCAGCTTCTTGAGTTCGTCCCATTTGCCGTCAGCGGCCAGGGCGGCCTGGTGCGGCCAGCTCTCCGGATCGTGGGCATTGAACTGCGGGCCGCCGGCGTCGAGGATTTCGCGCAGGCGATAGGGCGATGTCATGGAGAGCAGTTGCCACGTGGTAATACCCGCGTTCTGAAGGAGTTCGGCAATTTTCGGCCCAATACCTTCGATGATTTGCAGGTCGTCCCAGGCGTACTCCTTGCCCGCGAAGTTTACGGTGCGCACCTGTGTTTCGCGCGCCTTCGCCTGCAGGGCGGCAAGGGCTTCCGGGCCCAATTGCTCGCGCAGGGCGTTGCGCTCGCTTTCGCACAGGATAAGGGCATCCTTGGCTTTGTGCAGCTCTTTGGAGCGCGTTTCGAGGTCGGCCTCCACTTTGGCGACGTTCATGCGCAGGTCGGTGATGGCCTGTGTTTGCTCGTCCACCTTCAGTTTGAGTTCGGCGTTGTCGCTTTGCAGTTTGCTGACTTTGTAATAGATGTAGGAAGCGATCCAGCCCAAGATAAACGGAACGATGCACAGGGCGAGCGCTACCGGGAGGTTTTCGGTGAAGCTGTTGAGCAAGATGTATGAGAGAAACATGGCGTTGAGTTTGTTTTGATGGTGTGCAGTTACGGTTTGACGGTGATGACGACGCGGCGGTTGCGGTGGCGTCCGTCTTCGGTGGTGTTGTCGGCCACGGGTTCGCGTTTACCGCGCGACTCTACTTTGATGCGGTTGGCCGCAATACCGCTTTTAATGAGCACATTGGCAATGGATTGCGCGCGCGCGCGGCCCAGTTCCATATTAGCTTCGTCGGTGCCCACGTCGTCGGTGTGGCCTACGATGAGGAAGGTGGCCGAAGTGGTTTTGTGCTTTTCCACCAGCTTCCTCAGGTATTCTTCCACTTTCGGGTCTTTATCGTACTCGGTAGAGCGGAAGGGGAAGAGGAAGATGACGTCCTGGTCGCTTTCGATGATGGCGCCTTCTTCCATGGCGAGCACCATCTTGATCCAGTCGTAGTTGGCCGAAGCCATGGGCGGGCCACCTTCGGCCAGGCCATCTTCAACGGTTTTGGAGGCCAGGCGGATGCGGCTTGCGGGCACTTCGGGCATCATCAGTTGCTTGATGGCCTCTGCGCGTGCCAGGCCGGTGCCCTCGGGTTCGCCCGGGCGCTGCCAGCCGGTGATGAGAAGCGTATCGCCCTGGCCGCCACGCGCCAGCAGGGCCTTTTTCCAGGCCGCAAAGTTGGCATCAGGTTCCGGCGTATTCGACATCCATTTGAATAGGGGTTCGCCGGTCGTCTTGGCGGATACCTCTGTGGGAGCCTGCCCGTCGCAGCACTTGCACACATAGCAGTGCCAGAAACGAACAGCCCACACCGAATACCCGGCAAACACCAGCAACACGAGCCAGAGTGGAATTTTACTCATAGGTGGAGCGGTTTTAAATTTTGCACGGTGATGTTTGGGCAAATGTAATCCATTATTGCTGAAATGTCGGCCATCCAGCGAAAAAACTTAATTTAGCCGCCGAAGCCATGCGCTTTTTCAGCAAAAACGCACGATATGAAGCTCTCCCCGCGCGATTTCGTACACCAGTACTGGCGCTATGCCCAGCAAACGCAGAAAAAAACCGGCATCAGTGCCATCGCTATTCTGGCCCAGGCGGCCGTGGAAAGCGGCTGGGGCGAACACGCGCCGGGCAATATGTTTTTCGGTATCAAGGCTAAAGCCACTGACCCGCCGCGCAAACGCCAGCTGCTGACCACCACCGAATACCTGAAAAGCCCCGACCAGGGGCACCGCTTCCCGAAGGTCCTCTCCATCACAGAGGTAAGGCCAGGGCTGTGGAAGTATCGAGTAAAGGACTGGTTTCGCCGCTATCGCACGGCCAAAGGCTCCTTCGACGACCATGCGCAGTTCTTCCTGACCAACCCGCGCTACGCGGAAGCTGTGCGCGTGGGCGCCGACCCGCTGGCCTTCTTGCGCGAGGTGGCGCGGGCCGGCTATGCCACCGATCCCAACTACTTCGACCTGCTGGCCAAAGTGGTGCGCATAATTGAGCGCCATCGGCCCGACACTGCTACACCCCGCACGACAACGCCGCCCCCATCAGAGGAAGAGGCCTTGCCATTGCCCCCGGTCGAGCGCGGCGAGTGGGTGCCCGCTCGGGTACTTCCCGAAGAGGCCTAAGCCACTCAGGGAGCAGCCTCCATAAGCTCCTCTGCCACGCCTAAACCGCTCCTGGGCTGCTGTTGCAGCAGGTAGTGATAGACCGTCTGCGCAAGCAAGGCAATGCTTTGTGCCTGACGTTCGGTGTCGGCCCCGCGCGTCATGATGACAAGCAGATAGGGAGCGCCTTCCACGTAAATTACACCAGCCTCATGCAATTCGTGGGTACTGCCAGCATACCCCCAGCCGCCGAACTTATGCCACAGGCGCGTGCCAGGAGGTAGCCCTTTTTTGAAACCTTCCGAAAAAGCGCATTTGGAGAGGAGCTGGGCGGCGTACTCCGAAAACTCTGGGCTCAGGTAAGAAGAGTTGAAGATCACTTTAAACAGCACGGCCATTTCGGGCGCCGACAGGGTGAAGCGGTCTATGGCATCCCAAGAGACGTACAAACCAATATCGGCAAAAAGTTTGGGCGTACTCTGGGGATCGAGGCGACTGGCCAAAAGCCACGTAGCGTGATTGTCGGAGTAAACAATCATGTGTTCCAGCAGCTCGGCCACGGTGTATTCCTTGCCGACCTCGATGCTCGGAAAGGTGTAATACTGTGGCTGGACGACGCCATTGGGCGGCGCTGTGCACACGATGCGCTGCTGCAACAGCCCGGGCTGCATTTCGGCCGCCTTCAGCATCGAAATCAGCAGAGCGACCTTCATCAGCGAGGCCGGGTGATAACGTTCCTCTCCGTTGAGTGACATCCAGTTCCCATGCCCAAAATCGCGCAGGTAAATCGAGGCTTGTGCCAGCCTGCCCCTATGCCGAAGGCTATCTATTTGATGCAAGAGTGCTCGCCTCAAAGGTAGATAGATCTCTGCCTCGCATTCATCTTCCGCCGAGAGAAGCGGCCCGACCCACTGATAGCCGCTCACGCGAGCAATTCGGTAATCGCATTTGGCGGGCGCATCGGCATGTTGGAGATAGGTCAACCAGGCATAAAAGAGCACACCAAGACCAAAGCCCAGCGCAAGCGTAAGCCACCACGCGCGGTCGGATAGACGAGGCGCCATGAGAAATTGTGTTTATTTGTTGGTACGCATTTCCAAACGCTTTAAGTCGATATCGGGTTGCTTACCTATGCGAAACAGCCGACCGCTGGCTCGTTCCTCGAAAACACCACTACCTTTGCCCGCCATTTGTAATGCTCATTAAAAGCGCCCGTTTGCTGTACGAGACCCACATTCTCGGATCTACTGAAGAAAGATTGGCTGGCCTGTGGGTGATGAAGCGCGCGCTTATTCACCTGGTTTTCATGAAAACAATACCTTTTCTTAGCTTTCTTAGTTTCTGGCTAACCGCTCTGGTTCTGATAGGCTGTTCTGGTGTCGGACAAAAGACCACAGCGACCCTGATTCTGTACAATGGCCGCCTGTTTACCGCCGACAGCACGCACGCGGCGGCTACCGCCATTGCTATGCGCGGCGACACCATCCTGTACGTGGGCGACGACGCCACCGCGCGTGCCTTAGCCGGCCCACAGACGGAGTTGCTCGACCTGCAGGGCGCCTTTGCCATGCCGGGGTTCATCGAAGGGCACGGCCACTTTCTGGGTTTGGGCCAGAGCCTGCAAATCGTTGCCCTGGGTGGAGCCACCAGCTGGTCAGAAGTCGTAGAGCGCGTAGCGCGGCAGGCCGAACAGACGCCTGCTGGCGAGTGGGTCGAAGGTCGGGGCTGGCATCAGGAAAAATGGGCAACGCCGCCCGCGCGCACCGTCAACGGGTATCCCTATCACGACGACCTGAGCGCCCGCACACCCGATCATCCGGTCGCGTTGCGCCATGCCAGCGGCCATGCGCTTTTAGCCAACGCCAAAGCCATGCAACTGGCCGGCATCAGCCGCGAAACACCCGACCCGGTGGGCGGCCGCATCGTGCGCGACGCGCGCGGCAACCTCACCGGCGTGTTTGAGGAAAACGCCATGGACCTCATCCTGCATCCGCTGGCAGCACACAAAAGCCTGCGCAGCGATGCCGAAAAGCAGGCCGCGCTCGAGCGCAGCGCTGCCTTAGCCGCCGAGGCCTGCCTGCGCAACGGCGTTACCTCCTTCCAGGATGCCGGCAGCAGCCTTTGGGAAATCCAGCAGTTCCAGCGGCTGGCTGAAAGCGGCCAGCTGCCCGTGCGGCTGTGGGTAATGATTGCGCGCCCCAGTGGTGCCGACCTGTCCAAACTGGCCGGTTTCCCGAAAATAAACGCAGGCAAAGGCTTCCTGACGGTGCGCGCTGTAAAGGCCTACTTAGACGGCGCCCTCGGAGCCTATGGCGCCTGGTTGCTCCAGCCCTACGCCGATAAACCCGGCCACGTAGGGCAAAATGTAACGCCTTTAGACTCCATCCGCCACACCGCGGAAGCCTGCCGCAAATACGGCCTCCAGCTATGCGTGCACGCCATCGGCGACCGCGCCAATCGCGAACTCCTCGACCTGTACAGCGCCTTTGTCGGCCCGGGCCAAGACCTGCGCTGGCGCATCGAACACGCCCAACACGTAGACCCGCAGGATATCCCGCGCTTTGGCCAGCTGGGCGTCATCGCCTCCGTGCAGGCCATTCATTGCACCAGCGATGCGCCGTTTGTGGTCAAACGCCTTGGCGTAGAACGCGCCCGCACGGGCGCTTACCCCTGGCGCAGCCTGCTGGACTCCGGCGCTCACTTAGCCAACGGCACCGACACGCCAGTGGAAGACATCAGCCCGCTGGCCTGCATCTATGCCGCCGTTACGCGCAAACGACCCGACACCGGCGAGCCGTTCTTCCCCGAACAGCGCATGACCCGACAGGAAGCGTTGCTCTCCTACACCCGCTGGAATGCTTATGCGGCTTTTGAAGAAAACGAAAAAGGCATACTGGCCCCGGGCAAGCGCGCCGACGTCGTCGTGCTCTCTGAACACTTGCTGGAATGCCCGGAGGAAAACATTCTTCGGGCGCGCGTACTGCACACCATTGTGGCAGGGCGCCGCGTCTGGTCGGCACAATAGCTAAGCCGCAGGAAGAAGTCCATTACCTCAGAGGGCAAAACGCCATTCAGTTACTGGCGAAAAAAACACCGATAGAGCGGCATTTTATCGCCACAAGAATGATGCTGAGGAAAAAAGAATGCGGATTGCTCGGAACGCCTACCTTTGCTCGCGTTTACGAGAGAGAACTTCATTTTTTCACAAAACGCAACGAAGTGGAATACGGGTTTTTTAAGCGGCGCAATTCTGGAAACAACCAACAACGCAACTCCGAGCGCCGCGATCGAGGGGGATACCGCGAACGAAACGACTATCGCGACAGAGACCGGGACCGCGGCGGATACCGCGAACGAAACGACAACCGAGACCGCGAATGGAGCAGAGACCGCGACCGCAGCGGGTACCGCGAACGAGGCGGCAACGACCAACAGCGCAACTTCGACGGCGGCGGGGAGGAAAGCGTCTTCTCCAAGCGCGTACGCGCCGGCAAACGTCGCACCTACTTTCTGGATGTTCGTAAAACACGCGGCGACGACTTCTTTATCACCATCACCGAAAGTACCCGGCGCGACGACGGCTACGGCGGCTACCGCCGACACAAAATCTTCCTCTACAAGGAGGATTTTAACCGCTTCCTCGCTTCGCTTAATGAAGTCGTGGAACATGTGAAAACGCATCTGATGCCCGACTTCGACTACGAAGAGTTCGACCGACGTCAGGCCGAATGGGAGGCGCAACAACAAAACGCCACCTTCGACGACGACGAGCGCCTCGGCACCCTCGAAGACGCCGACGAGGAAGACTTTGAGGAGGACTTCGACGAAGATTTCGAGGACGACGACCTCGACGAAGACGACGAAAAACCGCTGGGTAAAGACTCCAAACGCAAGACACCGCCAGAAGACGATCTCTCCTGGTAAGAAAGGGCCATTGAGGGTAAGCCGCCCTATCGCTGTTGGATGCGATTGGCCCAACACAGAATAAGCCAGACCCTTGCACCATGCGCATATCGTCCTCCCTTCTATGGCTGTGCCTGGCGGCCCTGACCTTAGCCGCCTGCGACGACAGCGCGCCTATACCCAAACCACGCGCCTACCCGCGCGTCCTTTATCCAGAAAAAGCCTATAAGCCGTTCGAGGCCGGCGGTTGTCCCTTCATATTCGATATGCCCGTCTATGCCGACGTGGAGCAAGATGTCTCCTTTTTTGACGAAGGCCCCAAGAGCGACTGCTGGTTTACGCTGCACGTCCGCGCGCTCAATGCGCAAATCCACTGCAGCTACTACCCCATCCATAACCGCGCACGCTTCGACGAGCTGGTGCAGGATGCCTTCACGATGGCCCAAAAGCACAACATCAAGGCCAGCTACATCGAAGAGATCCCTGTGCATCGCACCGCCGACCGTGTGCATGGCGTCGTGTTCAATCTCGAAGGCGCTACCGCCTCTTCTTACCAATTCTTCCTGACCGACTCCACCCAGCACTTCCTGCGCGGAGCGCTGTACTTTAAAACGCAGGCCCGCCCCGACTCGCTGGCGCCCGTGCTCGATTTCATGCGGCAAGATGTCAACCGCCTCATCGAAACCCTGCACTGGCAGAAGGCCCCACCCAAAAAGAAATGAAAGAGGGCAACGCCCGAACAGAGACGTTGCCCCCCAATGACTTCGCTGCAGGAAAAGCCCGCTACCGGTCTTCTAAGAACGGGTCGCCCGCAATGCGCCGGAACCCACCTCTCCACCATTCTTCCGTGGTGTTGAGCGTCTCTTCCAGAAAGGCATCGGTCGGCAGCACGAAATACACGCGGGAACTGTCGCGCCCGCTGGAGTCCTCCCGCTCCTCCCAGACCAGCGTGGAGTCCACGCGGATGGCCGAAGCGTTCACCTCACCACTTCGCGCCATGTTTAGAAAAACATCCGGGTGCGGGATGCTATACTTCACATTGCCCGGCTGGGAGAAATCGTAGCACTCCATTACCCAGCCGTTCGTTTCCGGGTCTATCAAGCGGTTCATATACAGGCGTTGGCCCTTCTGCAACACGACGCAATGTGAAAGATACGGGGCGCCCTTCCCCGTAAGCAGACAGGTATTGGCACGCAGGTCATAGAGCAGTTGTGAGTACTCTTCCAGCACCTTCCAATGTTCGCCGATGCGCTCGATGCGGATGCACTCCACTCCAGGCTCCGAAGAGCAAACTGTTATCAGACTATCCGTGTAGCGGATGCGCATCTCCTGGCCATGCTCGTGTTGGAGCCGCCGCATCAGGTAGTGATCCGGTTTTTTCAGATGGACGTAATCTTCCAGAACGACCCGCATCTGCCACGGCTCCGGAAAGTCTATTCGCAGAATGCTCACGGATGTCTCAATACCGTCTTCGTAGGGCATCTTTTTGCAATAAACGCCGGCGATGTCCTGAGGGAACTGCTCCAGCAGCCGCCCGCCGTGCGGCAACGGCGCTGAGAAATAAACCGTCTCGCATTCTTTCACCCAGAAAGACATGGAAACGAAGGCCACGATGGCCAAAACGAAGTGTTTCATACGCATGCTGTTTAAGTGGTTTGACGATAATTCGAGTGCAGACCCTTAACATTTTCATAACGTTTTCTTAACGCCTCTGCATGTATGCCTCAACAAAAAACTTTTTTAGCCTTGAGAAGGCCCTGACTTTGCAAAACTCTTGGGCATTAGCGCATGGCAACCGGCTGAGCACCCGTAACATTGCGCCTCATTTTGCACACAAACCCATTCTCTGGATATGCTACCCTTACTGACCCTGCCCGATTTCACTTCCGGCGGTGTATGGATCAGCCTGCTGACGCTGACATTTTTAGAAATCGTCCTTGGCGTGGACAACATCATTTTTCTGTCCATCATTTCTTCCAAGCTGCGGCCTGAAGACCAGGCAAAAGCGCGTAACATTGGCCTGCTGCTGGCCATGGGCTTTCGCATTGCCCTGCTCTTCGTACTGGTGTGGATCATTGGCATGACGAAGCCGCTGTTTCACATTGACCTACCCGGCCTGCACGGCATGGTTACGGGTCAGAGCCTGATTTTGTTTCTGGGCGGAGCTTTCTTGCTTTACAAGGCGACGACCGAAATTCACCACAAATTGGAAAGCCCGCGCGCCGGAGACGACCCCAAAGTCAATCCGGGCGCACGGGCATTGAGTTCAGCCATTCTTCAGATTACGCTCATCAACATCGTCTTCTCGTTCGACTCCATCCTGACGGCTGTGGGCCTGACGAAGGACCTTGTCATCATGATTATTGCCGTCGTGGCCTCGGTGTTGGTCATGATGGCTTTTGCAGCGCCAGTGAGCCGTTTTGTCAATCAGCACCCGACGGTGCAAATGCTTGGGCTGGCCTTCCTGCTGCTCATTGGCTTTTCGCTCATCGGAGAGGCGGCGCACCAGGGGCATTTCATCGAAGGTTCCATCCCGAAAGGCTATCTTTACTTTGCCATTTTCTTTTCTTTATTTGTTGAAATGCTCAACTTGCGCTTGCGCAAAGTGCGCGAGCCTATTCAGCTGCACGGTTATGTGGAAACGGCGCGTAAGCAAGGGCTGCTCAACGGCGAAAAGCCCGCCGAAGGGCAGGAATAACATGCGCGCGCTTACGCTCATGCTCAAAACCGGTTATTGCCCATGGTAAAACTCAACCTGACACGCGACTTAGTGGTGCTGGACGTGGAAACGACCGGCCTCAACGTCATCCGCGACCGCATCGTGCAGATAGCGATGATCAAGGTGTTCAAAGACGGACGGCCGCCGGCAGAGTTCAGCACGCTGGTCAATCCGGGTATTCCCATTTCGGCCGAAGCCACGGCAGTGCACGGCATTACGCCCAAAGACTTAGCCAACAAGCCTACCTTTCTGCAGTTGGCTCAAAAAATCTGGGACTTCATCGGCGACGCCGACCTGGTAGGCTACAACTCCAACCGCTTCGACATTCCGATGCTTATCGAGGAGTTCTCGCGTGCGGGAATGGATTTCGACGTCAGCAAGCGCCGCTTAGTGGACGTGCAGCGCATTTTCTACAAAATGGAACCGCGCACGCTGAAGGCAGCCTATCGCTTCTACTGCGAAAAGGACCTGACCGACGCACACGATGCTCTGGCCGACGTGCGCGCCACACTGGAGGTACTCCAGGGACAGATTGCCCGCTACGAGGGCCAGGACCTCATAGATGAAGACGGCAACCGCATCGAAGCGCCCATCCAGAACGACATCCAGGCGCTGCACGACTTTACCAACGACAACAGCTTCCTGGACGTAACGCAGCGCATTCGCCTGCTGCCCGACGGCACACCGGTCTTTAATTTTGGCAAATACATCGGCCAGCCAGTCAAAGAGGTCTTTGCTCGAGATAAAAACTATTACCACTGGATACTGGAGAAGGAATTCTCCTCTCAGCTTAAACAGATTGTGCGGCAGCTTATGCGCGAGGTAGAAATGGGTAAATAGGGGTAAGAGGCAGCCACCGCCTCTTTTTTAGCGCCAGAGAAGTCATGCAAAGAATAGCGCTCTTGTGGATAAGCGGCCTGTTGCTGGGGGCCGGCTGTTTTGAGCCTCGCGAAGGCTGCTTAGACATCGAGGCTGTCAATTTCGACGCGGCAGCCGACAAGACCTGTTGCTGCTGTTGCAATTATCCCAAACTGCGTCTGGGCTATGTGCCCTTGTTTGATACGGCCACGTGGTTGCCCAACGCCGCCTACGAATACGCACCCGGGCGCTGGTTTCGCATCCGCCAGGCCGTTTTTTATCTCTCTGGCTTTCAGGGCATCCAGAACGGGCAGGCGTATTCGATAGCCGACACGATAAACCTGCCGGTGCGCACGCTCACCGGCGACACGGTACGCCAGACGTTTACGAACGACTTCTTCGTCCTGCGCCGCACAGTGGTAGATTACACGGTGGGCGAGTTCAGAGCCGCCGGCACGTTTTCCGGTATGCGCTTCCGCGTGGGCGTGCCCGATGCAGCACAGCGAGTTATCCCGGCGCTGGCCCCCGAAGGGCACCCCTTGCGCCCGCAACCCGAAGACCTGTGGCTCGGCCCCGACCGCGGTTTTGCCGCACTCCGCTTAGTCATCACGCGCGATACCCTACCCGATACCCCTGCCGACACGCTGACGTTTGGCGCCCCCGATTTCCCGTCCCGAACACTCGAAAGCCCGGGACCTTTCCGACGCGAAAGCGGCTACGACTTCCGCCTCCAATTGGCCGTCAACTACCGCGAACTGTTCCGAGGCGTGGATTTGACAACAGGCGACATTTCGGCATGGAAAACCCGCATTTGGAACAACCTCAACAGCGCTCTATTGGTTGTTCCGGAGTAGATTTGCACGCTGACACAGACAGCGTACTCAACGCTCTGCCAAACACTTTCGACATTCTTTTTCAAACACAAAAACATATTGGACATGATAATGCGATGGATCGCCCTACTGGCCTTTGCCGTCGGCAGCCTGCTGCTGTGGACGGGTTGCGATGGAACCAAAGACAACTCCGGGCCTAAAACAGAGCTACAGATCACTTTCCGGGCGCTGTACGATGGCCGCCCCATCGTGCGCTACGAGAAGCTCGACTACGACACCTATTGGGTGGATTTCTTCCGAATCAACACGTACATGAGCAACATCGCCTTGCTCAAAAGCGACGGCACTCTGGAACACCTCAGCAGCATCGAATGGGTGGACTTCACGCCCGACGACGCCAAAACGGACACGGTGGTGGACGTAACGCTCACCCTGCGGGCTCCAGAAGGCCAGTACACGGGCATCCGATTAGGCTATGGCGTGCCGCCTGCGCTCAATGCCAAACAGCCCAAAGACTTTGCCGCCGGGCATCCACTCAGCCGCGAAAACGAGTACTGGATTGGGTGGAAAAGCTACATCTTCAACAAAATAGAAGGCCGCGTGGACCTGAACAAAGACGGACGCCCCGACGGCGGCCTCATCTATCACTGCGGCTCCGATGCCGTCTTCCGCGAATATGCGTTCGACCTGCCCATACGAGTGGGCCAGGGCGCACCAGCCATCGTCGTGGAGTTTGATTTGAAAAAACTCTTCCGCATCAACGGACAGTGGCTCGACCTGAAAGAGCCATACAATCACATTACTTCCAACGATTTCAACGATGTCGTCATCGCCACGAAGCTAATGGACAACTTTCGAAACGCCACATCGGTTACCCAGTAAACTTCCGTTGCTATGAAAAACATCGCCTGGCGACTCTGGCTTGTTGCCGCTGCCCTGGTCGGCCTCACCGTGTGGCAGAGCTGTAAAAAAGACCTGCCCGAACCCGAAGGCGGCGACCTGTTGCATATTCCTTACAACCCGCAGCCGTACAAAGTCATCAAGCCGCCGCATTTTCCGGAAGTGCCCATCCCACCCGACAATCCGATGACGGTGGACGGCGTGCAACTGGGCCGACGGCTGTTCTACGACCCCATCCTCTCGGGCGACAGCACGCAGTCTTGCGCCTCGTGCCACCTGCCCCATTTGAGTTTCACCGATGGGCTGCCCGTCTCTGTGGGCATTGACGGCATCGCCGGACGCCGCAGCTCGATGAGCCTGCTCAACATCGCCTACGCCACCAACGGCCTGTTCTGGGACGGGCGTGTGCGCACCTTAGAGGAACAAGCCCTGCTGCCAGTAGAAGACCCCATCGAGCTGCACAACACCTGGCCCAACGTCATCAGCAAACTCAAGCAGCATCCGGTCTATCCCGAACTCTTCCGAAAGGCTTTCGGCATCCGCGACCGCGAGCAAATCACCAAGGAACTTGCCGCCAAAGCCATCGCCCAATTCGAGCGCATCCTCATCAGTAGCGGCACCTCCAAATTCGACCGCTTCCTGCAGGGCGACTTAGATGCCTTAGACGACGAGGAACTCGACGGCAAGCTGATGTACTTTGAAGAAGGCACTGCTTTAGGCCTCCCTGATGCGCAATGCTTCCACTGCCACGGCGGCTTCACCCTGACGGGTAACCAGTACTTCAACAACGGACTGGACGAGGTAACCTCGCTCGATGATTTTAAAGACAAGGGCCGAGGCGCTGTAAATGGCCGCCGCACCGACAACGGCAAATTCCGCACACCCACACTGCGAAACATCGCCCTCACGGCGCCTTACATGCACGACGGGCGCTTCCAAACCTTAGAGGAAGTGCTCGACCACTACGGCAGCCACGGCAAAAACTCGCCCAACAAAGACCCACTCATTGACCAGGTGGGCTTCCCAATACCCGGCACTGTCCCGCTGCAATACACCGGACTAAGCCCTCATCATAAACGGGCGATTATCAAGTTCCTGCACACGCTCACGGATACGACTTTCATCCAGAACCCGGACATCCAGAACCCGTTCAGGTAGGGGGCGCAACAGCATGCTCAAAGGTCCGGTCGGCCCCGTCCAAGGCTGGCCGGACGTTCTGTTTTTGCGACGCGGCGGATGGATTTTCTGCGAAGGCATACATTTGCTACGTCCAATCGCGATATACTTACAATGACCTCCTGGCTACCCATTCCCGCAGACTCTGACTTTTCCATCCACAACCTGCCCTTCGGCATCATCGAAACACCCAACGGCCACATCACCGCTGGCGTACCTGTAGGCGATTATGTAATAGACTTAGTTGCTGCCGCCGACAATGGCCTTTTCGGCGCGCGCCGCCCCCACGTGCGCCTGTTCGAGCAGCCAACGCTCAACAGCTTCATCGCCTTAGGCAACGACTTCGCCCGCCGCATCCGCCGGCGCCTGCAATTTTGGCTAACCGACGACAGGCGCCCTAAAAACGCCGAAGACATCCTCTTAGAGCGCGCTCAGGTGCGGCCCCTGATGCCCCTGCGCATAGGCGACTACACCGATTTTTATAGCAGCATCGAGCACGCCACCAATGTAGGCAAAATGTTTCGACCAGACAACCCCTTGCTGCCCAACTGGCGCTGGCTGCCTGTAGGCTATCACGGGCGCTCGTCCAGCATCGTCATAGACGGCACGCCCATCCGCCGCCCGCACGGGCAAATCTTACCCAAAGGCGCCGATACGCCTATCTTCTCTGCCTCACAACAATTGGATTTTGAGCTGGAAATGGCTTTCGTCATCGGCAAAGAAAGCCGCCTGGGCCAGCCTATACCCATCGAACAAACCCAAGAACACATCTTCGGCCTGATGCTCTTCAACGACTGGAGCGCCCGCGACATCCAGCGCTGGGAATACGTGCCGCTGGGGCCATTCTTAGGCAAAAACTTCGCTTCCTCCATCTCTCCGTGGATTGTTACCCTGGACGCGCTCAAGCCCTTCCGAACCCGCGGCCCCGTGCAAAAACCCAAACCATTGGACTACCTGCGCATCCGCGGTGGGCACCACTACGACATCAACCTCGAAGTCAGCATACGCCCCCAAAACGGCCCGGAAACCGTCGTCTGCCGCACCAACATGCGCTACCTGTACTGGTCTATGGCCCAACAACTGGCCCACCATACCGTCAACGGCTGCAACGTACGCCCAGGCGACCTGATGGCCTCTGGCACCATCAGCGGCCCAACACCCGACAGCTTCGGCTCCCTGCTCGAACTGGCCTGGGGCGGCCAAAAACCCATCACCCTGGCCGACGGCTCCACACGCACATTTCTCCTCGATGGCGACACTGTCACGATGCGCGCTTACGCCCAAAAAGGCAACATCCGCGTAGGCTTCGGACAGGTAAGCGGAACCGTGATGCCGGAATGGAAAGCAGAAAACTCAAAGTAAAAAAGTAATGCGCCCGCATCTTCGGAGCGGCGTCGCCTTCTCGTTCCTCGAAAGCGACACCGCTCCATTCGTGTCCTCAAAAATCGCAACCGGAGCCGTGCTGGCGCAGCCACTGCTCGTGGCGCTTGTAGTCAGGCATGTATTGAGCAATGACGGCCCAAAAGCGGTCGGAGTGATTGGCTTCTACTAAGTGCGCCAATTCGTGCAGGATGACGTAGTCCTGCACCTCGCGCGGGGCGAAGAGTAAGCGCGTGGAAAGGTTGATGTTGCCCTGGGGGGAGCAGCTGCCCCAGTTGCTGGTGTTGTACTTGAGGTAAACGCCGCGAATGGGCCGGTTGACAGTCTGACGGTTGATTTCATAGACGCGACGCTCGATTTCACGCTGAAAATCGCCCGCTACCACGCGCGACAGCAACGTTCGGATGGCCTTCACCCGCTCAGATGGCTCTACCCCCCGACAAAGGCGCAGCACAATGGTCGAGCCTTCCAAACGACCTGTATGCGTCTGGCGATCTTCCTCCTCGATGAGCAACGTGTAGCGGCGCTCGCCCACGGTCAGCACATCACCACTGCGGTATTCGCGCACCTGAAAGCGCTGCATCAGGCGTGGGTCCTGGTCAAACATCTGCTCGACCCACCGGAGCATGGCGTGCATCTCGCGCAGGGTATCCTCCGGGCCGTAATGGTGTGGCACGCGCAAAATGATGCTGCGGCGCGCGATGGCATAGCGGCAATCGAAACGCCGCTCCAGCACTACCTTAACAGGCAGGTCCACGCCTTTGACCTGGGCGTTTGTGCGGGCGGTGCGCGTCTTTCCCTTCATGTTAATGCGCTGCTAATGACGGCTGCAAGGTCGGGGGAGGGGGTGATATTTGCGGAGGTTTTTTGCCAAACAAGTTTGGCAGTTACTGGGGCTAAACGAGTTTGGCGGTTACGGAGATGGCATTTCTTTTATTTTACGTAACACATCCGGACGAAGAGACGGCGCGGCGCATTGCCGGCCAGATGGTGCAACAGCGGCTGGCGGCTTGCGCTAATGTTTTTCCCATTCAAAGCGTGTACTGGTGGGAAGGCGCTGTGCAAAGCGAAGGCGAATGGGTTTCTATACTGAAAACCAGCCTTGAGCGCGAGACGGATTTGGAAAGCGCCCTCCATGCCGTACACCCTTACCAGACGCCGTGCTTCCTGCGCTTCGAGGTGCGCGCTAACGAAGACTACGAGCACTGGATACGCGAAAGTACCGACGCAGACATACGATAAAAACACGAGGACACCAGCGCTCTTTAGCGCTTCAGCGTTCTCTCAACAGCACCGTTTTCTATGCAAAAACACATTTTTATTATCGCCCTGACCTTTTTTCTGGCGCTGACGGCCAGCGCTCTGTCAGCTCAAGATACCTCCGCCGTGAAATGGTACACCTGGGAGGAGGCTGTTGCGCTGCACAAGAAGCGACCCAAGAAAATCTTCGTGGACACCTACACCGCCTGGTGCGGTTGGTGCAAGCGCATGGACAAGGTAACGTTCACTAACCCGGAGGTAGCCGCTTACCTGAACAAGCATTTTTACCCCGTGAAACTCGACGCCGAACAGCGCGCCGACATTCATTTCAACGGCGAGGTGTTCAAATTTGTGGAAACGAGCAACGGCAAGGGCGTCCACACGCTGGCTTATTCGCTCTTAGACGGGCGCATGAGCTACCCCTCGATGGTGTACCTCAACGAAAAGTTTGAGCGCATCATGATATCGCCGGGCTACAAGGAAGCGCCCGACCTGCTCAAAGAGCTGCGCTTTGCCGCCGAAGAGGCGTACAAAACAACCACCTGGGAAGAATACCGCAACCGCAAGCCATAGGCGCGGCGCTCACACCACGGTGATGACCGGCCCCTGGCGCTCGATGCAAAAGCCGAAGGGTTGGAGCGATAGGCCCTCTTGCGCGGCAGCGGCCTCGAATTCGGCTTCGCATCCTGCAGCAACGGCCACAAGCAGGCCACCGGCTGTTTGCGGGTCGGCCAGCAGGGCGCGCAGGCGTTCGTCTTCGACGCCGGCGATGTGCTGGCCGTAGCTGTCCCAGTTGCGCTGGGTGGCTGCCGGTACGCAGCGGTTTTGGATATAAAAATCGAGCACGTCGGGGGCCAGTAGCGGAATGCGGTCGGCATGAACGACAGCACTGACGCCGCTGGCGTCGCACATTTCCAACAGGTGGCCCAACAGGCCAAAGCCCGTAACGTCGGTCATGGCCTGAACGTAGGGCAGCTGCCCGAAGCGCGCGCCGGCCTTGTTGAGCGTTTTCATTACCTCCGGGGCCAGTTGGGCGTGCTCGGGGCGCAGCATGCCGTATTTCTGCGCAGTAGTCAGGATGCCCACGCCGATGGGTTTGGTCAGGTATAGTCGGGCACCGGGTTGTGCGCCGCTGTTGCGTTTCAGGTGCTCGATGCGCACGCGCCCACTGACGGCCAGGCCAAAAAGTGGTTCCGGGCTGTCCACACTGTGCCCACCAGCCAGCGGAATGCCGGCTGCTGCACAGGCGCGTCGCCCGCCCTGCACCACCTGGCCGGCCACCTCCACCGGGATGAAGTTGACGGGCCAGCCCAAAATGGCAATAGCCATGAGCGGCTCCGCCCCCATGGCGTACACGTCGCTGATGGCATTGACGGCGGCGATGTAGCCGAAGGTCTCGGCATCGTCCACAATGGGCATGAAAAAGTCCGTCGTGCTCACTAAGGCCGTACCGTCGCCCAGGTCATACACAGCGGCGTCGTCGCGCGACTCGTGGCCCACCAGCAATTGTGGGAAGTGGCCTGCGGCTGCGTCGGCGCTGGCCTTCAGGATTCGGTCGAGCGCTTCGGGGGCGATTTTGCAGCCGCAACCGGCGCCGTGCGAAAACTGGGTAAGTTTGACTTCGTCGGTGAGCATAGCTCTTCGTTTCAGCGTTAGAACTGCACCGTCATGCTCAGGCTGGGCAGGATAGGCAGCTGGTTGACGCGCTGGTAGCGCACGCGGTCGAAGTAGAAGATGTTGGGCCGGTTGTAGAGGTTGGTGGCCGAAGCAATGATTTCCGCCTTGGCGTATTTGGTGAACGTAATGGTGCGTTTGACCGACACATCTAAGCGGTGGTAGTAGGGCAGGCGACCGCCGTTGCGGGTGGTGGAGTAGAGGATGCCCAGGTCGCCGTTGCTCGTCAGCACATCGGTGTTGATGCCCTGACTGAAGTCAAAGACCGTGTAGAAGCCCTGGGTTTGAGTGAAGGGGAAGCCTGAGCCGAGGTTCCAGCGGGCGCCAAATTCCCATTCTTTTTTCGGGCCGGCCTGGTAGGTGGTTACGATGTTCATATTGTGCCGGCGGTCGAAGATGGGCGGGTATTCCTGCTGGCCGTCGAAGCGCGTTACGAAGGCGAAGGAGTAGGCGCCCCACACGTAGAAGCGTTTGGCTTCCCATTTGCCCGAAAAGTCAATGCCATAGGCTTTGCCCGTTTCCGTGATGTAGTTGGGTTCCTGCGGCAGGGTTTTGAAGCGGTTGAGTGCCAGCAGTTGGGTGAAGTCTTTGTAATAGCCCTCGATGTTGAGGTCAATGTTGTTGGTAACATCCACCTCGAAGCCGGCCACGCCATGCACCGATTTTTGGAGGCGGTGGTCAATGCGCTCGGTGGTAGAGCCAGGCTTATAGACCGTCTCTTCGGGGCCGGAGAGGAAGCCGACGAAGAGGTTGACCACGTCGCGTTCGTTGACGGTGGCCAACAGGTTTTGCGAATACCATCCACCGGCGGCCTTGAGGCGGAAATTGTCAGTGACGTTGTACTTCAAGCCCAGGCGCGGTTCGGGCGAGATGTCGTTGAGCGACAGGTAGTACTGGAAGCGGAAGCCGGGTTCGATGACTAAGCGACCGATTTTGCGCTTCCAGCGCAAGTAGAAGGCCAGTTCGGTGGTGTTTTCGATTTGTTCGATTCGAAGACCGCGGAAGTTTTCAAAGGCGAAGTCGGTGCGGAAGCCGTTCAGTTCCAGGCCGTATCGGAATTCGCTGTTGCGGTCGAAGTTGGTGAAGTTGAGGGCGGCGAAGAAGCCATTGATGCCACTGGTACGGGGCTTGCGGTCGGCCTCCTGGATGCGCGAGTCGTAGGCAGAATAGGTGAGCACGCCGTTGATGACTGTGTTGGAATTGGCCGGTATGAGGGTAAAGTCCATGCCACCGCCAGAGCTTTTCCAGCTGAAGTCGGCGATGTCGAAGCGTACGCCGTCGTCGTAGTTGAAGCCGAAGAAGTTGACTTTGCTGCCGCTGCCAGTCATGAGCGAGAGTTTGCCGTACAGGTCGCTGTATCGGAAGGGGATGCCGTCGCCATCGTTGACGTAGGGATACAGCTGCTTGCCTACGCGGTCAATAAGCGCCTGTTTGCCGGCGAGCACGAAGGAGACACTGCTGCCGCCGTCTTCGCGCAGCGGCACGATGGGGCCTTCCAGGATAGCGCGCGCCTGGAAAGGGCTGGCCGACACTAAGCCGGAGAGGCGTTTGCGGTTGCCCTCGCGCGTTTTCACATCCACGATGGCCGAGATGCGGCCGCCGTGTTCGGCATTAAAGCCGCCGGTGAGCACGTCCACGTTTCGGATGAGTTCCGTTTCGAAGACGGAGAAAAAGCCGATGCTGTGGAAGGGGTTGTAAATGGTCATGCCGTCGAGCAGGATGCGGTTTTGCACGGGCGATCCGCCGCGGATGTACAGCTGCCCGCCCTGGTCGCCGGTGAAGATGACGCCCGGCAACACGGTGAGGTACTGGGCAATGTCGGCCTGGCCACCGGTGGAGGGCAGCGAGCGAATTTGCTTGGGGGTTACGGAGATTTTGGAGATTTGAATTTCCGAGCGCGCCTGCTCCTTCTTGCCGCTGATGACGATTTCCTCCAGGCTCTGGCCGCTTTCCTGCAGGGTGATGTTTTTGAACACCACCTCGCCACCCTTGACGGGGATTTCCAGCACGAAGTCGTCGTAGCCGACATACGTTACTTTGAGCCGATAGGTGCCGGGCGGCAAATCGGAGATGGAGAAGAAGCCGTTGATATCGGTGGCGGTGCCGCGGGTTTCGGGGCCTTCTACCTGCACGGTGGCAAAGGCTACCGGTTGGGCCGTTTCTTTCTCGAATACGTTGCCGCGGATAGCGCCACGGTTGGGTTTTTGGGCCAGCAGGGGCGCCGACAGCCCCAGCAGCAGGAACAGCAAGAAGTAGTTTTTCATCGCTAAAAATGCGCCTATGTTTATTTGCAGGCGGCAAAGGTAGCCATGCCCGTTTGTTGTTGGCGTTGCCAAATGCCAGCAAGCGACAAAGAGGCGTTTTATGCTGCCAAAATCCTATCTTTGAGCGCATGACCGCCATCCTTTCTCAACACAAAGCCTATGACAAAGACGTCGCTCTTCTTCTGGTTTGCATGTTTTATCCCGGGCTTGTCGCCATTCCTGGCAGCCCAAAGCCCAGACAGTCTTATGCGGAGGATAGGCTCGCATTACCTAAAACCCGACATGGTGCTCATTCGCGGCGGCACCTTTAGCATGGGCTGTACTGCCGAACAGCGCGAATGCTGGGACGACGAAAAGCCTGTAGGCCGCGTAACGGTGAGCGATTTCTACCTCGGCAAATACGAAGTAACCTTTGACGAATACGATGCCTTTTGCGACGCCACCGGCCGCCCCAGACCTTACGACTGGCAGTGGGGGCGCGGTCGGCGGCCGGTCGTTGACGTCAGCTGGTTCGACGCCATAGCCTACTGCAACTGGCTGAGCGAACAGGAGGGCCTGACACCCGTGTACACCCTCGACAGCGCCCGCGTAACGGCTAACTGGAACGCCAACGGCTATCGCCTGCCCACAGAGGCCGAATGGGAATACGCCGCGCGCGGCGGCAGTGCCAAAGCCGCGCTGTTTGGCAACAGCAAAAACGTAGCCGACCCTCGGGACATCAACTTTAAACCGGACAACAAAAAAGGCCTCTCTGTGCCGGGCGAATACCGCGAAAGAACCGTGCCAGTAGGCAGCCTGAACAGCCCCAACGCCCTGGGGCTACACGACTTGAGCGGCAACGTTTGGGAATGGTGCTGGGATTGGTTCGGCCCTTACCCCAGAGGCAGCCGCACCGATTACCGCGGCCCCGACGCCGGCATCACCCGCGTTGTGCGCGGTGGCTCGTGGGCATATCCCACCCAGTACATCCGCACAGCCTTCCGACACAACTATACTCCTGGCGGACGCGCCAACGACGTAGGCTTTCGCCTGACCCGAACGCCCTGAACTGCGGTGACAAAACACACGGCCGCGCAATTTTTTTCTGAATTTAACACTTGCCCTACACGCCGGTTAAAGTTCTTTTAAAGACAAAAGTCCGCCTTAAGGCCGGCAAAAACGCCGTTTCTTTGCACCCTGATTCTTAACGAACTTTTCAGAAGTATGAGACTCCGCCTGATTGTCTGGTTGTTGACGGCTACCCTGTCCTCTGCGATACTCACTGCCCAAAATCCTGCCCGTTGGTCGTTTTCCACCAAAGAAATTGGCAATGGCGAGTATGATCTGATCTTCACCCTGACCCTTACAGAAGGCTGGAATGCCTACTCGCAATTCCTGGAAAGCGAAGACGGGCCAGTGCCGACCTCGTTCACCTTCGAGGACGGGCCGCACTACCAACGCAAAGGCCAGGTGAAGGAGAGCGGTAACAAGTTCACCAAATACGACAACGTGTTTGGCATGAACCTGACCAAATTCGCCGGCACAGGCATCTTCACGCAGCGTGTGGTCGTTACCGACCCGAGCAAGCCCATCAAAGGCTACCTGACCTACATGGTCTGCAATGACGAAATGTGTTTGCCGCCGCGCGATGTGGATTTCTCCTTCACGGTTACGCCCTCGGGCAGCACCGGCGCCAAACCCAGCGCCACCCCTGACCAGCCAAATACGGCTCCGACTACCCCTGGCGGCAATGTTCCCGAAATCCCAACGCCTGATGACCAGGCGGCCATCAGCCCGGCGCCGGGAGCAGTTACCCCACCTAACGATCCCAATTTTCAGGGCTTTTTCAACTCGAAGCGCGACATCAACCCGCAGGAGTACGTCAGCCAGTGCGCTGCCGAGCCCGAAGAAAGTGGCTCCGGCTGGTGGGTGTTCATCGCCGGCTTCATCGGCGGCCTCATCGCCTTGCTGACACCGTGCGTATTTCCGATGATACCACTGACGGTGAGTTTCTTCACCAAGCGCTCGCGCGACCGCGCTACCGGCCTGCGCAACGCCCTGTGGTACAGCGCCAGCATCGTGGTCATCTACGTGAGCATCGGCATCCTACTCACGGCCCTGTTTGGCCCAACCATCCTGAACGAGATGAGCACGGACATGTACTTCAACCTGCTCTTCTTCGCCGTGTTTGTGGTGTTTGCGCTGTCCTTCTTCGGTTTGTTTGAAATCACGTTGCCCTCGTCTTGGGTAGATCGCAGCGACCGCATGGCCGACAAGGGCGGCCTGCTCGGCATTTTCTTCATGGCCTTCACGCTGGCATTGGTGTCATTTTCTTGCACCGGCCCCATTGTGGGTACGCTGTTGGTCGAGACGGCCCGCTCCAACGCCGGCGATGCGCTCTTTGGCATCATCCCGCTGCGCCCACTCATCGGCATGACGGGCTTCGGGCTGGCCCTGGCCCTGCCTTTCGGCCTGTTTGCCATGTTCCCCGGCTGGCTGCAGAGCCTGCCCAAATCAGGTAACTGGATGGACAACGTAAAAGCCACGCTGGGCTTTGTAGAGCTGGCACTGGCGCTCAAATTCCTGAGCACCGCCGACATGGTGCGCCACTGGGGCATCCTCAAATTTGAACTTTTCCTCGGCTTGTGGTTCATCATCGCCCTCGGGCTCGGGCTTTACCAATTGGGCCTGCTGCCGTTTTTGAAAGGCGCCTCAGGCCGCCCAGGCATCGGGCGCCTCGTTACGGCCGGCCTGGCCTTGTGGTTTGCCGGCTATTTGGGTTACGGCCTGTTCAATTATCAGTCCCTGAGCCTGCTGAGCGGCATCGCCCCGCCAGTGCATTACAACTACTTCCGCCCGATGGACTGCCCGCACCAACTGGACTGCTACCACGACTTCGACGAAGCCGCACGCATAGCGAAGATGGAAAACAAGCCCATCTTCGTGGACTTCACCGGCTACGGCTGCGTCAATTGCCGCAAGATGGAGGAAAACGTGTGGAACAAAAAGGAAATCCTGGCCCTCCTGCGCGACCGCTACGTAGTGGCCTCCCTCTACGTGGACGACCAGGCACGCCTCTTCCCTGACGACCGCCAGAAATACCTGCTCGACCAGCATACCGGCGAAAAAATCCGCACCGTCGGCGGCAAATGGAGCAGCTTCCAGATCAACAACTTCCAGCGCAATTCCCAACCCTGGTACGTACTGATGCACCACGACGGCAAAACCCTGCTCAACCAGCCCCGAGGCTATACGCCTGACGCCGACGAGTACCGCAGCTTCTTGGAGTGCGGCCTGGCAGCCTTTGCCCAGTTGCAGGAGCGCCAGAACGCTCCAGCGCTCATCGGCAAATCAGAACAGTAGAGCCCAGTTCCCTTTCCTTGCTCCAGCATTCACCGGCGGGCGGCGGACTGCACAGTCGGCCGCCCGCTGGCATTGGGTGTATAGCCCAACCCGCAGCGGACATTTTTAAGGTGAAAAGGCCTCAATAAGTCGGGGCACTTACTTTTGCAACCGTCAGGCGGCATGCAAGATGCAGCGTGTCTCATCGGAAAAGCCGCCTTGCAGCCTGCCTATGCCCTGGTACCGCCAACTCCACTGGCAAATCATTCTGGGCCTCGTCCTGGGCCTCGTCTTTGGCATTGTCGCCGCCGCCAACGGCTGGCTGACCTTTGTCAAGCACTGGATAGCACCTTTCGGCGACATCTTCCTCAATGCGCTCAAACTCGTAGCCGTGCCGCTGGTACTGGGTTCGCTCATCACGGGCGTAACCTCTCTGTCGGATGTAGGCAAACTGGGCCGCATGGGCGGCAAAACCATAGCGCTCTATGTCGTTACCACAGCAGTAGCCATTACGATTGGCTTAGTGCTGGCCAATGTGGTGCAGCCCGGCAAATTCCTGCCTGCGCAGATGCGCGACGAACTGATGGCGGCGTACAGCGGCGACGTCGAGGCCAACCGCCAAAAGGTTCAGGACGTGGAAAAAGGCGGCCCGCTCAAAATCCTGACGGACATGGTGCCGTCCAATATCTTTAGCGCCGCCTCCAACAACAGCAACATGCTGCAGGTCGTATTTTTTGCCATCTTTTTTGGCGTTGGCCTGCTGCAGGTGCCCGAAAAGCGCGCCCGTCCACTGATACGCTTCTTCCGAAGCCTGAGCGATGTGAGCATCCGGTTGGTGGATATCATCATGCTTATGGCTCCGCTGGGTGTCTTTGCCCTTATGGCCAACACCATCGCCGTGGCCTCCAAGGGCGACTTGAACCAGCTGGCCGGCTTACTCCGCGGGCTGCTGGTCTATTGCCTGACGGTAGCTGGTGGCCTGGCTCTGCACACGTTTGGTATCTATGGCTTGGTGTTGCGGTTGTTTTCCAAAATGTCGTTCCGAAAATTCCTGAGCGGCATCAGCAAAGCGCAATTAGTCGCCTTTTCCACCAGCAGCAGCGGCGCTACCCTGCCGGTTACGATGGAATGCTGCGAAGAGAAGTTGGGCGTCTCCGAAGAGGTCTCGTCCTTCGTGCTGCCTCTCGGCGCCACCATCAACATGGACGGCACCGCGCTTTACCAGGGCGTAGCAGCCGTATTCATCGCCCAGTCCATGGGCATGGACCTGGGCCTCGCTGCCCAGCTGAACATCCTGCTGCTGGCCGTCATGGCCTCCATTGGCACGGCCGCCGTGCCCGGAGCGGGCGTAGTCATGCTCATCATCATTCTGGAGAGCATCGGCGTGCCCAGCGCTGGCATCGCGCTCATCCTGGGCGTAGACCGCATTCTCGACATGCTCCGCACGGTAACCAACATCACGGGCGACTGCACCGTAGCTGTCAGCGTGGCCGCCTCAGAGGGGCAATTGCGCCCTGTGAAGCCTGACTCGGAACAGGACGAAATTCGCCTGAAAAAATAAAAAAGCCCGTCGTGTGCACAGCACTTCGGGCTTCCGTTTGTAGCGCGGGGGAGGCTTGAACTCCCGACCTTATGATTATGAATCATACGCTCTGACCAGCTGAGCTACCGCGCCATTCCTTTCGGGCTGCAAAGATACGGGAATGGGAATGAGATAAACAAGATTGGAGGCGAATTTTTAAGACAGTTGGATTTGCTGCTATCTCAAAATGAATTTACCTTAATACCCCGAGCGATAGAAAGCCTACCCAGGCCGAATGGCCAGATATACGGCCCATTTGTCATCGTGAGACTTCTCAATTCATCAGGTAGTAAGAGCATGACCACCTCTATAACACATCGAACATCCTGACAGATGTTACATCAAATTGTGTTCAGCCCTGAAAGAGGGACTGTTGCGAGGATTAGTGGCGTTGAGGAGACCCTTGGTGAACAAGGTTTATGCTGGTGAGAGGCTTCCATCTGAGCCAAAGGGCCTTTTCTGAAATTGTTAACAAGGCCTTTTTAAACCGCCAGGGTCGCGTAGAAACGCCGAGCAAAACAACGTTCTGCTACCCTCTACGGCCTATGCGTTTTTTTAATTTTTGGCCTGGCTGCAGCGATAGGCTGCTCTTTAAGCGCGCCGTCCCGCCCCCCAACAAAAAATACCCCCTCACAGAGTGTCACAAAAAGGGCACACCTTTCGTTTGTGTTTTCACGGCCTTTGCAATCGCTCTGCTTCGGCGAGCAAGCAGCACAACCGGGCCGACCGTACCTTTGTTATCGCTTTTGCAATCGCTTATATTTCGCTTATGACACGTTTTCCCACAGCCGCCGAGCGCGGCAATTATCCACCTGCGCACGCTGACATGAAATGGAAACCCACCCTGCTGCTCTTTTCTTTCCTGGGCCTGATAGGTACCGCTTTATGGTTCCACCGCCAGGAGATCTGGCCCGCTACTACCGGGCCAAACCCGCAAAAAGAAGCCCGACTGATGCAGGGCATTCTGAATGGTTTGGAGCGATTTCACTACGAGCCCAAAGCCGTAGATGATCAGCTGTCGCGCCAGGTTTTTCATTTTTATCTGAAACAAATAGACGGCGGCAAACGCTTCTTTACCCAGGCGGACATCAACCAGCTGCTCGTTTTTGAAACGCAGCTGGACGACCAGGCCCGCGCCGGCATCTTCCCCTTCTTCGACCGCACCATGGAACTCTACGACCAGGCACTGCAGAAAACCCAACAGTGGTATCGCGAGATACTGGCGAAACCCATGGATTTCTCCGCCGAAGCCTACATCGAGGTGGATGGAGAAAAGGTGCAATGGACGCGCAACGACGACGAACTGCGCCGCCGCTGGGAGCTGTGGCTCAAGTACGAAGTGCTCGAGCGTATCCACAACACTATGAAGGAGCAGGAGAAGCCTGAATTCTCTGGCGAAAAGAAAAGTCGCGACTCCCTTGAGGCTGAAGCGCGTCAGAAAACGCTCGAAGTTTATGACCGATGGTTCAAGCGCTTGCAACGCCGCGACCGCGACCGCCGCATGGAAGGCTACTTAAATGCCTTTATCGGCGTCTTTGACCCGCATTCTGGCTATTTCTCACCCCAGGAAAAAGCCGATTTCGACGTTAGCATGTCGGGCAAATTGGAAGGCATCGGCGCGCGCCTGCAAAGCGACGGCGAAAAAACCACCGTCATCGAAATTGTGCCCGGTGGGCCGGCCTGGAAGCAGAAACAGCTCGAAGTCAAAGACGTCATCCTCAAGGTAGCCCAGGGCGACGACGAACCGGTGGACGTCATGGGCATGGAGATCGGCGATGTCGTGGCCAAAATCCGCGGCCCCAAAGGCACCACCGTCCGGCTGACAGTGCAAAAACCCGACGGCTCCATCCGTGTCATCTCCATCGTGCGCGATGTGGTTATCACTGAAGAGGCCATGGCCAAGTCGCTGCTCCTCAGTACGAAAGGTAGCGGAGATAAAATCGGCTATATCTTTCTGCCCAAGTTTTACGCCGACTTCACGCCGCAGGGGGTTACTTCTTGCGCTGAAGATGTGGCCAAAGAAATCGAAAAGCTCAAGCGCGAAGGCGCCAAAGGCATCATCCTTGACCTGCGCAACAACGGCGGCGGTTCGCTGCGCGATGTGGTGCGCATGTCGGGCTTTTTCATCGAAACTGGCCCTATTGTTCAGGTTAAAAGCCGCAACCGCGCGCCCGAAATCAACGACGACACAGACCCGCGCGTGCAGTATAGTGGCCCGCTCATCATCATGGTCAACGGCGCCAGCGCCTCCGCCTCCGAAATCATCGCTGCAGCCCTGCAAGATTACGGGCGCGCCCTCATCGTAGGCGCTGCTTACACGTACGGAAAAGGCACCGTGCAGCGCTTCTGGGACTTAGACTACTCCACCAGCGACGCCAGCGTGAAACCGCTGGGCCAGATGAAGGTAACTATCCAGAAATTCTACCGCATCACTGGCCAGACGACCCAACTCGAAGGTGTCAAGCCCGACATCGTGCTGCCCGACACCTATAACTATTATGACTACGGAGAGCGCGAAAATGAGTACTCGTTGCCGGCCACCAGCATCGAGCCGCTGCAGTTTTCGCAAAAGGTGTACAACGTAACGCCCGTAATCGAGCAACTCAAAAAAGAAAGCGCTCGCCGTGTCAAGGCCGATCCTACGTTCCAGAAAATCGAGGAAAACGCCCAGCGCTTCCGCCGGCAAAGGGAGCAAACCCGCATGCCGGTGCAGTGGGATGCTTTCTTCCGACAGCAGAAAAAGAACGAAGAAGAGGCGAAGCGATTTGAAAACATGCTCACGCCCATCGAAGACTTCGCCATCACGAACCTCGCCGCTGACCTGCCGAACATTCAGAGCGACACTTCCCGAACAGCGCGCAACGAAAGCTGGATTAACGAACGCCAGAAAGACATCCAGCTCTACGAGACGCTCCGAATCATGCAGGACATGATCCGCCTCAACACGCTGGCCTCTCGAAAATAGTTTGCTCTAAAGCGCCTTCTGCGGGCGGTAGTCGGGCATCCTCAGGCTACCGCCCGCTTTCTTTTGGGCCGTTACGCGCGCGCCCGACGGCGACTGCTCCGCTTTCCAAAAATTTTCACATTTTTTTAACTGCGTTGGTTAATCCATTGGTTTTTATACCTTTGCCTCCGGTAAGTGCGCCGGTTTGTCCGGTTTTTGCGCCTTTTTCTTTAATCCACCTCCATCTTTCACTGCCGTCAAATGCTTTCCGTTCTTCCTCTGCAGGAAGGTCTGACGAAAAATCCGTTTCTGCTTATGAACGACTCTTGCAGTAGTAAGCGCCCCATCACCAAATGTTCTCTTCTCCTCTTTACGTTCCTTCTTCTGCTGGTTTCAAGTTTGGGAGTGTCTTTCCGTCCGGTGCGTATGCTGGACCCTGAAATGCTCCAGATGCGCGAAGAAATCGTGCAATACGCCCAAACCTTCATCGGCTTGCCGTACCGATACGCCAGCCGCAGCCCTGAGAAAGGCTTCGATTGCTCAGGGTTCACCAGCTACATCCTCTCCAAGTATGATGTTCCGTTGTCGCCCAGCTCGCGTATGCAAGCGCTGCAGGGTAAGCGCGTGCCACTGAGCGAGGTGGTGCCCGGCGACCTGCTGTTCTTCGGCTACAAGGGCCGTATTCACCACGTAGCCCTTGTGGTGGAGAACACCCCCGGCGGCATTGTCTGCATCCACAGCACCCGCCGCGGCGTCGTGCTGGAGAATGTACACGCTTCGTCGTACTGGCGTCCGCGCGTGCTCTTCGCCCGCGACGTACTGGGCGAGCGCTAACCGCGCTAAAAACGCTTCCGGCCGGCGCCCCACAAGGCCAGGCCGATGCAAGGAAAACACTACCCTGACAGGAACACACTGCTTACAAAGCGAAAAATGAAGCGGTTGTTGGACATCCTTCGACAACCGTTTTTTTATTTATTTTGCTGAAATACAGACGAAAACGCTTGAGGCAGCATACCGGTAAACACTTCCGACAGGCGAATGGGCGTTCTATGGCTTTCTCAAAAAAATCTTGCCCTCGCCGATGCTTCACGCTTGCACCTTGCGCCATTGCGCCGTTGCTCTATCGCTGAGTCTGCTTGTGTTTTCCTGTACGCCCGCACGTAAAGCGGCCACTGGCTCGGGGCGTGTGCCGCCACCCAGCACCGCCGAAGCTCGCCTGCGGCAGGAAATTGTGCGTTATGCCCTTCAGCTGCGCGGTACGTCGTACCGATACGCCGGCAAAGAACCGTCCACCGGCTTCGATTGCTCGGGGTTCACCAGCTACGTCCTGCGCCAGTTCAACATCACCGTTTCGCCCGCCTCTTCCCTCCAGGCGCGCGAGGGTACGCCCATACCGCTCAGGCAGGTGCAACCGGGTGATATTATTGTCTTTGGCAAAAACCCGCGCAACATCCAGCACGTTGCTTTGGTCGTGGAAAACCGACCCGAAGGCATCATCGTCGTCCACAGCACCAACACGCGCGGCGTTGTCTCCGAAAATATTTCTACCTCTTCCTATTGGCAGCCGCTCATCCTGGAAGCGCGCAACGTCATCGGGCGCCGATAAGCCCAAAACAGCACAGCTATTGTGGGGCACCCGCTCCGCAGTGCTCTATTCCACGGGCTTTGCCCGCTGCCTGCCTCGCTTTTTTCTTTAGAAGAACTCGTACTTTTGTTGGCAAAAGCGCCAACGCCATGAAACTTAAACGCATATACCCCCGTCGGATACAGGATAAATTTTACCTCTCTCGCCTGTTCGATGCCTTGCTGCAAACCCTGGAGGATAGCCCTCTGCAGGTCAGGCCTAAGGCCCTGAGTTACGACACCCAAATCCCGGAGCGCGTCCTGGCGCGGCTACGCAATTTGCACCGCGACCCCGAAGATGCGCCCAATATCTATGCAGAGGACTACCACGTTATCTTCCCGCACATTCTGATACGGTACCCCACGGTGCGCATGTTTGAACTACCCGACGGCTCCTTCTTCTTCCAGATGTAGGCGAACCAAACGCCGCCAGTCTTGTTTCAAAGCGGCATATAAAACGCATATTCGCATGGAAAACACTGTCGCAAAAGGCCCTGTCATGCTCTACACAGAGCAGACGCCCAATCCGGAGGCCCTTAAATACGTAACTAATCGCCTGCTTCACCGCGGTATTGCCGATTTTAAGGATAAAGACTTAGCCGCCCAGTGGAGCCCCATGGCCCATTCCCTCATGGAGCTGCCCTACGTCAAGAGTGTCTATTTCAACAACAACTACATCACCATCACCAAGGAAATGAACTACGATTGGGCCGATATTATGCTGCGGCTCAAAGAGTTCATTAAAGAATACTTAGAGAAAGGCGGTGAAATCATTCGCGAGGGCTTTGCCGAGTTTTGGGACAAGCACCAGGCGGAGCAAAATGCTGCTCAGTTTACCGGCGAAGAGGGCGAAATCGCCCGCCGTGTCAAGGAACTCATTGACACCTACGTCAAGCCCGCTGTAGAGATGGACGGTGGCAATATCGAGTTCAAGGCTTTCGAGAAAGGCCGCGTCTATGTAACCATGCAAGGCTCCTGTAGTGGCTGCCCGTCGTCCACCGTTACGCTGAAGGCCGGCATCGAGGGCATGCTCAAGCGCATGGTGCCGGAGGTTACGGAGGTCATTCAGGAAATGGAGTAAGGGCCACTCACACACAATGAAAAACAGCAATTAGCCGGCGCCTCAGACAGATAAGGTGGAACCCTTTAAGCGCGTGAGGCCGAGTAGTGCCGTCATTTTGCTCTGAAACCGCAAGAGCATGGCTTTCCGGGGAATACGCCCCGAGCACGGCTTTTTTCGGCATTTGGCCGCTGCTGAAGTTCGGATTTTTCCAGATGTTTGCCCCATGACACAGCCGTCTGCTCCGCTGGTTCACGTTGACTTCTCAGGAAGCCCCCAGCCGAGTTTTAATAAAAACTTTGACCTTCTCATCCGCGCCTTGCGCGAGTGGCAGGACAAGGGGTACGAGCTGTTCATCTGCTCCGACAACCCCAAGCAGCTCAACCGCTTGCAGGCCATTTTTAAGGACCTGAAAGCCGGTGTTTCGTGGCATCCGGTTGAGCATGCGCTCTCAGCGGGTTTTGTGGACGATACGCTGAAGATTGCCTGTTTCACCGACCACCAGATCTTCCAGCGCTTCCACGCTTACAAGCTGCGCACGGGCTTCACGCGCGAGCAAGCCCTCAACGTGCGCCTGCTGCGCGAACTGCAGCCGGGCGACTTCGTTACGCACGTGGACTACGGCATCGGGCGCTATTCGGGCCTGCAAAAAATCGAAATTGGCGGCCAGGTGCAGGAAGCCGTCCGGTTAGTTTACAAGAACAACGACCTGCTCTACGTCAGCATCCATTCGCTGCATAAAATCTCCAAATACATCGGCAAGGATGGCGACGCTCCGCAACTGTCGAAGCTCGGCTCTGATGCCTGGAAACAGCTCAAAGCGCGCACCAAGCGCAAAATCAAAGACATTGCTGCCGAGCTCATCCGCCTTTATGCCAAACGGCGCGCCTCGCCGGCGCACGCCTTCCCGCCCGACGGCTACCTGCAAAACGAACTGGAAGCCAGCTTCATCTACGAAGACACGCCCGACCAGTACCGCGCCACCCAGGAGGTAAAGGCCGATATGGAGAAACCCTACCCGATGGACCGCCTCATCTGTGGCGATGTAGGGTTTGGTAAAACGGAAATAGCCATCCGCGCGGCCTTCAAAGCCGCCACCGACGGCAAACAAACGGCCGTGCTGGTGCCCACGACCATCCTGGCCCTCCAGCATTGGCGCACCTTCAGCGAACGCCTCATGGAATTCCCCGTAACGGTGGACTACCTCAACCGCTTCCGAAGCGCTCGCGAACGCAAAGAGGTGCTGGAAAAATTGGCCAAAGGACAGATTGACATCATCATCGGTACCCACGCCCTGCTGGGTAAAGACGTCAAGTTCAAAGACCTGGGGCTGCTCATCATTGACGAAGAGCAAAAATTCGGCGTCGCCGCCAAAGAAAAACTGCGCGCTTTGCAGGTCAACGTACACACGCTGACACTGACGGCCACTCCCATCCCGCGTACGCTGCAGTTCAGCCTGATGGCTGCGCGCGACATGAGCATCCTGCGCACGCCACCGCCTAACCGACAGCCCATTCACACCGAAGTGCGGGTGTTTGATGAAAAACTCATCCAGGACGCTATTTACTACGAAGTTCACCGCGGCGGCCAGGTCTTTTTTGTCCACAACCGCGTTACCGAACTGCCCAAAATCGTCGGCCTTTTGCAGCGCTTGTGTCCCGATTTGGACATTGCTATGGCCCACGGCCAAATGGAGGCAGAAAAATTGGAGAAGGTGCTCTTGGAATTCATTGACCGCAAGTACGATGTGCTGGTGAGCACCAACATCATTGAGACGGGTCTGGATATTCCGAACGCCAACACCATCATCATCAACCGGGCCGACATGTTTGGCCTGAGCGACCTGCACCAGCTGCGCGGGCGCGTGGGCCGCTCCAACGTGCGCGCCTTTTGCTACCTGCTGTCGCCCCCGATGAGCACCCTGACACCCGAAACGCGCAAGCGGCTGCGCACCATCGAAGAGTTCAGCGAACTGGGCGACGGCTTCCAGGTGGCCATGCGCGACTTAGACATCCGCGGCGCGGGCAACCTGCTGGGTGCCGAACAGTCGGGCTTCATCGCCGACATTGGCTACGAAACGTATCAGAAAATCCTGGACGAAGCCATTCAAGAACTCAAAGAGACCGACTTCAAAGACCTGTTCAAAGACGACCTGGCCAGAAAAGGCGCTTATGTGCGCGATGTAACCATCGAAACGGATGTAGAAATGCTCATCCCGGACGAATACGTCTCGAACACCAGCGAGCGCCTGAGCCTGTACACGCAGCTGAACGACATCGAAGACGAATCTGGCATCGAGGCCTTTGCCCACATGCTGCGCGACCGCTTTGGCCCACTGCCGCCGCAGGTGCATGCGCTTTTTGAGGCCCTGCGCCTGCGCTGGCTATGCAAACCGCTGGGCTTCGAGCGCCTGTCGCTCAAAGGGCACAAGTTGCGCTGCTATTTCCTCAGCAATCCGCAGTCCTCGTTTTTCGAGACCGAACAGTTTCAGCGCCTGATGCAATTTGTAGCCGAAAAAGGGCGCATCATGGGCTTATCGCTTAAGCAAACTCCGCGCGAGCTCATCGTCATTCGGGAAGATGTGCGCACCATCCAGCAGGCTAAGCGCACTCTGGAGCAGCTGGCCGAAGTGTGCGGCGTAATGCCAACCACCCAGGCGCCCCAGCATCAGGCTAATGGCTGACGAAAACAGACGCTCTTTAGCGTTCTTTATTGCCACCACGCCAGGTCGGACGCCAAGTATCTTCCTGCGCTCTACGCTTTGACTGTGGCTTGTCGAGCGTGGCTCTGGCGAACGCTCTTTTACTGTGGGTTCTGAAGAGTACGGACTGTTAAAAACTTCCTAAACCCCCTGGTGGCCCAACCAGCGCCAGTAGCACTTGCCCATACCTTTGAGGGCTTAATTGAATATCGTTAGTACCATGTTTTTACGCATTATCACCCTGTTATTTTTGACATTTTTCGGCCTTCAACTGGGTGCTCAGACCAATTACCAGCAGCAGCGCGCCAACTGGTTTACCTATTTCGCCCAATACCGCCTCAGCCGGCACTGGGGCATACACACCGACCTGCAGTTTCGCACCGATGAGCGCGTTTATCGAACCAACCAGTCGCTGGTTCGCTTTGGGCTGCAGTACCTGCTTTCGCCAACGACAAACTTTACGCTGGGCTATGCGCTCATTGGCAATTACGGCGCCAACGGCTACTACGGCGAGCATCGGCTGTGGCAGCAATATCTGCATACCGTTCGCTGGGGTAATGGCCATTCCATGACTCACCGCTTGCGCTTAGAAGAGCGCTGGGTGGCCTACACCAACGGGCGCGAGGGCTGGCGCGAAGGCTTTCGCTTTCGCTACTTCAACCGAACGCTGTTCAACCTCTCCAAAAAAGCGCCTGCCTACGCAAAACCCTACCTCGCCCTGCAGAACGAGCTGTTCCTCAACACGGCTTCGCGCGACATCAACCCAAACCTGTTCGACCAGAACCGGTTCCTGGTGGCCATCGGCGTACTGCACAACGGACACACCCGCCTCGAGCTCGGCTACATGAACCAGTACATCAACCCACCGGGTAATACCGACATTATCAACCATATTTTACACTTATCGGTGCTCCAGGTGCTGGATTTCGCCCCCTCAGAGCATTAGTCTTTTTCACAAAAAACTCCCGTTTGCACCATGTTCAAATCGGCACTTTTCCCTGCCCTTGCCGCCCTGGCTGTCTTGCTGAGCGGCTGCGATACGCTTCAGAGCGTCGCCAACGAAGCCATGCGCGAGCCGACCTCGGCCGAAGTAAACCAGGGGCTCAAGGAAGCCCTCAACCGCGGCGTTACCAATGGCGTCAACACCCTGTCGGCGCGCGACGGCTACTTCAAAAGCCCGTACAAAATCCTGTTGCCACCCGAGGCGCGCACGGTGAGCGACCGCCTGCGCAATGTACCGGGCTTCAGCAACTTAGAAAACGAATTGCTCGAGCGCATCAACCGCGGCGCCGAGGAGGCCGCCAAAGAAGCCGGCCCCATCTTCCTGTCCGCCATACGCGCCATGACTTTCCAGGACGCCTTCAACATCCTGATGGGCCCAGACAACGCCGCCACCGACTACCTGCGCCGCACCACCTACCAGCAACTGTACGACAAGTTCAACCCCGTCATGGTGCGCGCCTTAGACAACATCGGAGCCAACAAACTCTGGCGCGACGCCACAACCGCCTACAACCAGATACCATTGGTGACTAAAGCAAATACGGACCTCGACGACTACGTAACCACCGAAGCCCTCAAGGGCCTGTTCGCCAAAATTGAAGAGGAAGAGAAAAACATCCGTCGCAACCCTGTGGCGCGTACCACAGCACTGCTGCAAAAGGTCTTCGCCCGCCAGGATCGCAACCGCCGATAACGCGCACCGCAAACGCGCGGGCGCGCTCTATTTTACACTTTTTTACTTCTCACTTCCCGCCCGCTTCGTACTTTTGTTTCGCACAACAATCCCCCTGCTTATGCGAACGATTGGTGAAGTACGGCGGTGGGTTTCCGACCTGCTCTGGTTTTTTTACCCAGAGCTGTGCCCGGGATGTAAGAAGGCGGCGGCGCGCGCCAGGACCTGCTTTTGCATGCGCTGCGAAAGTCAACTCCTGCCCGCCGACATGTGCTTTGCGCCGGAGAACGAGTTTACCGAACGACTATGGGGCCGCATACCGTTGCAGAGTGGGGCGGCCCTTTACTTCTTCCAGCGCCGAAGCCCGCTCCAGCGCGCCCTGCATCGGTTGAAATACCACCGACAGGCCTACATCGGCCTACAGCTGGGTCGTCTGCTGGGGGCTCAGCTCAAGCGCTCGCCGTTGTTCTGCTCGGTGGAGGCCATCGTTCCGGTACCCCTGCACCCCGACAAGGAGCAAATACGTGGCTACAATCAGAGTGCCCTGATTGCCTCGGGCATCTCGGATACGATGGGCATTCCGGCGCTCAATAGCGCGCTGGAGCGCCGGCGCTTTTCCGAGTCGCAGACCCGCAAGCGTCGCACGGAGCGCTTCGAAAATACAGAAGAGGTATTCGCCCTTGCCCAGCCTGAAGCTGTGGCGGGCAAGCACATCTTGCTGGTAGATGACGTGCTGACCACTGGCGCTACCCTGGAAGCCTGCGGCAGAGCCTTGCTGAGCGCGCCTGATGTCCGCCTGAGCATGGCCACCGTGGCCATTGCTACCACCAACAAAATGCGCTAATCGCCTCGCCGCTGATGCCCGAACCCGTGATACTGACCGAACAAGAGCAAGCCTTCGCCCGCCAACACATAGATGACGATCTGGCAGCCCTGGCGCTGGCAGCGCATCGCTATCCACAGGTCAGGGTCGCTGCGTTGCTGCCGCATCTGGGCGCCCTGCGAAAACTTCGCACGAAAGCGCCCTTGTGGTTTCGCTTCGACCTGGCCTTGCCCTCTACCATAAGCGTCGAGCAAGCCTCGTCGGAGCGAACGGCGCGCTTCAAGGCCAGCCTGTTCTCCGGTCAGCGCCTGCTCGACCTCACTGGTGGCTTAGGCATAGACGCCTTTTTCTGGGCCAGCACTTTTCAGGAGATCGTCTATGTCGAACAGGAGCCGGCATTAGCCCGGGCAGCCCAACACAACTTTGCGCTGCTGGGCGCCGACAATATCCGCGTGGAAGTGGCGGAAGCCGGACAGTTTTTGCTCAAAAACGAACAGACCTTTGACCTCATCTACTTAGACCCGGCCCGGCGCGACGGGCAACAGCAGCGCGTGTTCCGAATGGAGGACTGTTCGCCCAATGTGCTGGCACTGCGCGATCTCCTGCTCCAAAAAGCGCCGCGCGTGCTCATGAAGGCAGCCCCCATGCTCGACCTGACGCGGGCACAGGAGCAGCTGCAAAGCGTCGAGCATACCTGGGTCGTGTCTGCAGGCGGCGAGGTCAAAGAGGTACTCCTGCTTTTTGGCGCAACTCCCGCAAATACCGACGAGGCACCTATCGAGGCCGTAATGCTATCAGCAAACGAGGTGCAGCTGTTCTCTTTTCGTCGCTCGGAAGAGCGCGCCTGTGCGCCGCTTTTTAGCGCACCTCGGCGCTACCTGTACGAACCCGATGCGGCCATTCTAAAAGCAGGCGCCTTCAAAACCTTTGCGGTGCGATATGGACTGGCTAAGCTGCACCCGCACGCTCACCTGTACACGTCGGACACGCTCGTGCCAGAGGCTCCGGCCAGGCGGTTCGTCGTAGAAGCCGTGCTCCGATACGACCGACGGGCTGTTCAGCAACATTTACCCGAACGAAAAGCAAACGTCGCCGTGCGTCATTTCCCTGACACTGCCGAACGAGTGCGCAAGCGGCTGGGCCTCTCGGAAGGCGGCAATGCGTATCTGTTTGGCACAACCACGCCCGACGGCCAAAAAATTTTGGTTTTATGCCGCAGAACTGAGCCATTTACCTAAACGTTAAAATACAGGGTTCTGAAAATAGCCGCTCTTGCGCTTCCGTCATTGGCAGCGCTGCTCACTAAACACACCCTGCCATGCGACCGATTTTTTTCACCGGCCTGGTTTTGATTACAGGAATGGTGATTACCATCCCCCCGATAGCCCTGGCCCAATCGCCTTTGGAGGAAGACTTGCGAACGCATGAACACTTCTTTCGCGCTCGAATGCGCGACTACCAGCAATGGCTGACCCGCACTGAACTGGATGGCGTCTTCTACGCCGATAGTGTCGCCGTTGCGCCGCAAAAAGTAACGCTCTTCTTGCGGGCGGCCTACCAGGGCGCGCGGGTATGCGACTCGCTGCAGTGCGCCTGGGAGCGCTTGGAGCAGGAGAACTTCCGCCAATACGGCCAGTACTTCCGCGAGCGTTTGCTGCGCAAATGGGCTTTTCTGGCCGAAATCCACGAAGAGCAGGCCGAAGTAGTGGTGCGTTGCCACGAACCCGCTCACTTCCTGATGCGCATCCGAAGCGACAGCGGACGCATCCTGCGCGAAGGCCGCTCCGTGCGCGGCAGCGCCGTTCAGGTCTCCCTGCCTACGGCTACAGCCCTCCAGGGCATCAATCTGGGCGAAGGAAAGGCCACCATCCCGGGGCAACAAGCCCCTGCCGTAGCGGCAAAAGCCCGGCGATTTCTCATCAACCATTACAAACCCAAAGGCACGCCCATCCTCTGGCGTGCCCGCATTGACACCACGTTTGCGACATTTGATGAGTTTGTGCTCGAAGTTACCCACTTGAGTCACGAAATTTGTCCGGACGGCTACTACGAATACCACCGCATCACCGTCTGGTGCGCCCAGCGCGGCCCCGATACGGAGCTCACATGGGAGTTTCAGGGTAAATACGGAAGCGGAATTCTCTTCCCCCCTCGGAAAAACGACTATAAAGACCTTTCTTTGCGCTACAAAGACAATTTAGAGGACTACCAGCGGCGTTTGTTTAAACGCCTCGTACACCACCTCATTCGGCAATAATTTTTTTCAGCGAAAAGCAATCGTTATGGCAGCAACAACGGCAACCACCAACGCTCCCGCTGACGCCGCTACAACGGCCACGCAAAAGAGCCTGAACCCGCGGGCACGCATTGCCCGGCAAATACTCATTTACCATTTTGCCCTCATCGGCGCGTCCTGTGTTTATTACCTCTTGCGTGGCTTCGACTTTGAGGAGTTTACCACCCTGATGGGCATCCTCGGCCCCATCACGGCAATGTACGGCGGGGCCGTCTTCCGCTACATCGGGCGAAGCATTACAGAGCCAACGACCAACGGCAATAGCAACGGCGCTAAGGTCCCCATTAGCGCTATGGTGCGCTGGTTGGTGCACGGGCATTTCGCCATCGTCATGACGCTTATTTCGCTCAAGGCCTTCACGCCCAACATCCTGAGCTTCCAGGACATGGTCATTTTCCTGACGCTCGTGGAGTCGGCTTTAGGCGTCTATATGGGCAACATCATTCTGGCGCTGTTCGAACCACAACAAACGGCCAAGACGCCGCCGCAAGCCTAAACCGCCGCGGCTGCCAGCAAAGACTCGAAGAGCTCAAGCCCGTCGGTATTGCCCAACACAGACTCGGCGGCGCGCTCGGGGTGTGGCATCATGCCCATGACGTTGCGCTGCTCATTGCACACACCGGCGATGTGGCGCAGCGAGCCGTTCGGATTGGCTTCAGGCGTTATTTCGCCCGAAGATGTGCAGTAGCGGAAAAGCACCTGTTCGTTGGCTTCTAAGCGGTCGAGCGTGGCCTCGTCGGCATAGTAGCGTCCTTCAGCGTGGGCAATGGGTATCTTGAGCGCATGCTCGGGGTCTAAGGAGGCCGTCAGCGGCGAGCGCGTCGTAGCGGGTTTTATCCACACATTTTCGCAGATAAACTGCTGGTTGGCATTGCGCAACAAAACGCCCGGCAACAGGCCGGCTTCGCAGAGGATTTGAAAGCCATTGCAAATACCCAGCACCAGGCCTCCTTCCTGAGCAAACGCTTTGACGGCCTGCATGATGGGCGAAAACCGCGCAATAGCCCCTGCCCGCACATAGTCGCCATAGGAGAACCCTCCGGGAAGCACGACGCAATCCACACCCGTGGGCAGATGGGTATCCTTATGCCACACCTTCTCCACCGGCTGTTCGAGCACATCGCCCAGTACGTGTACCATGTCGTCATCGCAGTTGGAACCCGGAAAAACAATAACACCAAATTTCATAGAGAGCGAACATCGTTTCAATAGAAAAAAATCAGAAAAACCTGCCCGAAAGCTGCACCGCGATGGCTGAGGCAAACAGCGCCAGATGAAACAGCTCCATAAGCGGGTTATTCCGGGATGCCTGAAAAAGATAGCTCAGGAAAATGCCTGCACTGGGCATGCACAACAGAAAACCATCCAACGTGCTGCCCGGTCGGAAAAAGGCCGAAAGCGTGCCAGCCAGCAGAAACCAGTACAGAATGTCAATGTATTTTTTTAGTTGAATGCCGCGCTTGTAATAGTACAGGTTGAAGCCTAATGCCACAATGAGCAGCAGCAAGCCTACCATGCCAACGGATAGGCGCGAGCGAAGGTCTTGCGGAAAAGCGATCTGCGGCCACGCGAAAAGATTGGCCAGCTGAATGGCCCAAAATTCGCCGGAGCGGTCGTACCAGAACAGCGCAGCCTGGGCAATAATCAGTATAGCTCCAACCCCCACAACGTAAACCATTTGCTCCCGCACGCTGAATGACCGCAAAGCAAAAAAGTCCAAAAAGCCCACCAGGATAAACCAGCTGGCCGGCGGATAAAACAATGCCGCCAGCGTAAACCAAACGGCTGCGTCGAAGATAGCCGAAAAGGCCAGCGGACGCCGATAGACTGAAAAAAGCCGCCACAAGCCTAATGGGAGAAAGGTAGTAGCGACCAATGCCGGCGAGATAAAAAGAAAATCGGGCACACAAGAGGCCGCCAAACCATAAAACATCCCTGGCAGCCAGGTGCGCTCTTCCGCCATCCGATACTTATCGGTCAGGCGGTTGACGGTAAACGCCTGGACAAACACCAACCCCGCCGCCGCTATTGCCGACCACAAGGGCGTAGCTCCCAAGTCACCCAAGAGCCATAAATACAGCCATCCGCCCGGAGCCTCTTCGCCTTCTGGCGGCACCACCCAACCCAAAAGAGCCGGCAAACGCAGCACGGCGATGTAAGCCGCCAGCAAAAAAACAGTGAAAGACTCGTTGTTGCGAAAAAAGGCAAGCATGGCAGTAGGCCGGCATCCGATGCCCCGAAAAATGAGCGACACGGCAAAGGTCTGCAAAGCCGCCGTACAAAGGAAATAAAGCGCTAAAAAATGCGGTGCAGTGACGCTGCCTGACATCCGTTGCTCCGTTGCCGCGAACGCACGATTTTGAGGCGACATCTCCCATCAGGAGGTGTCGTCTCTAGCTTTCGATCATGCGTACATTTATAGCGACCTTGTGTCGTGCCGAATAACTAACCTCATGCAAGTCCACGGTGAGACAAAAAAACGCCGAACTTCTGGACATCTCAGCTGCGCGTGGCAACAGTTCCTAAAATAATGTGAAAATGCGAAGGCGAGTCAATCGCTCTAAGCCCGGCGTCGTTGAGGGCAATAAACGTATTTTACAGCCTGGTTTTTCAACCCTCTTCCCGTACTAAGTTGTTTGCGCTATGGCGCGATCCTTTTCAAAACCATTGCTCTCTGTTCGTTATGAAAAGTACATGTACTCTGTTTGTTCTGTTTTGGGCGCTATTGGCTCAGGCGCAGCAGCAGGATGTAGGCATCGGCTTTGTGCGTCTGCATCTTCCTTTTAGTCAGGAAAGCACGTGGGGCCTGGAGGCCCACTATCGTTTTGCCTGGTCGGGTCGCTGGTCGGCTACGGCGGCGTTCAGTTATCAGCAGGCCTTGGTTCGGAGGCAGTATGAGTTTGACCGCAGCAAGGCCCAGCTGACGTTCAGCGAGTCTTGCTCATTGCTCGATTTGTACGTTGCCCGGCGTTTTTTCATATCGTCGCCTTTGCGCCTGCTGGGTGGTGTGGGTTTTAGCGTGGCCTACCTTTCTGCCGATGAGGGCGACATTGTTATCGTTCAGTCCACAGTAACGGAGAAGAATTTCAGCCGGCGGAAAAATCTGGCCACCTACCTTTTGTTTCCTTTGGAAATGGGTATGCCGGTAGGCGAGCGTTTTTCGCTGGCCTTCCGACCGATGTTTCGCTTTCCGATATTTGCTCAGCCCGAGTCATTGGAATTCACCATAACTGCCACCGACATCGGGCAGTGGCGCCGCTCGACCAACTTATACCTCCCTGGACCCATCATCAGCGGCGTCGTGAGTCTTTCGTATCGGATTTATTGACCAATGGCTCGACCCACGGAGGCGTCAGTAGCGCTTTAGCGCACAGGTTGAATGCGAAAATCCAGCGTGCCGAAGCCTCCGGCGTCGAAGTGTTCGATGCGCAGCTGGTGTTGTCCGCCCAGTTCCAGTTCCACCTCGTCAGTGGTGGGTTCGTGGGTGTCCCAGCGGTCAATGACGCAGCGGTCGTCCACGAACAGGCGCGCGCCGTCGTCGGAGGTCAGTTCGATGCGGTAGCGACCGGCGGGCAACGTTACAGCGGCTGTGGCAGCGGTGGCGAAGCGGTCGGCTTGCACGCCTTCAGCGGGGGCGCCCCACCAGGCGAAGTACAGGTCGTCGGTAGTCTTTTGGGTCATGGGCTTCAGGTCGGGCGTTTCGCCCAGAGGAGTAGCGTCAGGTTTGCGTTTGAGCAGGGCTTCCCACTGGGCGTCTGTGAGGTTGAAGAACTGCACCTTCCAGTCTATTTTTTTCCGATAGCGCTCGAAGACGAAGCGGTAGGGTTGCCCAGCGGCAATGGTTTGCCCGAAGGCGTCGGTGAACGGCTGTTGGCCGACGTACTCGAATTCCAGCCAGAAATCCTCGTCTGCTCCGGGCGACGAAGAGACGCTCAGGTAGCCCGGTAGCGCGCCGGAAGTTTTGTCTATAGAAACGCCGCCGCGCTGTTGGAGCAGTTTCCAGGCTCCCGGCGGGCCGAAAAGGCGCAACACATAGGCGCGTCCGCCGCCGCGAGGGATGTCCATGATGTTGTTGATGGCTACGAAGGGGCGCTGGAAGTCGTAAGGCCCCCATTCGTCCACGAGGATGTACTGGCGTCCGACGACCTGGTTGGGCGGCAGGGCAGTGTTGTAGCCTCCGGGCAGGCTGTCGGGTTCGTTGATTTCCCACTCCTGAATTTCTAAGGGTTTATAGGGGTTGAGCGGCTGCTGCTCGGGGTGGCTGAAGTTGAGTTTGCGCGAGGCCGAAAGTTCGGGGTGTTGCCAGGCGCGTTCTATCTGGTCGCGCGAGCCGTAGAGATCGTTGCGCAGGAATTTGAGGCCCTCATTGGGTTTGGGCGTTTCGAGCAAGGTCTGGAAGCCACTGAAAAGGTTTTCGCCGTTGATGGCGACGTTTTGCGAGGCGGCGATTTTGAGCGGGACGGCGCAGCGCAGGAAGGCGTTGCGGTCAATGACGACGTCGCGGCTGCGCACGTCGCGCTTTTGGGAATAGCCCCAGTCGGTGGGTTGCTGGTCGCGTGCCCACAGGTGCACAGCGATGCTGTCGCTCTCGAAGAGGTTGAGCCGCACGGTGTTGTTCTGGCCGTGTTCGATGGCAACACCCGTCTGGCAATTGGTGATGAGGTTGCCGAAGATGGAGGTTTCGTAGCTGTAGCCGCCCCAGATGCCGTAGGTGCATTCACGAATGAGGTTACCCTGCACGCGGTTTCGGCTGAACGTAACCTCGACACCGTTGGTGGCGGCGTAGCTGAAGTTGTTGCCGAAGATGATGTTGTCGTTGCAGCCGCCTTCGCCGGTGTCCATGGTGGTCTGGCCGGCCCACAAGAAGAAGCCATCGCCTGAGTGGGTGGCCGAGTTGAAGGCAAAGGTGTTGTTGCTGCTTTGCTCGTAGCACAGGATGGCTGCCGAGTCCTGTCCGCGCTGATAGACGCCGTGCGAATAGCCGCGCACGTTCCAGTCTAAGCGGTTGTGCATCACGCGGTTTCGGCTGCTGCGGTACAGGCCGATGCCTACGCCGGAGTTGAAGGAGAAGTTGTTGTTGTAGAAAAGGCCGTCGTCGCAGCGCGTCATCAGGAGGGCGTTCTGGTTGCCGGTGATGCGGCACTCACGCACGGTGGCGCTGGGGCAGCTGTCCAGATAGATGCCGGCGCCGTAGCGCAGCCATTCGTTGCGGTCGTTTTGGTGATACGAAAGCCAGTCTGAGAAGTCTTCGCGTTCGCGTGAGGAGCGCAGGCGTGGGCGATAGTTGTACGAAAAGTCGCTGTTCTCCACCTTCAGGCCAGGCGAATGGTGGGCCAACAAAGCCACTTTGTAGCCTCGGATGCGGGCATTTTTGACGGTAATGTTCTTGCCCTTGACTTCGATGGCCAGCCCGATGAAGCGGTCGGGCCGGGTAGGTTCAAGCGGGCTGCGCAATTCGGCCTGCTGAAAGTCCACCTCGATGCCATCGCCAGCAATGGTGATGATGGGCCGGTATGCCTCACCGGGCTTTACGTCGGCCTCTGCGGCAAGGGTATAGGTCTTGGGTTTGATACGGCAGGATTTGGAGATGACCATGCCGGCACGCAGTTCCACTTCGGGTAATTGCGCCCACGTCTGGAGCATAGCGCAGAGGCCCAGGGCAAGGGCAATCGCTTTTTTCATGTCTTTTTCTTTCTCTCTATACGTTTAGGCCGAGTAGGCTTGCGGCGTTTTTTCTTAAAAAACGCCCGATGGCGCTCAGGGCAGGTAGGTTTTTACGGCCTCGACGGCTTCTGCCAGTTGCGAGGCATCGGTACCGCCGGCAGTGGCAAAGGAGGGTTGACCGCCGCCGCCGCCGCGCAGGTATTTTTGAGCCAGTTCGCGGGCGATGTTACCGGCATGCAGGCCGTGTTCTTTGACCAGCGGCTCGCTGATGCGCACCGTGAGGAGCGGTTTTCCGCTGCTGACAGAGCCTAAAGCCACCACGGCTGTGCCCAGTTCGCGCTCCAGCTCGTGCGCCAGCGTCTTGATGATGTTGGCATCGCTGAGCGTCGTTACGGCGGTTACGACGGAGAAGCCGTTTCGCTGCTGGGCCTGTTGGCGCAATTGTTCGCGTACCTGGCTGGCCTGTTGCAGCAGCAGGCGTTCGATTTCCTTGTGCAGGCGCTTGTTCTCCTCCTGCAATTCGGCCACGGCACGCGCGGGCTCCTGGGCCTTCAGCAGGGCACGGATGCCGGCCATTTCGCGTTCCAATGCAGCCACATGGCGCTCGGCAGCATCGGCCGTCAGCGCTTCGACGCGCCGCACACCAGCAGCGATGGCGCTTTCGGAGATGATTTTGAAAAAACCAATGCGACCCGTCTGCTTGACGTGGCAGCCGCCGCACAGCTCGCGCGAATAGGTGGGGTCGAACGTAATCATGCGCACGCGCTCGCCGTATTTCTCGCCAAAGAGCATCATGGCGCCTGCTTTTTGGGCCTCCTCCAGCGGAATGCCGCGGGCTTCTTCCAGAGGAATGTTTTCGCGGATTTTTTCGTTGACCAGGTGCTCAATTTGGGCCAGTTCGTCGTCTGTTACTTTTTGGAAATGCGCAAAGTCGAAGCGAAGCGTCTGGTCGTCCAGATACGAGCCTTTTTGCTGCACGTGGTGCCCCAATACGCGGCGCAGGGCGGCATGCAGCAGGTGTGTAGCCGAGTGGTTGTTTTCCACCAGGCGCCGGCGTCGGGCGTCCACCTGGGCGCGCACGACGGGCACTTCGATGTTTTGCGGCAGGCGCTCGACGTAGTGGATGACCAGGTCGTTTTCCTTTTTGGTGTCGAGCACCTGAATTTTTTCGTTTCCGAAGAAAAGCCAGCCGGTATCGCCCACCTGTCCGCCGCCTTCCGGGTAAAAGGGCGTGCGGTTGAGCACAACGTGGTACTGCGGCTTGCCTTTTACCTGCACCGTGCGGTATTTCACCACGTGGGCGTCGTCCACTTCCAGCTGGTCGTAGCCGACAAAGGCGACGTCGCTTTCTTCGCGCAGCACCGTCCAGTCGCCCACTTCTTTGGCGGCGTCTTTGCGCGAGCGCTCTTTTTGCTCCTGCAGGGCCTGCTCGAAGCCAGCCTCGTCTACCGTCCAGCCCTTTTCGCGGGCGATGAGGCGCGTCAGGTCAATAGGGAAGCCAAAGGTATCGTAGAGTTCGAAGGCCTGACGACCGTCGAGCATGCCGTTGCGCACGTCGAGGGCTTCGATGCGCTTCAGGCCGCTCTCTAAGGTGCGCAGGAAGGCTTTTTCCTCTTCCAGCACGACGCGCGCTACGAAGTCTATTTGCGCCTTGAGTTCGGGGAACACGTCGGCAAACTCTTCGGCCAGAATGGGCGCCATTCGGTACATGAGCGGTTCTCTCTGCCCCAGGAAGGAGTAGTAGTAGCGCACGGCGCGGCGCAGGATGCGCCGGATGACGTAGCCCGCGCCGGTGTTAGAGGGCAGTTCGCCGTCGGCAATAGTGAAGCATACGGCGCGCAGGTGGTCGGCCACAACACGCATGGCCACGTCGGTCATTTTCCAGTCGGCGTGTAGGCCAGGGTAGGTGCCTTCGTAGCGGATGCCGGTGTATTTTTCCAAGAAATCGAACAGCGGCCGCCACAGGTCAGTGTCGTAATTAGAGGCAGCACCCTGTACGGCGCGGCAGAGGCGCTCGAAGCCCATGCCGGTGTCCACGCTTTTGGCGGGCAGCTCTTCGAGCGACCCATCGGCGCGGCGGTTGAACTGCATGAAGACGTTGTTCCAGATTTCGATGACGTTGGGGTCGTCGGCATTGACCAGTTCGCGCCCATCACGGCGGGCGCGCTCGGCGTCGGGGCGCAAGTCAATGTGAATTTCGGAGCAGGGGCCGCAAGGACCCTGGTCGCCCATTTCCCAGAAGTTTTCCTTTTTGCCAAAGGGTAGGATGCGGTCTTCGGACACGTATTTGCGCCATTCGGCGCGAGCCTCTTCGTCGAAGGGCAGATTTTCGGCCTCATCGCCTTTGAAAACGGTAACATAGAGGCGGTCTTTGGGCAGGCGATAGACTTCGGTGAGCAGTTCCCACGACCAGGCGATGGCTTCTTTTTTAAAGTAGTCGCCAAACGACCAGTTGCCCAGCATCTCGAACATGGTGTGGTGGTAGCCGTCGCGGCCCACGTCTTCCAGGTCGTTGTGCTTACCGGTTACGCGCAGGCACTTCTGGGTGTCGGCCACGCGCGGGGCCGGAGGCGTCTGGTTGCCCAAAAAAAAGTCCTTGAGCGGCGCCATACCGGAATTGACAAACATGAGCGTAGGGTCGTTTTTGGCTACAATGGGCGCCGAGGGTATGATTTTATGCCCTTTAGAAGCAAAGAAATCTAAGAATTGCTGGCGGATTTGACGCGAAGTCATGCAGGATGTGCTTTTTTCGGCGCAAAGGTAGCGGCTTTTTAACAGGGAAAGGCAGTGGGGTTAAAGACGGATAAGGTATCTTTCGGCGAATTTCACTGTTCACTGCCCACCCTGCTTGCCATGCTCAAGAATTTAAAAGACAAACTGAAGAGCCAGCTCGAAGAGCAGGCCACCCATCTGAAAGAAAAGGCCGAAAAAGCCCAGGCCGACTTGAAAAATGCAGCCAGCCATGCCCTGGCAGATGCAGGCGCGCTTCAGGCGTACCTGCCTGAAGTTCAGCGCATCTTGCAGCAAAAGGTGCTGCCCTTGCTCAACCTGAACGCCCTGACTAATGCCATGGGCGATAGCCGCATGGAAGCGGCCTTCCGTATGGCCTACGAGTTCCTGCCGGCCCCCGTGCGCTTAGTGGTGAGTCAGGACGCTTTTGTCCGCTTCTGCATGAACAACCGCTCGCAACTGATAGACCCGGCCACCGAGCAGCGCATCTTGCAAGCACCGCCACCTGCTGCCCAGCGCGTCTCAGCTGCCGACGAGCTGCTCAAACTCAAACAACTGCTCGACGCTGGCCTGCTGACAGAGGCGGAGTTTGAGGCGTTTAAAAAACAACTGCTCTCGGCTTGAGTACGAGCAACTAAAGATTGACCTCTGTGCAAGCCATCTTATCACAAAAAAAACCACAGCGAGCGCAGCGTTTTTTTCGGCGCTTTTCGCGAGCGCACGGAGACACTGAGAAGACGTGCGCAAGGAAAGGCTTTTTTGTCTCGCGGGATGTCTGTTAAGAAAATAGACCTTTTGCTCATGCTATAAATAGCGGTTAGGGCAGCACTTGCTCAGCGCAGCAGCGTAACATCCCCTTTCCTGACAAACCACACCCGTTCTCTTCCGTTGGGCAAAGCATAACGCAGTTGCCATACGTACGCATCAGAAGGCGCGGCCTGCCCGTCGGGTCGGCGGCCGTTCCAGACGTCGGTAAGGCTGCTGGAACTGAAGAGGCGCTCGCCCCAGCGGCTGAACACCGCCCACTCGAAGGCGGCGTAGGCGCATTCGGGCACGGCGATAGGGCCAAAAGTGTCATTGACACCATCGCCATCAGGTGTAAAGGCAGTGGGAAAAATCGGCTCACAGGCGCAGTCGCGCGCTTCCAGCACATACTCAACAGACCACTCCAGGCCGCAGTAAGCGACCTGAGCGATGTATGTGCCCGGCCCTTCGGCCCGAAAAAGCGTGTCCAGACGTCCGTCGTGCCAGGTGATAACGGCGCCTTCGGGGGCTTCGGGGCGCAGATA
>CAZYEV010000086.1:0-25574 GCA_964646615.1 uncultured Saprospiraceae bacterium
GAAACTCGATGTGCTCAAACTGCCTCCAGCCGAACGCAAAGAGTACGAGCGCTACTTAGAAGCCCAGCGCGACGAAGCCAGCTTCGCCCTGACGGTGAAATCGGAAATCGAGGCCGGAGTGCAGCAAGCCGTACAGCAAGCCGCACAAGAGGGCGTAGAGGAGGCCTTGAAAAGCCGGGATGAGCAAATTGCTGAAAATGCGCTGCGAAGAGGCGCCAGCATCGAATTCGTCGCCGAAATCACCGGCCTTTCGCCGCAGCAAATACGCGATATCGCTGCCCGATTGGGCCTGGAAGATTAGAAGTATTCTTCCTGTAGCGGCTTTTGCTACCGGTTCATCGAGAGCAGAAACTCCTCGTTGCTCGTGGTGTTCATCATGTGTTTTCGCATGAACTCCATAGCCTCTTCGGGCTTCATGTCGGCTAAGTGATGGCGTAGGATAAACATGCGCTGGAGCGTATCGCGGTCTAAGAGCAGCTCTTCGCGGCGCGTGCTCGATTTGGTCAGGTCAATGCTGGGGAAGAGGCGGCGCTCGGCCAGGTTGCGGTCGAGCTGCAATTCCATGTTGCCCGTTCCTTTGAATTCCTCAAAAATGACCTGGTCCATTTTAGAGCCGGTATCAATGAGGGCTGTGGCCAGGATGGTGAGCGAGCCGCCGTTTTCGATGGCACGCGCAGCGCCGAAGAACTTTTTGGGCTTTTGCAGGGCAGTCGCCTCAACGCCGCCGGAAAGCACTTTGCCCGACGAGGGCGCTACTGTGTTATAAGCGCGCGCCATGCGCGTGATAGAGTCGAGCAGGATCACCACATCGTGCCCACATTCCACTAAGCGCTTAGCTTTCTCCAGGACGATGTTGGCCAACCGGACGTGGTTCTCGGCGGACTCATCAAACGTAGAAGCCACCACCTCTGCCCGCACACTGCGCCGCATGTCGGTTACTTCCTCCGGTCGCTCGTCAATGAGCAAGATGATAACGTAGCACTCCGGATGGTTTTTCGTGATAGCGTTGGCGATGTCCTTGAGCAGGAATGTTTTACCCGTTTTGGGCTGTGCCACAATCAGACCGCGTTGCCCTTTGCCTATGGGCGTAAACAGCTCGATGAGCCGGTTACCAAAGTCTCGCCCTGTAGCGCTGGTCAGCAGGTTAAATTTTTTCGTTGGAAAAAGCGGCGTCAGGTAGTCGAACGGCACGCGGTCGCGCACGTCTTTGGGGTCCAGGCCATTGATGCGAAGCACTTTAAGCAGGGCAAAATACTTCTCGCCCTCCTTAGGAGGCCGAATGGTACCCACCACCGTATCGCCGGTGCGCAGGCCGAAAAGCTTGATTTGGGAGGGTGATACGTAGATATCGTCAGGGCTGGAAGCGTAGTTGTAATCGGGCGAGCGAAGGAACCCATAACCTTCGGAGGGAGAAACTTCCAAAACGCCATCGCCTTCGATGACACCATCTAACTCAATATCAAAGCGTTCGGCGATATTGCCCGTTTGCCGCTCTTTGGGTGCACTGGTTAAGGGCATAGCAGCGGGAGGCGTAGCCGGCTCCTCCATCGAGATCGTTGTCTCATCGGCTTTGGCCAGCGGTGTGGCTATTACATCGGCTTCCGCCTGCTCTTCTTCAGGCGCCCAGACTTCAGCGTCTGTTTCTGTTTCCAACGCAGGAGCGGTGGTCTGTGGCGACCGGTCGCGGCGATTGCGGCGACGGCGGCGGCGGTCGTCGCGATTGGTCGAGGTGTTCGCAGCGTCTTGCTCAGCAGATGCCGCCACATACTCCACTGCTTTATCGGATACGGGCTGAACGGTGGCAGGAGGCGGGGTGGCTGTCTCCTTTGGGAGCGTCGGCCTTTGCGCAGGTGCATCTACACGCACCATTTTGCGCGGGCGTTTATCGCGCCGGAGCGATGGCTCACTGTCCGCCTGAGGATCGCGAATGACAATCTTTCTGCCTGGTTGCGGCTCTTCTACTACGGGCACGCGCTCGCCGCCTGTCTTTTTGCCCGCTAAGGCTTGTTCGTCTAAAATATGGTAAATCAGGTCTTGTTTGGACATCTTCTGGTGTCCCTTAATGCCCAGGCGCTGGGCGATCTCCTTCAACTCGGAGACCAGCATTTCATTCAGCTGCAAAATGTCGTACATAGGTGAAAAACAGGTATTAGAGAGGTTGAGATAAACCGGTAACGGGTTAATTATCAAATAGATGTATCCCAAAAACTGAGCTCGCATCCGGTCCCAACAGGGTGTTCAGGCTTCTTACCGCCGGCTGAAGCGCCTCGGCAGATTGGTAGTGGTTAGCTATAGCGGTTCGGAGGAGCCTCCTTAAAAGAACGTTGCTGTAGAGAACTTTCGGCATCAGCCGGCAACGCTCCCGCATGCAGGAGACCATCAGATAAACAAGAAAAAGTGGAGGAAATGGCGCGGCCAGGACGGGTACCGCTTAAAGAGGCGTGAGAATTTATGGTGAATTGAGGCAAAGGTAAACTCGTTTTGAAATTCGCTCTATCTTGCGCGCCGTAAAAAATCATACCTTATTTTTCATGCTTCAAGTCAAACGCATCCGAGAGGATAAAAAAACGATCGTTAACGGACTACGCAAGCGCAACTGGACTGCCCAGCAAATCAAAATCCTGGATGACATCCTGAAGGCTGACGACGAACGCCGCGCCCTGCAAAAGCAGGTGGACGACCTGCTGGCCGAAAACAAACGCCTGTCGGCCCAAATCGGGCAGCTCATGGCCCAGGGAAAGCGCGACGAAGCCGAACAACTCAAAAGCCAGGTAGCCACCCAAAAAGAAAGCATTCGACAATTGGAAGAGCGTTCCGAGGCAGTCAAACAACACCTGGAAAACCTGCTCTACACGGTGCCCAACTGCCCCCATCGCTCTGTGCCTAAGGGCAAAAGCGCGGAAGACAACAAAGTGTTCCGCGATTGGGCAAAGCCCTTCCCTACCCTGCCGCCCGACGCGCTGGCCCACTGGGACCTGGCTAAAAAGTACAACCTGTTCGACTTCGAGCTGGGCGTCAAACTCACCGGCGCTGGCTTCCCGGTCTATCGCGGCAAAGGCGCCAAACTCCAGCGCGCACTTATCCAGTTCTTTCTGGAGGAAAACATTAAAGCGGGCTACGAAGAAATCCTGCCCCCCCATCTGGTCAACGAGGATACGGCCCGCGGCACCGGCCAGCTGCCGGATAAAGAAGGCCAGATGTACACCTGCGAGCGCGACGGTCTTTACCTGATACCAACGGCAGAGGTGCCCGTTACTAACCTGCTGCGCGACGCCATTTTGCCGGAGAAAGACCTGCCCGTCGCTTACACGGCCTACACCCCCTGTTTCCGCCGCGAGGCCGGTGCTTGGGGCGCGCACGTGCGCGGGCTGAACCGCGTGCACCAGTTCGACAAGGTGGAAATCGTGCGCATTGAGCACCCTGACCGTTCCTATAAGGCGCTCATGGAAATGGTGCGACACGTCCAGCGCCTCATGAACAAATTGGAACTGCCCTACCGCATCCTGCTCCTTTGCGGCGGTGACATGGGCTTTACCTCGGCCAAAACATTCGACTTCGAAGTATGGTCGGGCGCGCAACAGCGGTGGCTGGAGGTAAGCTCAGTGTCCAATTTCGAGACCTTCCAAAGCTATCGCCTGCAACTGCGCTTTCGCGACACCGACGGCAAAATACACCTCGCCCATACGCTCAACGGCTCGGCGCTGGCATTGCCGCGCATTGTAGCAGCACTTTTGGAGAACAACCAGACGCCCGAAGGCATCCGTATTCCGAAGGCACTGCATAAATACACAGGCTTCAAGATGATCTCTTAGAAGCGAACTACCTTTGCCCTCGTATTGTTTTCAAAACTCGAAAATCAAAACCATTTCCTATGATTGGCATCGTTGTTATCAGTGTCGTCTTCACGGTCATCGGTATGATCCTGAGCGGCACGCTCCAAAGCAAATTCCATCGTTACAGCCAGGTACCGCTGCCCAACGGCATGAGCGGCGCTGAAGTGGCACAAGCCATGCTGCGCGCATACGGCATTTACGATGTTCGTATTGTCTCCGTAGAAGGAAGACTGACAGACCACTACAACCCGCAAGACAAGACCGTTAATCTCAGCCCAGAGGTGTACGCGGGGCGTAGCGTGGCCGCAGCGGCTGTTGCTGCCCACGAATGCGGGCATGCTGTGCAACACGCTACGGCTTACAGCATGTTGCAGATGCGCTCGCGGTTAGTGCCTGTGGTGCAGATTGCCGCATCCATCCAGCAATACCTTTTCATGTTTGGCTTAGTGGGCTTTGCCCTGCTGGACAATCCCATCATCATGATGGTGGTGCTGGCTGCTTTTGGTGCCACCTGTTTGTTCAGCCTCATTACCCTGCCGGTAGAGTTTGATGCCAGCCGCCGCGCATTAGCGTGGTTAGACCAGTCAGGCATTGCCCGAGGGGCTGAGTACGAAGGTGCCAAAGATGCTCTCTTCTGGGCCGCCATGACGTATGTGGCTGCCGCACTGGCCGCGCTGTTGCAGTTCCTATACCTGTTGCTGCGCTTTTTGGCCAGCCGCGAATAAGCTACCAACGCTTTACTACCTCTTTGCATGCCACAGGTATCGCTGGCGCACGCTTTGCTGGCGATACCTGTCTTTTTTTTAAAAGAAAAAAGTGCAACGGGCATGAAAATCCTCCATTTTTCCGATACGCATCTGGGCTACCAGGCCTTCGACCGCGTGCACGAAGACACGGGCGTAAATGCCCGTGAGCAAGACGTTTATGACGCCTTCGAGCGCGTTATTGAGCGGGCATTAGAAGTCAAACCCGAAATTGTGGTGCATAGCGGCGACTTTTTCCACCGACCCAGCCCTACCAACCGTGCCCTCACCTTTGCCTTAGAGCAATTGCGCCGCCTGAGCGATGCCAGCATCCCGCTGGTGCTCATCGCCGGCAACCACGAAACGCCGCGCACCTTCTACAACAGCCCCATCCTGCGCGCCTTGCGCACCATACCGGGCGTGTATCCCATCTTCGGCGACCACTGGGAAACCTACCACTTTGACGGAGTAGCCATTCACGGGGTGCCGCACATCAACGACGAGCGCCTGATGCGCCGTGAACTGGAACGCATGGAACCCGCACCCGGCGTTTTTAACTTGCTGCTGCTACATACTTCTTTAGGCAAGCGCTTTCTCATGGATGAATACGGTGAGCAGACGTTTCCCGCCGACCTGGAAGAGCGCCTTCAGGGTTTTCAGTTTCTGGCCCTGGGCCACTGGCACAACTCCCAAAAAGTAAACGTGCACCCCAACGCCTGGTACGCCGGCAGCATAGAGCGACTAAGCGACACCGAAATCGGCGTCGAGAAAGGTTTCCTGTGGCTCGACGTGCGTTCGCCGGCAGAAGCTTCCGTAGCCTTCGAGCCTCTCCCCACCCGGCCCTGGCTCAAATGCGAAGTGGGCCGCTGCCACGCACGCTCCACCACCGACATCCTGCAGCAATTGGCCGATTTTGCCCAGCAAAACGAAGTCAAAGAGGCCATCTTATCCATCACCTTCAGCGACATCCGGCCCGAGCAGAGCGTCGAACTGACCAATATGCAGCTGAAGGAAGTCTTTGCCGAAGCCTTCCAGCTGATCATACGGCGGCGTGCTTACACGGCTCCGGAAAGCGGCCCGCGCCTCGAACGCCAGCACTTCGAACGCCTGGAGGACATCTTCGCCGACTTTGTGCGCCACCAGACAGCGGCAGACCCGGCACTGGCTGAACGGCTTATCGAACGCGCACGCACGTACTTCCAGAAGTCTGAAGAAGCCTGAGACGGCCCATCCTCAACGAACTGCCCCGGCAATGCTCCGCTTCGCCGAAATGTACTCCTGAGGTTCCCCCTGAAAAAGCCCGCGGGCATCGCCAGGGTGCCCCGACGATGCCCGCAAGCCGAGAAGAACAGACTTCGGAAGCTACTTTACATCTTCGTAATCCGCTGCACTTCCACACCGCCGGCGCTTTCTAAGCGCAAGAACAGTAGCCCTGGGCGTACGCCGGTGTTCAGGTCAATGAGCGCCTGATGGTAGCCTTCGCTCTGGCGCAACTGGCGTGTATGCAGGATATTGCCTGAGGCGTCGGTCAAGGTGAGGCGCACCTCGCCCTCTTGGGGCAGGTAGTAGGTAGCCTGCACGCGGTCGAGCACGATGCTGGGGCGCACCGACAGTTCGAGGGTGCCGCTCTCGTTGAGGTTGGCCACTTTTGGCCCTACGGGCACTGGCTGGAAGAACAGGCCGATATCCACGGGCGAGAGGTCGCGTTTATAGGCTTCGGCCTCCGTGATATTGGAAGTCATGCGCAGCGAGCGGCCCAGAACGCCGCCCTTAAGCGCGCGAAAGACCAGGACGAACGTGCGGGCCTTCAGGTTTTTGCCAATGATGGTGGGGTCGAGCATGATGGACGAATGCCAGCACGCCGTTACACGCCCTGCTTCGGGTGTGGCGATGCAGTCGTCGGGGATGAGGTCGGGCACGATGCTTTGCAAGCTCAGGACTTCGGTATCGTAATCGAGCGTGAATTGGAAGCCTGCCACATTGGCCAGGTCGGGCGTCTGGATGCTGACGCGCACTTCCTGACCGGCGTTGAAGACCTGGTCTTTGGTCTCGAAAGCCAGACGCTGTTGGCCACCGCGGTCGCTTACGGCCGGTGCGCCCCATTGGGCGATGCTGGAAGCGTTGAGGTCGCCGATTTTATAGCCGATAAAATCGGCTTTGGGCGCCGGCATCATGCCCGAGATACAGAAGGGCGAACTGGACGCCGGCACTGAGGCACTCCACGGGTTAGTCGGGTTGTTGAACGTAAAATGCGCGGGAGCGAAATGCCAGGCAGAGGTGTAGGCCGGGAAGTGCTGCTGCGCTCCGAGGATCATTTTTACCAGCTGCTGTACGTCGGCAGGCGTCAGGCTTCCGGACTTATCCACGTCGGCGGCCAGCATGTAGTAAGGAGAGGGCAGCGGCAGGATGCCGTCTATGTGTGCAGAAAGCAGCAGGGCATCCGCTGTATTGATGCCGTCTTTGGGCTGGGCGGCCAGCGAAGGTATCAGCTGGTATTTGCAATTGGCAGGCAGGCTGCCAACCTCGTAGATGCCGTCGTCGTCGGTGGTGTAGGTAGCGATGGTCTTATTGGCCTGCAGGAGGGCCACCTGAACACCGGCGATGGGGTCATCGTCGGGTGTAGTGATTTTGGCGATGAACTTGCTCGACGGCGGGCAAGAGCCCATGTTGTCTTGCACATCAATGAAGGTCAGGCAGAAATCGGCATTGCCGCTGGCGTCGCGGCCCCATACTTCGACGAACTGCTGGCCCAGCTCGCTGCAGTCGAAGGTTACCGTTTTATTGCCCGTAGGGAAGCCCGTACCCTGGCCCGCCTTGCGGATAGCCGTCTGGATTTGACTTCTGGGAGTGCAGTTGTCCTCTACTCGTTGCAGGAAAATCTGGTCGCTGACGGTGATCATTCCGGTCTGCATGATGTTGACGGCCATGCCGTACATGCACACCATCGTGGGCGCCTTGCAGTCTTTAGTGATGAAGTCGTAGCTGCAGACCCGCTCGTTGCCGCAGTTGTCATTGGCGATCCACTGGATATTGTGCGTGCCATAGGGCAAGCCAAAGCCTGCCGGGAATTCAATGTTAGCGAAGACGGTATCGCCCACCACCGTCTGGTTGATGGGCCAGGCATTGGGAGCGCTGCTGCTAACGAAGGTCTCTTGCGTGCCGTTGCCGTCCAGGTCCAGATAGAGGCGATACTTGATGATGAGGTCGCTCTTGGAGCAAGCGTCGGTAACCTTGATGCGCAGGTCGGCCGGCCCTTCGCAGCGGTCCATGTGGCCGTTGTTGTACTGAGCCGGGTCGTTGCTCGTGTAGTCGCAGAAGGTTACAGGGCTGGTCGGGCAGTCAAAAAATACCGGGGCATCCTGGTCTATCACCTTGATAACCTGTGTATATTGAAGATGGCCGCGGTTGGCTGGAATTCCGAACACGGTTGGGCCAACGTCCGAGTCTGTCGGATTCAGGATGAACACCGGGTCCTTGTTTGGGTCGTAATCGCACCAGTAGATCAGCGTCCAGGTGCGCAGGATTTTCTTGCAGCCGCCCGTCTGGTTGAGTTTGAATACCTGATCTTTGACGGCCACGCTCACCCCAAAAGGGCAGCCCGGGTATTGGTCAATGATCGGATAGACGGTATCGGCTTTGGCATTGCAGCCATACACCGTGAAATCGTCCGGGAACTTCACCCGGTAATAGCCCGTTTGGGCAGAAGCCCCAAAGGCGAAGGCGACGAGTGTAACGAGTAAAAGAAGTGTACGCATAGTGTAACCGTTTTTATTGGCTACGAAGTTAGGGCTAATAGGAGCAAATGCAGCCCTTGCCGGCACGCCCGAAAGCGTCATCTGCCCGACGGAATGCAACTTAATAGAGAACCCACCTTTTGCCTCGCATGCTGCGAAAGCCGGCAGCAGCCTCTACGTGAGCCACTGGCGCACGAAGGCCGACCGACGCAAGAGCGAAATAAGGGCCACCGAAAGCAAAGTGGCTACGACTCCTGTCACGATGCCACCCAATGCAATAGGTACGGGCATATCGAAGAATGAATGCGGATTGATGCGTACGCCCAGATAGCCGTTCTTCAAAACATCTAACACCAGCGGATGGATGAAATACACACCAAAGCTCACTTCTGCCATATACATGGTCGCTTGATGCAGCCTGGGATACTTCTGGGCGACGCGCTCCCAGTCGTAATCGCGCAGGAACAGAAACCACGCCCCGGTCATGAGCAGGATGTTAGGGCTGGCATAGACAAAAGCCGTCTCGTCATACTCCCCCTTTCGCGCACTCATCCACCACACCACGCCGGCGCTCAACAGCGGCATAAGCCAGGCCGCGGGGTATATCCACCGTTTCCATCGAATATCTATTGAATATGTGCTCAGGTAGTAGCCCAGCAAATAGTAACCGACATAGCCAAACCAGGCAAAATGCTTTACCACAAGAAAGCCAGGCAGGTAATGATGGAGCATGTTGAACAAAAAAATCAGTCCCATAAAGTACTCCACATCGCGACGGCTGGCCGCTTTCACCCAAATCTTCAGCACTGGTGTCAGCAGATAGAGACCGGCAATCATGGGAATAAACCACAGATGGAAGTAAATATCTTCATAGAAAATCTTACCTGCTACCTCCTTCCACTGTGGCAGTGGGCCGAAATAGAGTGGGCCGCGAAAGTAATAGAGCAAGTAGATGGTGCCCCAAAAAGCAAATGGGATGAGTACTCGACGCATGCGCTTACTCAAAAAGGTACCCAGCGGCTGCTCACGAGGATTGCCCAGCAGCAAGGCACCGCTGATCATGATAAAAAACGGTGTAGCCCAGCGCAGGAAGCTGTAGTAAATGTCTGCTACGATGAACTGCGGATGCAGATTTGCTGCCTCCTTGCCATACCAGTACAGATAGCCTCCAATGGCGTGCATCTGCACCACCGCGCAGGCGGCGATAGCACGGATATAACTGATGTACAGGCGCTTATTCGAGGATGAAACACTTGCAGGCGACTGGCCCTGCTCCGCTCGCGCTGAAGAGTGATGATGGCTCATAAGGGGGCAAGGATAGCGCTTTTTTGCCATTCAAAGGCCATTGGCAACCAAAAGCGCTTCCAGGGAAGGAGGTCATTCTTGTCAAAAGAGGCGGACATTAGCCAGCCTCTTCTAAGCATCGAGCATCACGAAGAGCCTTTTAAAACAATAAGCCAATGCCTCCTTTTTCATCGCCCATTTCCCCCTACTTCCACACTGCCCGGCTGCCTTCCGGCCCTACACTAACCTCCAGGAGGTTAGGGAAAAAGTCCTTGAGGCTTTCGATGTGGGAGACGATGTATATCTGGCGGAATTGTTCTTTTAAATAATGGAACGCCAGCATGATTTCGACGCGGCGTTCTTCGTCCTGGCTGCCGAGCACTTCGTCGAAGGCCAGAAAGCCAGCCATTTGCGTGGCGCCGCTGAGGTCGAAAATGGCTTTGGTGATGGCGATGCGCAGGCAGAGGTTGGCCAGGTCCACCTCGCCGCCCGAAAAGCGCTCGATGGGGTAATAGGCTCCGCCGTCAGAGATGGAGAAGTCAAAATCATCGTTGACGCGGATGCTTTCGTAACGGCCGCGCGTGATGCGGCTGAACAGCTCGCTGGCTTCGCGCGAGATGCCCGGCCCTACCCGCGCCAGGATTTCGCCCTTGAACTGCCCAACCAGGGAAGAGAGTTGCTCCAGCAGTTGAATTTCAGCGCGCTGGTCGCGGATCTGCTCCTGCAGGCGGGCGTCGCGCTCTAAGCGCTCGCGCAGGTTCTGGAGGTGGTTTTGCTGTTCCAGCCGGGCTTTTTCGGCCGCTTGCAGCCGCTCGCTCTGGGCGCGCAACTGGTCGGCAAAGGCCGTCAGCGCGTCGCGAGCGGCGTCGTACTCGACGGGGTCGTAGCCTATGGCTTGCTGCTCGGTCGTTAGTGCTTCTAACTGCCGCTGTGCCTGAGCCAGGGCTTCCTGTACGCTTTGCCGCTCGCGCAGGGCGCGCGGGAGCTCTTGCTGAACGTAGTTTTCGGCTTTGCTGAACTCCAAATAGCGCGCTTCTTCGGCTTTGACACGAGCTTTTAATGCCTCGTATTGGGCTTCGTTGAACTTCACCTCACCGATGGCGCGCAGAATGGCCTCCTCGGCGGCGATGTGCTCTTCCAAATCTTTGCATTGGCGTTCCCAAAGGCCCTTCTGGCGAACATCCTCATTAAGGCGCATTTGCTCTTCTTTGAGCGTGTCTAAAGACTTTTCGGCATTCTGCTGCTCGATGCGAAGCGATTTACCGCGCTCTACGTTTTTTTGAAGTTCTTTCTCCAGCGCCTGAATTTGTCCTTTCTCAATACCCGCAATTTCTTCTTCGAGTTCCCGGAGTACGCGGTCGTACCCTAAAAGCAATGGCTGCAAGCAAGTAGGGCACTTGGCCAGGCGGCCCAAAGACCGGATTTGAGCCATCTTTTGCTTTCGCTCTTGAATACGCTCTTGAAGCGCCGCTATTTCGCCCTTAATCTGGCTGTGTCGTTCTAAAGCCGTCTCTATGGCGGTCTTTATCTGGGCTAAGTGCAGGGTTTGCTTTGCTAAGTCTTTATTGACGTCAGGCAGCCTCTCTATTTTTTTATTCCGCAACTCCACTTGATGGCGAGCATGCTCTAAGTCCTGACGTGCACCAGCCAATCGTTCTGTGCGTACCTTATGATTGAGGTATTTGTTTCGGTCGGCTTCCAGAGCATCTAAGCGCTTTTTTTCTGTTAGGTAGGTTTCAAATTGCGGGCGTTGGGCCTCCAGCTGCTGGCGCTGGGCGTTCAGATGAGCAATTTTTTGGGCCAATTCCTGCTGGCGTTGGGTCAGCTGCTGAATGCGCTCTCGCGTTTGCTCCAGTCGTTGCGCCAGTTCATTGTGGTGTTTCAGGCGCTGCTCTGCTTCCTCGAAGCGCGCTTTCGTCTGTTGGTACTGTTCATTCAATACCTGAAACTGAGCCTTTTCCTCCGCCAGTGCCTGTTCCAAGTGGGTTAGTTGGCTTTCGCCTTCAGCAATATCGGCCTCTATTTGCGCCTTTTCGGCGTCGGTGAGCAAGGCTTGCATCTGGCCCAGGATGCGGTTTCGCGTATCACGGGTATCGGCGTTGATGGTCGTCTGAATTTCATCCAACCGTTCCAGGCCCAGCATGCGGCGCACCAACTTTCGCCGCTCTTCGCGAGTAGCTTTGGTCAGGTCGTCCAGCTCCTTTTGGCCCGAAAAGACCGAGCGCTTGAAGGCGTCGCGCTCCATGTGCAGGACCTTAGCTACTTCTTCGCTGACGGCTTTGGCCGTTTTGGCCACCAGATGGTCGTTTTTGTACAACTCGGCATACGGCATGAGGGCTTTGCCTCGAAACTCGCGCCGGGCGCGGTAAAGGTTTTCACCTACAAAGAACTCCAACTCCAGCAGCACCGTAGCTTTCGGGTCGGCAAACGACGAACGCACCAGCGATTTGCCCGCCTCCTCCCGACCACCATACAGACAATACAAAATGGCATCAAACAACGTGGATTTGCCCGCGCCGTTGCGGCCTATAATGCCAACTAAGCCCTCGCGGAATTCCAGATCGAGCTCGACATATTGCTTGTAGTTTTGCAGACGCAGGCGGTGGAGCAGCATAGTGGGGCGAAAGATAGGGCGCATCCGAAGATATCACCGACTGCAAGTGGAGGAGATGACTCTCAGCTGACGCCAGCACTCGCCTTGTTTTCAGGGCACAATCATGAGGAGAGTGGGCAACGGGATTTGCCGTCCGGGTGGGGCCGCTGCATTTGCTGTTTAAGCCGTCTTGCTGAAGCTCAGCCCGGCATTTATGGCTCCTTGCGCCCGGTCCCGGATGCGCGGGTCGGTGGCGGAGTCAGCGATGGTCTGGCAGATGAGGCGTTCGTCCAGCTGGCGCAATCCTTCGGCAGTCTGGATGCCTCGGGCCTGGGCGAGGGTGGCCATCACCTCCGAGACTAAGCGCCCCATGGCGCCGGTGCCGCGGTTGATGGCGATGGCGATGAGGGCCGTGAGCAGCCCTTCGGAGGTGATGAGATCGCCCAGGCGCGGCACAGTGAGCGTAACGCCGCCGACATTGAGTTGCAGGCGGGTGTTCAGCGTAGGCTGCACGTAGAGGTCGTTGGCGGCGCGCAGCTGTTCGAGTACTAAGTCAGGCTCGAAGCCGGCCTGGATGAAGGCGCCGTAGAGCGGCAAGTTGCGCTGGATGTAGAGCCAGGCATCGTCGCCTGCCAGGGTGCGGCCGTTATCGTCCAGCACGGTGGTGGTGGTGCCGGTGGTATCAATGCCTACTGATTGGAAGACTTGGGCAAAGCGCGCCGGTGCAAACCGTTTCATGTTGATGAGCAGGCGATTAAGGCTGCCTCCGGGTGCTGCGGCGCCCACAAACTGGATGCAGCCGTAAGAGAAGATAGCGCTGTCGTAGCTGTTGATGGCGTCGTACTTGCCCTCGTGGGTCGAGACGAACTCCAGGGCAGCGGCTTGTTGGCGCGTCAGGCCTACTGAGGCGACGCGCTCATTGGGCAGGTCTATCGTGGACTGCCCGGGATAAAGGATGCCCTCTGGGTAACGCATGTGGACAGACTGGGTAAAGTTGTCGCGCATGCGGGCCACGATGGTGGAGCCATTGAGCAGCGGCACCGTCAGCTCAAAGCGGCGGAAGCCCGCATCCGGCAGCACGCGCAGGCTGAAGCGCTGGCGAGCAGCCAGGTAGTCGCCTGGCGGTGTCGGGTTTACCACCGGCGGCGGTGTGGGTGAGGGCGTCGGATTGGGCGCAGGTGCGGGTGGCGGCGCCGGCGGGTTAGGTGGCGGTGTGGGCGCCGATGAGCGCACTGGTATGCGCAGGGTCTGGCCCACCCTGAGGCTGGCGCTTTTGAGGTTGTTCTGGCGCTTGATGGCATCCACCGTAACGTTGAAGCGCCGGGCTATGCTCGAGAGCGTATCGCCGCGCACCACGGTGTAGGTGATGAGCGTCGTACTGCCGCCAGAGGAAGAAGCCGGCGGAGACGGTGGTGCTGGGGGCGCAGATGCGGGTGGCGGCGGTGCAGGCGCAGACGTTGAGCCGCCCGGAATGCGCAGCACCTGCCCGATGCGCAGGTTATCGCTCGTCAGCTGGTTGGCCTGCCGAAGGTCGGCCACGGTTACGTTGAAACGCCGAGCAATGCTGAAGAGCGTATCGCCTGCGGCTACGGTGTAAGTGGTCATGAGCAAAGGAGTACTTGTCAAAAGAAAGACAGTCACAGACTGTGCGTGTGATTGGAAGAATATCAGGGCTTCCCTTGCGTGCTCATCATAATTTGCGAGAGCGATTTCAGGTTGGCTTCCGGCTCAAATATGGCTCTGACTGGAATAATAAAATCGGGAAGCGTCAGGCTACCTATTTCCTCATTAAGCGAGTATTTGCCATGAGGTAGATAGGAAGTATCGCTTTCGGTGAGTAAGCCATATTGCTCCACTGTTTTTTTGTAAGGGTCAACGATCCAGTACTCCTGGATGCCATGGAGCGCATAGTCCTGAAGTTTCAGGGTGCGGTCGGTCTTTTGTGTTTTCCTGGAAAGCACCTCCACAATCCAATCTGGCGGCAGGTAAATCAGCGTAGCGTCGTCGAAGGCTTCGGCCTTTTCTTTTTTCCAAAAACAAATATCCGGCTCGTAATCATTGCGCGTCAGCGCAATCAAGGCTTTGTCGTGGCGCACTTCGCCCGCTTCCCTCAACCGTACAAAAAGGCTAAGGAGCGTGAATAAAAACTCGGAAGCTAACGAATGACGCCGCTTCACTGGCGGGTGTACAACGACTTCGCCCTGAATAAACTCCGCTTTTACTCCCGCTGACAACCACTGTCGAAACTCTGCACGGCGGCGTGCTTCCTCTTCGAGCTTCTTCTGGGCTTCGGCCACCAGCGAGGGAGCTTGGGGAGAAGCCAAAATATCTTCGAGCGTAATGTGCATGAGCCTCATCTTTTGGGCAAATGTAATGCTTATTCGTCTAAGGCTTCTCATGGCAGCTATTTTAGGGCTAAAGCCGCGTACCGTGTTGCGGAAGCGATGTGGCAGACCGCCCCTCCTTCTGCAAAGAAATGCCGGCTCGCTCGAGTGAGGGCAAATGCCTCAAGGCCCTACCCTACTGCACTACCGCTTCTGCCAGTCCAAACGACAGCGTCATGCCTGCGCCGCCCAGACCATTGACGATGGTTACGCCCGGTTCGGGGTGCAGGATGAGTTCTGTGCGGCCGTCGGTCATTTTGGGGTAAATGCCGTGCCAGGTTTCGGCCAGGTGCAGGCGCGGGATGTGTGCGAATTCATTCAGATAGCTGAGTACCAGTTCGTTGCCATCCATGCGGTCAAAAGGGTCGAGGTCTAAGCCGTAGTCATGTGTATCGCCGATGGTCAGCTGTCCGGCAGCATTTTGGGAGACGAGGACGTGAACACCGCGCTGGACGTGCTGCGGGTATTTTTCCTCAAAAAAGCGCTTCAGCGCAGGCAGGGAAGGCATCTGCGCAAAGGCGCCGTAGTGGATGAGCGTCAGACCTGCACACAGGGAAGCGCCCATTTGCCAGCCGTTGGGCTGAGGCAGTGTGCGCAGCATTTGTACCTTGCAGCGCGTGATAGGGGCGCGGGCGAAATGCTCCGGGTACAAAATCTCAAAATCGGCGCCGCTGCACACGTAAATGAGGTCGGCTTCCCAGCGCAACCGGCCAGCCCACACGTACGGATGCTCGATATAGGTAACGGCCGTGCCGAAGTGGAACTGCACTCCGTAGCGCTCCTCTAACCATTTGGGCAGGGCGGCGATGGCTTCGCGAGGGTCAACAATGAGCTCGTCGGCACTCCAAAGGCCACCCAGCAGACCGTTGGGCCGTACGGCAGGCGACTTCTCCGCCGCCTCTGCCGGCGTACACAACCGCGCTGAAGGGCGTCCGTCCATTTGCATAAACTCCTCCAGAACGGCCATTTCCGCCGGATAGCGGGCCACCAGCAGCGAGCCGGTCTCCTGATACCAGAGGCCGGCCTCTTCCAGGAACTGCTTCCAAATAGCCCGGCTGCGCAGGGCGCGTTCGTACAGCGGGCCGGCCGGCTGGCCAATGGGCCACACCATGCCAAAATTGCGAATGGACGCCCCCACAGCTCGGGGCGAGCGCTCGACCACCACTACTCTGCTGCCGCGCTCGGCTAAGGCGCGCGCCACAGCCAGCCCCACGATGCCGGCCCCCACAACAATTGCTTGCGATTTGGACATATTCTTCCTGAATGTTTTTTCGATTATCCGGCAAAAGGCCCTCAAAGGCGAAGGTGCTTGTTTTAGCCCTTTGCGCGCCCTTCAGCGCCCTGCGGTGCGTACCCTACGGCGTATTGGCGGGCAAAAAACGCCCAAGCCCCGGCCATGAGCGCGCTGCCCAAAATAGCGATGAGCAGGAGGCCGTTTTGGAAAAAGGTGCTCCACGACCAGCCTACCTGCGTTAATTCCTTGATAGACAGCACCGAAACACTGCCCAGATAGCCAAAAGCATCGGCAATATACATCACAAAGCCCACATTGCCCGCCACGCCAAAGGTGGCCAGCAGGCGGTCGAAGAGAAGACCGTTGAACGGGATGTAGCTCAGGTAAAGCCCCAGCCCCGTGGCTGCAAACCACGCTAATGGCCCCAGCATGCCGGCGCGAAAGGCTAAGGTCGCTCCCGCGGCCACCAGCAGGCCTCCGATAATGAAGATGTGGTTGATCCACAAGGCCCGGCGGTTGTCGGTTACCCAAATCAGCTGACTCATCAGGAGCAGCACCACCAGCGCTACCGGCACTTCAGTGGTAGTGAAAATGGCTGCTTGCTGCCCATAGCCCAGCTCGTTCCAGATTTCGGCAGCGAAGTTGTCGCGCACGTCGCGGATGAGTGTGAGCAGGATGTACACGGCCACGAGCAGGACGATGCCCGGGCCGAAGTGCTGCAAAAAAGCCCGCCGTTCGGCGGCATCCATGGGTTGTCGCCTCGTTCGCGCTTGCTGGTCGGCGGCGTCGGGGGCGGGCGTGCGCTCCAGCGCTTCGGCAGCTGCAAGCAGCGGTACCACAAACAGAGCGCCCGCCGCAAACGGCATCCAGTGCTCCGGCATGTGCCATTCCAACAGCAGCCATTTGCCCACAGACTTGACCGCACCCGACGAAAACACAAACGTCGAGGCCAGCACGGCGCCCAAAAACTCAGTAGTCCGCCGGCCTTCCAGGTAGCTGAACACTACTCCGAAGACCAGCCCCAACGGGATGCCGTTGAGAAAGAGGAAAACGATATTGAACGGCCGAGGCGTCAGGGCAAAGCCCAACAATGCCATCCAGGCCGCACCAATGAGCAGCAAAATCAGGCGCTTGCGCCCAACGGGCGGCATGGCAGCAATGAAGCGGATTCCGTAGAACTTGCTCAAGGCATAGCCACACGTCTGGGCCATGACCAACCAGACTTTGTACGACAGCCCCAACCACGCCAGCCCCTCAAAGGTGGCTGCGGCATAGGGCTTGCGAAAAGCATACATGCACGAATAGACCGCAAAAGCAGCCAGCGCCGCCTGCCAGGTGGTGCGATGCGTCAGAATGCCCTGGCTCATGCGGATGGGAGCAGATATGCCATAGCCTCGCGCAAGTCAGCGACTAAGCGGTCGGGCTGATGCGGCGCCAGTTCTTCGGCAGCGTAAGCGCCATTGGTTACGGCCAACACCAGCCCTACACGGGCATTGCGGCCCTCCTCAATATCCACTGGGGTGTCGCCTACTTTGGCCACGGCGGCAGGGTTGGTTACCCCCGTTTGTTGCATCAGGTAGCGAATCATGTGCGGATGAGGGCGTCCCTGCTCCACCATGTCACTGGCGACCCAGGCATCAAGGCGGTCTTCCCAGCCCAGCCGCCGGATGATGGTGTGGGCGATATCACGGCTAAAGCCCGTGTTCAGGGCCACATGAATGCCCGCAGCGCGCAGGCGCAGCAGGGTTTCCTCCGCAAAATCGGCCGGCTTTACTGCCGGGTCAGTGGCATAGAAACGGATCATTTCCTCCAGAAACCGCTGGTGGATAGGCGCTACCAGGGAGACATTGGCGCCGCGCCGCTCCAGCATCTGCTGGATGGCCAAAGGTTTTGGATACCCCATAACGGCGTTGGCTTCCGAGCGTTCTACCTGAAAACCAAAGGCTTGCATGGCCGTGATGAGCGCCTGATGCACAAAATCGCGGTCGTGCACAGTCGTACCGGCCATATCGAAGACGACGAGTTGGTACATGAGTCAGCTTATTTTCGGAGGATGGGCCAGAGGCTTTCGCCTACAGGGTGTTTGGGTTGATAGCGCAAGCCAAGCCATTCGGCCAGCGTCTGGGCGTATTGGGTTTGATAGACCTGGCCTGGCGTTTTCACCTCGCCCTTGGGCGGCACACCTGGGCCGAGGAAGGCAAACCACGTTTCGTGAGAGTCCGACACGCGCTGACCGTGGCTGGTCCATTCGGATTTAACGGCATCGCCCCGGCCGTGGTCCACGGTGATGAACAGGCCCGTTTTGTTGCGGTATTTCGGGTGTGCCTGCACCCAGTTCCACAGGTCTCGGATCCACTGGTCGGTCTGGCGCGCCGCATCGAGGTAAAAGCGGTAGCGGCCGGCGTGGCCCCATTCATCCGTTTCGCCATAGCCCACGTAGAGCACGCGAGGGTTCTTGTCTCTCAGGTACTCTAAAGCAGCGTAATGTGTAAACACGTCGAGCTGTTCCGACACGCCGAAGGGCGAAAAGCAGTCGCGCTTCATGTCATTGAGCAGCCGTTCGCGGGGCGTGGGTTTGCTGCCGCCGCAGGAGTCGGGCCCCGAGACCACCGGAAAGCCCGCGCGCTGTTCGTTGAGGATGCGGTCGAAGGCATCCCAGGCGCAAAAGGCCGCTACCCTGCCCCGAAAGCCCAGCTGCTGGTGGATGTGCTCCAGCACGTTGAGGTGCGGGTTAGGCGGATAGCTGTTCGTGTTGATAGCCGTATCCACATAGCCGCAAAAAATCTCGCTGTATCCCGGGTAGGAGAACCAGTACGGATTGGCGTTGTCCACCCGATTGCCATAGCGGCGGTTGCCGTAAATCTGGCCCTCTTGGGCGATGACCGTCCACAGGAAAGGCATCAGCTTGCGGCGGCGCTCCTGCAAATCGTCGGCCCAATAGGTGTCTAAAATCCGTTTTTGTTCGCCGTGATTAAAAGCCGGGTCGGCAGCCAGTGCCGTATCCACGCCGTAGAACACCTCCTGCCAGCGCAAGCCGTCTAAGGTGATGACAATCAGGTTTTCAACTTTCGCAGGCGCCTGGCCGAAGGCCACCCAAGGCGCCAGGCTGAGGAACACGAGGGAGAATAGATGTTTTTTCATGCGTTAAAAATGAAAAAGCAAAGGTGAAAAACAATTTCTGTGGCCTCATGACCCAACCCTTTCATGCCCTTGTGGTCAGAAGCACTCATCGGGACTCGTATGGCCCAAACACAGCCAGCGGTTCGCGTTGGCGCGAGAAGTCGTTGAGCACATAGACCCAATAGCGCCGGCCACCTGGTTCCACGCGCACGACGATGTGGCCGTGTTGGGCGCGCAAGGCGCGCTCGACGACGTCAGCGCCAATGACGTTGCGGTTGGCCTCCACTATGTCGGTGGCAAAGAAGTCGCGCTCGCCCGGATACAGGCGCCTCGAATGCAGGCGGGCCAGCACGTCGAGCACCGGATGGTCGGACGACCACGCCTGGTTGACCCACACGCGCGGGCGAAGGCAGCGGACAAAATAGGCATTCAGGGCGTCGCGGTAACCGTGGTGGTTGAGCGTAGCCACATCTACCGGACCTACCACAGGCCCTACGTGGGCTTCCGGGCTGTTCAGGTCGGTTTCGCCCCAATCCGTCAGGCCCGGGATGTCGCCACCGGTGTAGTAGTCAAAAGGGCCATAGGTGATTTTCAGGCACACACTCAGCGGGTTTTCGCCCGGATAATGGCCGGCTGGGTAGAGCGTCAGATAGTCGCCATCAGCGTAGCCCGTCCAGATGCGGCCGCTGGCGGCAATGTTGCGCACTTGGAAGTTGGGATACGCCTGCGGGCGATATTGAAGGACAATCTGGTCGCGTGCGCCCGGGCGGATGCTGTCGTAGCGCAGGTGATTTTTGTCCTGGTGGTATCGGATGAACGCCCAGTACTCGCGCAGCGTCTGGACGATGTGATAGGTGTCGTCCTTATTTGCCTCTGCAAAGGCCGGGCCGCGCAGGTCTGTAGGAAAAAGCCAGCCGCGGTCGAACAGGTTTCGGACAGGAATCACGTCGCCCACGGTCGTGATGCCCGTTCGGCAGTATGCACCCGTGTGCGAAGGCGGGCAATCGGTGTCCCACTCTCCAAAGTGGTCGTCGTGGAAGTGGGTGATGACCGCGTAGTCCAGTGCTCCCTTGTCGCGTTTGGGGTGAAACTGTCGGATGTAATCGGCCAGCCATTCGCCGGCAGTGCGCGTCGTGTCGGGTCGGAGCAGGCTTTGCCGAGGCGAGCGTGTGCGCGGGTGGCGCTCGGAGGTTTCGCCGGCATCAATGAGCAACGTCGTTCCATCTGGCAGCACACACAAAGCGGCGTTTCCGCGCCCCGTGCTGATGTGATGGATATCCAGCCAGCCCTCCTGCCAGGGGGGGAAGGCAGGCTGGGCTACGCCTTTATTATAGGTTAAGAAGAGGCAAAAGGCCAGCACCAGGACGCGGTTCATGTTTGCTCAGGCTTTAGCGGCAAACATAGACGCGCCATGGGCACAACGACCGTAAAGCGCAGTTTAAGAAACCATGAACAAATGAAAAGGCTAAGGCCTTTCTGGCAGCATTCAGCACCTTTTACCCTTTTGCCGAAAAACGCAATTCTGGCTTAATCCAAATTTTACCAAGACGTAAAGCCACCGGCGATACGGCGTGCAGGAATGCGGCCAACCTTTGCGCCGAACAAAACAAAAAGACCGCGGCAAAGTGGGGCTTTGCGCGCGGTCAGGCACTTAACTAAAAATGCTATCGTATGATGTACAACCAACTTTCGTTCCGAAAGTTGAGCGCGTCGCTCGTCTTATGCGCGCTCAGCTGGTTTTTCACCCTCGCTGCTGTGAGCGGCCAGACGCCGGTAACGGGCATTGTTCGCGATGCGAACACGCAGGAGCCCATCATCGGCGCCAACATTCAGGAAAAGGGCACGCGCAACGGCACCGTTTCGGGCGCGGATGGCACCTTCCGCCTCCTCGTTAAGGATGCAAACGCCGTTCTAGTGGTGTCCTATGTCGGCTATTTGCCGCAAGAGGTGCCCGTATCGGGAGGTGAAATGGAAATCCTGCTGCGCGACGACGCTGTGGGGCTGCGCCAGGTAACGGTAACCGCTCTGGGTATCGAGCGCGAAAAGAAGGCCTTAGGCTACGCCGTGCAAGAGGTTAAAGGCGATGAGCTGACCCGCGCCCGCGAGACAAACATTGTCAGCTCGTTAGCCGGACGCATGGCCGGTGTTCAGGTCGTAGGCAACCCGTCGGGTATCGGCAGCAGCGCCCGCATCACCATTCGCGGCGAGCGCTCGCTCAACATCAACAACAACCAGCCGCTGTTCGTCGTGGATGGCGTGCCCATTGCCAACCAGTTCTTCGGCAACTCAGGCCGCAGCAACCAGGAAGTGGATTACGGTAACGGCGCGGGCTTTGTTAACCCCGACGATATCGAGTCCATCACTGTGCTCAAAGGCCCCAGCGCTGCCGCTCTGTACGGCTCGCGCGCCAACAACGGTGTTATTGTTATCAAAACGAAAACGGGTCGCGGCAGCCGCGGCATTGGTGTATCGGTCAACAGCACCACCTCCTTTGAGTCGCCACTGCGCCTGCCCGATTACCAGAACGTCTATGGGCAGGGCCTCAACGGCGAATTTGAATTCAAGGACGGCAACGGCGGCGGCCTGCGCGACGGCGTGGATGAAAGCTGGGGGCCTAAAATGGAAGGCCAACCCATCAAACAGTTCGACGGTCCAACTACCAACGGCTTCCGCGGCGGCGACGTAGGCAACCTCTTCAGCGTCATCGCCCCGGTGGACCTGCCCCGCCAGCTGGCCATCCGCGGTGAAATCCAGCCCACGCCCTTCATCGCACGACCCAACAACATCCGTGACTTCTTTGAAACGGGCAACACGCTGACCAACAACATCGCCCTCACCGGAGGCAACGACCTGGGCAATTTCCGCCTGTCGTTCACCAACCTGAATCAAAAAGGCTTCGTGCCCAACACTGACCTGAAGCGCAACATCATCGCCTTCTCCAGCAGCTACAACCTCACCGCCTGGATGACGGCTACCATCAACGCCAACTACCTGAACAGCAACAGCGGCAACCGGCCCAACCTCAGCTACGGCACCGAGAACATCATGTACCTGTTCAACTGCTGGCTCCCGCGCAGCGTTAACGTAGCCGCCATGCGCGACTACTGGCAGCGCGGCCGCGAAGGACTGAACCAGTTCAGCTTCAACTACAACTACCACGACAACCCCTACTTCAACCTCTACGAAAACACCAACAGCCAGGACATCAACCGCCTGTACGGCAACGCTTCGCTCAACTTCCGCCTCACACCGGAACTGAACCTGATGCTCCGCTCGGGCACCGACGTCAGCGATGAGTTCCGCGCCCGCCGCCGCGCTTACTCCACGCAGCGCTTCCCGCTGGGCAACTACCGCGAAGAGAAAATCCGCTTCAGCGAACGCAACACCGACTTCCTGCTCAGCTGGAACCGCCCGCTTAGCGACCTGTTTGAGTTGGGTGTCTCCTTCGGCGGAAACCAGATGGTGCAGAAGCTGAACCAGACGGACGTAACGGCGCCGCAATTGGCCGTTCCGGGCGTTTACTCGCTCAACAACAGCCGCGTGGCGCTCCTGTCCAACGCCTTCCGCTCCGAGCGCCGCATCAACAGCCTCTATGCCACAGCACAGCTGGCGTTCAACCGCTACTTGTACTTAGACGTTTCGGGCCGTAACGACTGGTCGAGCACGCTGCCTAAGGACAACAACAGCTATTTCTATTACTCGGCCAATGCCAGCGCCGTGTTTACCGATATGCTGGGCATGGACCCCAATGGTGCTCTGTCGTTCGGCAAAGTGCGCCTCGGCTATGCTCAGGTGGGTAACGACACCGACCCTTATCAGTTGCAGGCCGTGTACTTTGCTCAAGTGCCCGTTCAGGGGCAACCTGCATATGCCGAGGGCGGCCAGATTCCGAACTCCGGCTTGAAGCCTGAAATCTCCAAGTCGTTTGAAGCAGGGATTGACCTGCGCTTCTTCCGCAATCGCCTGGGGCTGGACGTTACCTACTACAACACCAATTCGGAAAACCAGATTCTGGGTGTGCCGCTGTCCATCACTACCGGCTATAGCGCCCGCCTCATCAATGCCGGCCTGATCAACAACCGCGGATTAGAGGTAATGCTTCGCCTGGTGCCGGTGCGCGCCCAGAGCGGCTTTGAGTGGAACACCGACGTCAACTGGTCGCGCAACTACAGCGAAGTGAAGCGCCTGTACACCGACCCGGTCTCGGGCCAGGAAATCAAAAACTACGTCATGGCCAGCCGCTACGTAACCGTAGAGGCCCGCGTGGGCGAGCGCATGGGCGATATGTACGGCATTGGCTACGTGCGCGTCAGCAGCGACCCGAACAGCCCCTACCACGACCCGACCGGCCAAAACGTCGGCCGTATCGTTTATGGCACCAACGGCAAGCCTCTGGCTACCACCGAGCGCATCAAGCTGGGCAACTATAACCCGGACTGGCTCATGGGCATCAACAACAGCTTCCGCTATAAGTTCCTGTACTTCAACTTCCTGTTTGATATCCGAAAGGGCGGCCAGGTCTATTCCCACACGCAAACCGTAGGTCGCGAAGGTGGTATGCTCATCGAAACGCTCGAAGGCCGCGCCGACGGCTACGATCTGAGCAAACCTGGCAACGGCGTCATCGGCGACGGCGTCGTGCCCATCCGCGATGGAAATGGTGCAATCACGGGCTATAAAGAAAACGACGTTAAACTCTCCGCCCGCGAATGGCACACCACCATCACCCTGGGCCGCCGCCTCATCGAGGGCATGGTGTACGATGCCTCTTTCGTAAAGCTGCGCGAAGTACAGCTTGGCGTCAATCTGCCGCGCAAATGGACGCAAAAAGCGCGCATCCAGAATGCCAGTATCGCCCTCGTCGGTCGCAACCTCGCCCTGTGGACGAAAGTACCGCACATTGACCCGGAGACTTCCTCCACCGCCGGCAGCACGGTAATCCCGGGTGTCGAGTCCGTCGCCATTCCGAGCGCCCGCAGCTGGGGCTTCAACCTGAACTTAAATTTCTAAAACACGCCATCGCTCCTTTGGCAGCGGCTGTTTGCGTCGCTGCCAAAGGGCAGGCATGTTCTTTCCTTTTTCACATTCATTCTCTTGCAATTATGAAAAAGATTTCAGCCATTGCCATACTCGTTGCGACGCTCTTCTTCTGGAGCGGTTGCACCAAAGACTTCGAGCAAGTCAACACCAACCCCAATGCCCCCACCTCTGTAACATCTGGCTTGCTGCTGCCCGCCATCCAGCGCGACATGATCAATACTGTACTGGGTGAAACCTGGGGCATCGGCAATATCGTCATTCAGCACACCGCCAAAAACCAGTTCGTCAATGAAGACCGCTACCTGTGGGGCGAACTCAACGCCATTTGGAACGCCGGATATTCCAAACTGCGCGACGTCGAAAACATCCGCCGCTCGGCCGTAGCCAATGGCGAGAAAAACTACGAAGCCGTCGCCCTCATCCTGCGCGCCTGGATCTTCTCCCTCATCACTGACGCTTATGGCGACGTGCCCTATTCCGAAGCCATCCAGGGCAAAGAAGGCGTTTACTACCCCAAATACGACACGCAAGAGGCCATCTACAACGGCATTTTAGCCGACCTCAAGCGCGCCAGCGAAATTATTGGCACCTCTGCAGAGTCCGTCAGCGGCGACATCATCTACAACGGCAACCTGAACAACTGGAAAAAGTTGGCCAACTCGCTGCGCATCCGCTACCTCTTGCGCATCTCGCGCAAGCGCGATGTCGGCGCCGACCTGCGCAGCATCGTGGACAACCCCACCCAGTACCCCATCTTCACCGGCAACGGCGACCACGGCGCATACACCTTCCGCGCCGCCAGCCCCGACCAGTTCCCGTTACACACCACGCGCATCGGCTCGTTCAACGAATTCCGCGCCAGCAAAACGCTCGTGGACTACTTGAAAAGCACCAACGACCCGCGCATCAGCATCTTCTTTCGTCCCACGCCTGCCTCCATTGGTAAAGACTCTGCCATCATCCGCGGCATCCCTAACGGCATGGACGACGTAACGGCCCAAACCTACTTAGGCGGCCAGCAAAACCACTCGCAAGTATCCGACCTTTACTACGAGCAAGCCATCTCGCCCAAAGGCATCAGCATCGCTAAGGGCTTTATCATGTCCTATGCCGAACTGCAGTTCTGCTTAGCCGAAGCCGCCCAAAAAGGCCTTATCAGCGGCAATGCCGAAGATTTTTACAAAAAAGGCATTGAGGCTTCCTACAGCTTCTACGGACTGACACCCGCTGCCGACTTTTTCACCCAGCCTGCCATCGCCTTCACAGGCACCAACCAGGAAAAGTTGGAGAAAATCGGCCATCAGAAATGGGTCTCTCTCTTCTTCCAGGGCATGGAAGCCTGGTTCGATTGGCGCCGCACCGGCATCCCCAAACTGGAGCCCGCCGTGAGCAACCAGAACAACGGCCTTATTCCGGTGCGCTTCATCTATCCCATCATCGAACAGGCCCTCAATGCCGAAAACCGCGCCGCCGCCGTCAATCGCCAGGGACCAGACAACATCAACACCAAAATGTGGTACCTCAAGTAACCGCCAAACTTGTTTGGCCCAGTAACCGCCAAACTTGTTTGGCCACAGTAACCGCCAAACTTGTTTGGCCACCCTAAACG
>CAZYEV010000087.1:0-42269 GCA_964646615.1 uncultured Saprospiraceae bacterium
TTCATTGTTCAGGTATTTGAGTTTTGCCGTGGCGTAGTCTTCAGCCTGGTCTTCGTGCACGGTCAGCCTTTCACCTTCTTCTTTTCGTTTTGCTTCAATAATGCCAATCGGTTTGCCGTCCACAAATAGCACATAGTCCGCAGGACCGACATCCGTTTGATATTCTCTGACAGCCACACCCACACCGGCATTCAAATTAATTTTTGATTTAGACTGTATCACCCAGCCGCAGGCCTGCAGTTGGCGGTCAATATTATCGCGTGCTATTTGTTCGGGACTCTGGTTGGGCATATTCATTCAAAAATTCGTAAAATTATTTTATTTATAGTGCGCAGCTAAAAATAGCTCTTTTGGCTTTTTGATGGGCTGCTTTGAGTGTTGGGCAAAACCAACTTAAGCCATTCTTGCAGCTGACTAAAAGAAATTTTGGCACCGAAAACCTTCATCTGATGCATCTGTGCAGCACGATAGCAGAAACGAATTGTTGCGAATGTTGCAAAAGCACGAACATCGTCAAGAATGGCAAGAACCGCTCGGGCTTTCAAAAGTACAAATGCAAAGATTGCTGCTTTCGCGTACTGGATAGTAGGTAGCCCAGCCGCCGTCTTGTCTCGTACGTAGTTTCCGTATAGGAGTGTATCTTCAACTTGCATCTTATTTTTTTGCTTATCGCTTCGGTCTAATCTGCATTGCTTAAAAAGTTTCCATCGCTGGATGCACATTCGCTGGCAAATATGCACCACTCTTTCGATTTCTCAGAACATTTTCATGATGCTGGTGCACGAAGCATTTCCAACGCACCGACGCGCCACACCTGCCCAAAGTATGCGTTCAGGTTTTGCTAATCCTCCGCTGCAAGTGGGCAGGCGATAGAGCAGTATAGCTTCTGCGGCGTGGCGGAGAAGGGCGATGCTACGTGCCAGCCTGCGTCCTGCAGGTGTTGCAAGACCGGTTTCCACAGCGGGTAGTGTTGTTGCGTGTGTTCCTGCCACAGTAAGGCCTCTCCTTTGCTGCGGCCTTCGAAGCGAAACATGAGTTGCACGTCGTACCAGTTGCGGTCGGGCTGGTAGTCCGTTTCGATGATGATTTCATCGCATCCGCTTTCCTTCAACCAGTCCAGCAAGGTGCCCAATGGCCTGAGCAACGCTTCCGCATTGCCTTCGAGCGGCTCAGGGCACAGGTTGCCGCTGATATGTGCCTCCAAAGCAAGGCTTTGGGCCTGTGCCTGCAGCTTTTCTGCCATGTCTTTCTGAAGAAAACACTCGTTTGCGGCCATGACGTGCGTTCGCGCGGTTATTTCGCCATTACGTGTTTTGAGAGGCGACACCTCCCTTTTGGGAGATGTCGCCTCGCGCCTCGAGGTGTTGTCTCCGAGGTACGAGGAGGCGACATCTCGGCAAGTGTTTTTGGGAAGCGTTTTGAGACGACACCTCCTCACCGCACTACCCCCACCGGGAAGTCGTTTCCGAACCCGAAGCTGGCGGGGTATTGCGGCGTGCCCTTGTATTTGGCGGTCAGTTCGGGCACGACGGCTTGCAAGTAGGCGTCTATCTCTTTGACGGTGATGCGTTTGTCGCCGTTGTCGGCCTTGCCTGCGAGGGCTTCCAGCAGGGCGTAGGTGAAGGTGCCGTGGCCCAGTTGGGCGAATTCGGAGGCGAATTGCTCGCTGCCGGAGGCCGTAATCCAGTGTGTGCCCGTGGCGCGCGCCAGTTGGGAGATGGCCTTTTCTTCGGCGGCGCCGCGGGCGGTTGCCGTCTGCTGGAGGGCGCCGGCGGACTGGCAGGCGTCGAGCAGGAAGAGCTGCTTTTGGGCTTTGATTTCTCTGGCGTATTGCTGCAAGAGCGTGGCGCTCAGGCCTTGTTGGGCCAGGGCGTCCGGGTTGCCGTAGAGTTGGGTAACGTCGTGCGGTACGAGGTAGTACTGGTTTTTGTCGTCGAGCACGCCGTGGCCGGCATAGTAGAAGACGAACACATCCTGCGGTTTTGCCTGCGCTTTCACCCTGTCCATGGCCGCCACAATGCCGCTTTTGGTGGCCTGCTCGTCGGCTACGGTGTGCACCTGTATGTCGGCAAACAGGCCGGTAGCGCCGGCCTTGAGGGCGTTGGTGAAGGCTGTGGCGTCGGCGATGGCGTAGTTGAGGTTGTACTTGGCGTTTTTGTACTTGTTGATGCCCACCACCACCATGTGCAGTTGGATGTTGGACGGTGTGGGTGGGTTGGTTTCTGCGCCTGGCTTGTACTGGATGAGGATTTCATCGGGCGCGCTCTCGACGCGCTTGCTGTTGGGGGCAATGGCGCGCAGGCGGTTGTCGCCCGGCACGAGGGCGATTTCAAACACGACGGATTTTGACGGCGTCCCTGCATCGTCTTCTACCACGAGGTTGCGGGTAGTGGTTTCTACCAGTTTGCCGTTTTGGTACAGGCGGATGTCTTTGACCACGTCGCCGGGGGCAGTGGCTTCGGCGGTGATTTTGATGTGCTCCGTGCGGATGACGTACTGCGGGATGTTGGTCTTGTCGTCTTCCACCACTAAGTTGCGCTGCTCCACGGGGATGCCGAGTTTGACCACGGGCGGTTTTTTGAGCCGCTTGATGTCGTCGTCGGAGGGTGGGCGGTAGTCGTTGAGCAGTTTTTCATACAAACGCGGCGTGAAAAACCGCTCCGAAAGCGCATCGAGGGCGATAAGGTCGGTGCCCTGGCGGTAGTACATTTTTTGCATGGCGCCGGGTGTGGCGTCGTAGTGGCCTTGTGGGGTGATGAGCGCCCAGTCGTCGGAGTCTTCAAGCAGGTAGAGCGTGGCGAGTTCTTTTTGTTTGGAAAAATCGTACAAAATCAGCCGGCTCGAGAGGTTGTCCTCGTCTGCCGACGACGTGATGGCAAACCAGGCATAGTAGCCATTGCCCAGCAATGCCGCGCCGTAGGCGACGCCGTTGGGCACGTAGGTGTGCACTTTTTTGCCCGTTTTGGTGCTGTACAGCGTGCGTTCGGAGGGGTCTAAAAACGTCGAGAAATCGGGCGAGAGGAGGATGTTGCGCCGTTTCACATATTTGAGTTCATTGGTCATGGACACCTGGCGCAGGGTGCGCCCGTTGGCGGGGTCGAGCCAGCGCACCGAGCGTTCGTAGGGGTCGTTTTCGAGGCAGAAAATCTCTTTGCCGTCGGGGCTGAACGTGGGGTGCTCGAAGGGCGATTCTTTGATTTCCCACAGCATTTTACCCGAAGCGAGGTCCCAGCATCTCAACCTACTGACCACATCGTAAGCCCCGCATGCGCCAACAAATGTCTTACCGTCGGGGCTGAACGTGCCGTAGAGCATGGGGTTTTCGTCCACGCTGCCGGGTTTGTATTGCAGGTGGGCAATTTGTTTTTTGCTTTCGATTTCAAAAATCAGTGCACCGTTTTTGGCTGTCAAAAGAGCTGCAAGTTTGCCGTCAGGACTGAGGCTGATGCCGTACTCCGCTTGTTGTTCTGTGATGATACGCAGCGGCTCCTGGTTTTTCAGACTGTTGAATACCTGCAATTTGCCATTATGCTCGAGTATTGCTCCCACATGCCCGGCCGAGAGTTGGGCCGATTTATAGAGGTCAATGGGCGGATGCGTGCGCACCTGCAAGTTGCCCTGGCTGACGTGCAGGGTTTTGAAATTGCCTTCGTTGCCTTTGGCCACCAAAAACCAATCTGCTGCGGGGCTGGCGGCCAATCTGTCTGCCTGAAACAGCGGAAAACCCAGCGCCAGCAGGTCTTCCGACGCGCGCAGGGCGCGCACGCCTGCCCGTGCCCGCTCGTCTTTGATGCCGGCATGGGCGATTTGGTTTTCCCGCTCATTGACCGCCATGCACTGCACACCGTCGGGCAGAGGGTATGTGCCTTCGATTTTTGCCGTGGTGGCATCGAAGATGCTGTATTGTTTTTCGCCGAAAATCAGGCATTTGTTCGATTTGGGGAAAGCCACTGCGCCCTTTGCCTCATACGGCACGGATGCTGTGGCGCCTGCTTGAAGGGCTACGCTGAACACTCTGACGGTGCTTTTACCGCCCGCTTTGGTTACCGTCACCCACTGACCCTTGGGCAGGGCGACGAGGTAGTTGGCTTCCATGCTGGTGAGGCGGCGGCTTTTTCGCTCGGCCAGGTTGAATTGATAAATTTCTTTAGGGCCGGCGGCAGCCAGGACGCTTTTGCCGTCGGCGCTCAGGTGGATGCTTTTAGTACCCTTGACGGGTTCGACGCCGCGGGTGTCCAGCTCCTGCGGCAAGAGGGCTGCCTTGCTGATGCGTTCGAGTTTGGTGCCGTTGAGCGGGATTTTCCACAGCACGATTTCGCCATAGTTGCCGCCGCCCACGTAGAGCGTGTTGCCGTCTTTGCTAAAAACGCAACTGCGGTATTCGTACTGCTGCATCCCGTCTTCTTCGGAGATGAAATCAGACTCTTTCATGCTGAAATCGTCTAAATTCACCCAATGTACCTTGCCGTAAGTGACAAAGGCGAGGGTTTTGCCGTTAGGCGAAATGGCCATGCCGTTGGGGTTTTCGTATTCCTTGAGCACGATGGTGTGCAGGAGTTTGCCGTCGGAAAGCCGCCAGATTTTCACGTTGTCGTCGGAGCCGTGCGTCGCCAGCAGGTTTCGTTGCGGGAGGAAATACACGCCCTTCATGTCGAACCGGTCGAGGATGGGCAGGATGAGTTGAGGGGCGTCTTGGGCGGCCATGCGCCAGGCCAACGACAACGCAATGACGATGGATAAAATGCGCTTCATAAGACGAATGTGTTTTGTTGATGCGAATGTTTGGGCTGTCAGGAATGCAAGGGTTATCCGTTGATCATTCGTGTATTCGTGGCTAAATTAAATGCTCACCGTATCACCCCCACCGGGAAATCATTTCCGAACCCATAGCTGGCCGGGTACTGTGGCGTGCCTTTATACTTGGCCGTCAGCTCTGGCACAACTGCTTGCAAGTAGGCGTCTATTTCCTTTACTGTAATTCGCTTATCGCCCGTGTCTGCTTTGCCGCCGAGGGCTTCGAGCAGGGCATAGGTGAACGTGCCGTGTCCCAGTTGGGCAAACTCGCTGGCAAACTGCTCGCTACCCGAAGCCGTGAGCCAGTGCGTGCCGGTGGAGCGGGCGAGTTGGGCAATGGCTTTCTCTTCGGCAGCGCCCCGCATGGCTACCTGTTCAATTGCTCCAGCAGATTGGCAGGCGTCGAGGATGAACAATTGCTTCTGTGCCTTGATGTCTTTTGAAAATTGCTGCAACTGATTGGCGCTTAATCCTTTTTGTGCCAAAGCCTCGTCGTTGCCGTAGAGCTGGGTGACGTCGTGCGGCACGAGGTAAAAATCCCGCTTGCCGTCGAGCACCCCATGACCGGCATAGTATAAAATGAACACGTCTTTGGGCTGGGCTGCCGATTTTATTTTGTCCAAAGCCTGGGTGATGCCTGTCAGCGTGGCGTTTTCGTCCGTGATGAAATTGATTTGTACATTTTTGAAAATATCCTTACCCACCTGCTGAATTTGGTCTTTAAACGCAGAGGCGTCGGCAAAGGCGTAGTTGAGGTTGTACTTAGGGTTTTTGTACTTATTGATGCCGATAACAATGGCATATAGCGTGATGTCGCTGGTAGAAGTAGAGGGCGTGGGAGTGGCGGGGGTGTATTTTATCAACAGTTCAGCGGGTCGGGACTCGGTGCGCTGCGAGTTCAGGGCGACGGCCCGGAAGAGGTTGTCGCCCGGCACCAGTTCGACTGAAAAGGAGCGGGTGTCCTGCTGTGGGCGGTCGTCTTCCACGACAAGGTTGCGGGTGTTGCCGGCGATGAGTTTGCCGTTTTGGAACAGCCGGATTTCCTCCACCACGTCGTCGGGGGCGGTAGCCTCGACGATGAGGGTGATGGGCGATTGGGCGACGGTTACCGAAGGCACGTCGGAGTCGTCTTCCACGACGAGGTTGCGCTGTTTGTCGTCGTAGCGGAGTTGGACCACCGGCGGGCGTTTGAGGTTTTTGATGTCGTCGTCGGGTTGGATAGGTGGCAGGTTCTCACCGTTGAGCAGTTGTGCCAGCAGCCCGGGCGTATAGTATTTTTCGTAGAGTTGCTCAAGAGGGATGATGTCCAAGCCTTTGACAAAGTATAGTTTGCGCATGGCATCGGGCGAGGCATCGAAGCGGCCGTCGGGGGTGAGGCAAACCCAGTCTTTGGTTTGAGGGAAAAGAAACACCGAAGCAAGAAACTTCCCTTGCTGGGTGTTCCAGAGCATGAGCCTGTTTTCACGATTCAAAGTGAAAGCAAAAGCTGGGTTGTTTGGGAAAAAACCGGCTTTAAGAACAGGACTGCTGCTTGGACTGTTGGCGCCTGGTAGGAGTGCCTGTTTTTTTACATCCCAAAAAAAGACTTTGTCGTTTTCCGTGAGGATGATTTGAGAAGCATCGGGTGAAAAGGCAACGCTCGAATGATTTTTGTACAAGTCAAAAGCCTTGCCTGTAATGTTTTGAGATTTGACCTCCTGCCCGTTTTTGGGGTTAAGCCAAACCAAACGGACGGTATTGTCATCAAAGCACAGGATGCCTTCTGATGTTTCCCGAAAGTGTTTGTAACGTTTGTTGACAGTCCAAAGGATTTTTCCCGTGCTGACCTCTGCGCAATAAGTCAGGTCTTCTTTGTTTTGGGAAACTCCGTGTGCAACGATTTTTTTGTCTTTATCAAAAAAGACACCGGAGAGGTCAAAATGGTAAGCCGTAACATCCGTGCTGATGCTGATATCTTGCAATAGGGTCAGATTGTTTGCATCAAAGATGTACATACCGTTTTCGCCGATTGCTGCACCTAAATTGCCATTTTTACTTAGGACTGCTCCTTGGCTTTCTCGCTGTATTCCTTGCGTCAATTTTCCCATCGGAGCGCCAGATTGGTCCATGCTCCTGAATTTTTCAATCGCTCCTTTTTTACCCACCTGAATCCGGGTCTTTCCATCGGCAGTATAAACGGCGTATTCATTGCGAGAGTCGTATTTCCAAAAATTAATTGTACGCCCCAATTGCACTTCATATTTGGCGCCATACTGAAGACGCCAGCCATCGGGTGCGACAGCCACACTAAGAGGAAAAATAAGACTATAGCCCACCGTGCGAAGCAGCTTATTACTGGTAAGGTCCCATTCTTCCAGCGTGTTTTCCGGGTAACTGATGCTGCGGAAAATAGTACGTACTGCGCCATTTTCTCGTTTGCCTTCGCAGGTATAGAAAGCAGATTTTTCTTCGGTATGATACTGAAAATCAGGGGAGAAGGTTTTGTTATTGAAGTCAGCGATTGTGCCTGCCAATCTGTTGAAAAGATACAATCGACGTTTATCTAACCAGAATAAATTTCTAATACTCGCTGGTAAAATATTGGTCGTACCCCTTACTTGCTCCGTTATCTGGTAAGTTTCAGAATTCAGCAAGTTCAGTTGGCTGATTTTCTGGTCTTTAATTTCAATTTCCAAAATTTTATTGTCGGGGCTAAAAGCGTAGAGATTGGTTTTTGAAGAAAAGGTTTTCAGCAACTGTCGGCTGGCGATGTCTATCAAATGTGCCGGACCATCGGAGGCTTGTACAATCATTTTCCGACCATCGTTGCTGACGTCGAGACTATTTACATAAGTGGATGAACCATTGGGTAATTTGTAAAAGGTAGAGACGCTTTTTGTAGGCACGTGAATCATTTCCACTGCTTGCTTACCAAAAACGCATACCGAGTGCCCATCGGGTAGAAATTTGAGAAGAGAAGCACCGTTTATACGGAATGAGTCCGTTAGCGTCAGCCGTCGGGCATCCAGCATGTAAACCAGGTCTTTTCCAGTGATGGCAAGTTGGGTTTTGTCAGCGTTTTCCGCCATGTAGTAACTGGTGAAAGGGAAAGTTTTCAGCAACAACCCCCTGTTAGTTTCCCATATCTGAGTGTTGTTATTGCTCATGACCAACAGGTAGCGACTGTCGGCAAAGGTCTTGATACCTGTGGGGCTGCCCAAAAGCGTGGGAATGACCAACTCTGGTTTCTGCGAAAAGGTAGATACGGTAATGTAAAAACTCCAGAAGAGTGTGATTAAAAATCGGTTAAGCATGTTGACTTTTCAATTTTATGACTTAAAGAATTTAATAGGCGATAAAAGTTTAAACTTCAATGAGGCTGCATCAAAAGTTGCACGGGACGCCGCCGAAGTCGGCGTGAAATCTTTTGATACAGCCTCGATCGCTCATCGCACCACCCCCACCGGAAAATCATTCCCAAATCCATAGCTGGCCGGGTACTGTGGCGTGCCTTTGTATTTGGCGGTGAGTTCGGGTACGATGGCCTGTAGATAAGCGTCTATTTCCTTGACGGTGATGCGTTTGTCGCCGTTGTCGGCCTTTCCCGTGAGGGCTTCCAGCAGGGCGTAGGTGAAGGTGCCGTGACCCAGTTGGGCGAATTCGGAGGCGAATTGCTCGCTGCCGGAGGCCGTAATCCAGTGGGTGCCTGTGGCGCGCGCCAGTTGGGAGATGGCCTTTTCTTCGGCGGCGCCGCGGGCGGCCACCTCAATGGCGCCGGCGGATTGGCAGGCATCGAGCAGGTAGAGTTGCTTTTGGGCCTTGATGTCCTTGGAGAACTGCTGCAACAGCGCTGCGCTCAGGCCTTTGGCGTCCAGGGCCTCGTCGTTGCCGTACAGTTGCGTAACGTCGTGCGGCACTAAGTAGAACATGCGTTTTTCATTGAGCACCCCGTGGCCGGCGTAGTAGAAGATGAACACATCTTTGGGCTGAGCCGCGGTTTTGATTTTCTCTAAGGCGGCGGTGATGTTGGCTAATGTGGCCTGTTCGTCGGTGATGAAGGTTACTTCGGTGCTTTTGAAGATGCCGGTGCCGCTTTGCCGCAGTTGGTCTCGGAAGGCCGTGGCGTCGGCCAGAGCGTAGTTGAGGTTGTACTTAGGGTTTTTGTACTTGTTGATGCCGATGATGAGGGTGTGGAGGGTGATGTCGCTGCCCGACGAGGGGGCGGGCGTTGGCGTGGCGGGTGAGTATTTCAACACGAGTTCTGCCGGGCTGGACTCGGTGCGCTGGGCGTTGAGGGCGATGGCGCGGAATTGGTTTTCGCCGGGCAGCAATTCGAGGGTGAAGGAGCGGGTATCGCGTTGTTTTTTGTCGTCGTCCACCACGAGGCCGCGGGTGCTGCTGGCGATGAGTTTACCGTTGTGGAAGAGGCGGATTTCATCCACCACGTCGTCGGGGGCGTAGGCCTCTACGGTGAGGGTGATGGGCGAGTGGGCGACGTTGATGGTGGGCACGTCGTCGTCGTCCACCACGAGGTTGCGCTGTTTATCCTGGTACTGGATTTTGACCACCGGCGGGCGTTTGAGTTTTCGGATGTCGTCGTCAGGATTGACGGGCGGCAGCGGCACGCCGCCCAGCAGTTGGGCCAGCAGGCCGGGGGTGTAGTAGCGTTCGTAGAGTTGCTCCAGCGGTATGATGTCCATGCCTCTGGCATAATAGAGTTTGCGCATGGCATTGGGCGAGGCATCAAAGCGGCCGTCGGGCGTGAGGCACACCCAGTCGTTCGTTTTAGGGAACAGGAAGAGCGTGGCCAAGGCTGCGGCTTCCTGGGTGTCCCAGAGCACAATTCTGCCGTCGTTGCTGATGGAGAGGGCATAGCGCGGGTTGTGCCTGAAGTAGTCCAACGTGTGGACGTAGTCCGTCAGAGGGTTGTATTTGGGGATGGCTACTTTTTGGGTTTTCATGTTCCAAAAAGAAATTTTGGAACTGGAGGCAAAGATTGCCTGGCTGCCATCGGATGAAATGGCGGCCCTCATGACCTCGAGTTTGCTAATGGGAACATTCCATAGATAGTGGGTCTTGACAACCTGCCCGTTCAACGGATTCAGCACTTTGATATCCAACTCGCCTTTATCGAAGCAGAAAATACCTCCCGAAGTCTCCTGAAAACTGACGTGTTCGCCTTTTAGCGTCCACAGGATTTTTCCGGAAGCCACTTCTACACAATAAGTTTGGGGTTTGCCATCAGACGCGGTACCGGAGGCGATGATCTTACGGTCGTTGTCGAAGAAGGCACCCAGCCTGGTTTCTGAGGTGGTGAAACTGGCCGAATTGATAGTAACTTCACGCAGCAGGGTCATATTCTGAACGTCGAAGAGATACATGCCGCCGGTATGAATGACGGCGCCGACTTTGCCGTTTTTGCCAATAGCGACCGCTGAGCCGCCATTGTTAATGCGCACTGATGCCTGCAGTTGTGCGTTTTGCTCCTGGCTTTTAAACTTCTCCAAGATACCCATCATGCCGGTGTGCAGGCGGTATTTGCCGTCGGGTGTGTAGGTGGATATTTCATTTTGGGCGTCCACTTTCAGGAAACTGACGGTTCTGCCCAGTATCACTTCGTAACCTTTACCATATTGAAAGCGAAAGCCGTCGGGCGCCAGGGCATTGTACAAGGGCGACACTATGGCATCGCCTACTTCCCGGAGTTTTTGCCGCGTAGCGAGGTCCCATTCCTCCATGCGGTTGTCCGGGTGGCTGATGGACAGATAGACTGTGCGCACTGAGCCATTTTCGGTGCGGGCAGCGCAGGTGTGATCTATGGAATGGTAGGTGGGATAGTACTTGAAGTCAGGGCCAAGCGTGCGCTTATTGAAATCGGCAATGGTGTGTTGCTCGGAGTTGTACAGGAGCACCCGCCGGTCGTCGAGCCAGAGTACTTTTCTGATGGAATACGGCTCTACTTTGGTTGGGCCGGAGACGGTAACTTCGGGCGAGAATGTCGCTGGGTTCAGGATGGATAGCCTTCCCTGGCCGTTGGCTACAGCGATTTCGAGTATCTTGTTATCGGGGGTGAAGGTGTAAAGGTTGGCGGGAGCGTCGAAGGTTTTGACGACCTGCTTGCTGGCATTGTCAATCAAATAAGCCGGGCTTTTGTCTATCTGAGCGATGCTGTATCTGCCATCCGTACTGACGCCGAAGCTCTTCAGGTCGGAGATATAGCCGACAGTAAAAACAAAGAGGGTATCCACGCGCTTTCTGGCTAAGTTAATGGCCAGCACCACGCCTTTGGTGTTGGAGGTATAAGCATACACCCGCGAGGGGTCGGGCGACACCCCTAACTCGCGCATACCAAGTACGTACATAGAGTCTGTCAGGGTAAAGTTGGCGGTGTTGACCGTGTAAATCATGTGGCGGCCGGTGAGGAACAGGGTCTTGCCGTCCTGCGTTTCGATGCCTCTGAAGGCCGTGATTTTGAGCGTCCTGAGCAATCGGCCAGAGCTGCTTTCCCAGATTTGGGTGCTGTTTTCGCCCAAGACAAGGACGTACTTGTTGCCTTGCACCGAGAGGAGGTTGTACGGCTTGCCTAAGCGAGTAGGGATGACCAATTCGGGCGTCTGAGCGCTGAGCGCGAAAGGAAGCAAAAAGCACCCCACAACGGTAAAGAGGGTTTTGGTGCTGATTTTCATAATCAAGACAGTTTGTCCTTAAAAAAATAAATGGCAGTCATCCGATGACGGATGGTCATCTAATGACTGCCTGCAAATGCTGACTTTTTAATTGTGCGTAATTTCCACCATCAGGGGCACCACCTTGCCCTGCACCTTGCCTTCCACGTCGAAGCCGACCTGGTTGAGGCGATACTGCACCTGGCTGGGCGGTATGAGCTTGTCGCCCAGGGCGGCGCGGATTTTGGCTGACAGTCCGCCCCGGACGCTGTTCATCTTTTGCAGGATAGCGTTGTGGTCGAGCTTTTCGGCCGAGAACAGGATGAGCATGTAGTCGGTGCCTTTGGTATCGTCTAAGCGCACCACTTTGGTTTCGGAGGGAAAAGCAATCTGGCTGTGCGGCCCGATGTGGGGCGACATGCCGTCGTCGAAGGGCAGCAGCTTGTTCACCTTGCCGGTGAGGTCGGTAGCAAAAGCGTAGATGTAGCTTTCCGTGTTGGTGGTGATGTAGAATCGGAAGCGCGTACCGCTGGAGTACTCGCGATCCATGCGGTAGGCCACTAAGTCTTCCTTGTAGCTCTCCACGGGAGCGTCATCCTCAATGACGAGGTTGCGCGTCAGCACCTTGCTGACGGGCATGGCTTCGCCCGTGTTGAGGCGGAACTCTACAACGCCAGAAAGTTTGGTGGTTACGACGGGTGGTTCGGGTTTCGGCTCAGGACGAGGTTCGGGCTTGGGTTCAGGTTTCGGCTCAGGTTTTGGCGTGGGTTTGGGCGGTTCGGGTTCGGGCAAGGGCGCCGGGTAGGCCTGCAGGGCACCAATGGCGTAGTTGGCGTAGTCGTTGTAGCGAATCCAGACGTATCCGTTGTCGCACCATTTGGGCCCCCAGGAGTTGAGCACGCGGAAGGCGCCGCCGCTTTTGTTGTCGTCGTAGCCCACCACACACATGGCGTGGCGACCGTGGGCACCAGAGGGGCCGCCATCGGAAGCCGTGGGTGTCCACACGGGTGAGGCGGTGTAGAAACTTTCGGGCACGATGAAGCACAGAATGACCGGATAGCCTTCGGCAATGGCCTTTTTAGTGGTCTGGATTTTCACCTTCGGGTCGGTCTCATCGGGCAGGAACAGAATCTGGTAGTCGTCTAAGCGGAAGTCCAGCGCATTGCGCTTGGCCTGGTCGCTGATGGGCGCCCCGCAGGCATAGGGCAGCACAGAGAGCGTCGGGCAGCCGCCCAGCTTGAGCAATTCCAGGGCCAGGATGGGGTTAGAGCCGTTCTGGCAATCGTGGTCGTCGTCGTCTTTGATTTGCTCGTACACCCACGTGGGTGAGTGCACTAAGCGGTCTATCTCCGCTTTGTTGGTGATGCTGCGCTGCTTAGCCGTCAGGATGGTGCGCGTGTGATAGGCCACCGCAAACGCCACGCAGGTGCCGTAGCGGCCCTGGTCGCCGGGCGTAGGGCAGTATTGCTCCAGAGAGGCAGTAGCGGGCACCGAAGCGTAGCTGGCTGCCGTCAATTTGGCTTTGTAAGGCGTGCCCCGGTAGCTGGGTACGTCGAAGATGAGGCCGGTGGGCTTCTTTTGGGCCTGGGCGCTAAAGGCCAGAGCAAAAAGCAGAAGGAAAAGTCCCGCGGAATTCTTTGCCCAACGGGCAATCAGGTGTCTCATAGTAAATGGTGGATGAATGAAAGGAATGTGAATTGTTTCGGTTTTCAGCAACTTTCGTACCCAGCGCTGGCCAATTTCGATTTCATCTCGAAATCGGCGGCAAGTTTAAACAACGGCTTGAAATTCGTTAGCGCGCCGTTAAGAGATGCCGGCGCTTGCGCTTTTTCACAAATGCCGTATTCCCTTGCCCCGTGCTACCTTCGCTGCCTCAATCGAGCGCCATGAAGCAGTTACACAACTACATCGGTGGCCAGTATGTGCCGCCCATTTCACGGCAATACTTAGAAAATGTGGCTCCTGCCACCGGCGAAGTCTTCTCCCTCGTGCCCGACTCCGGCCCAGAGGATGTAGAAGCAGCCGTACAGGCCGCTGAGGCCGCCTTCCCGGAATGGTCGGCTATGCCGCTGGAAAAACGGCACGACCTCCTGCGCGCCATCAGCGACGGCATTACGGCCAACTTAGAACGCCTGGCCCAGGCCGAATGCCTCGACTCGGGCAAAACCATCACCGCCGCGCGCACGGTGGACATTCCGCGGGCAGCGCTGAATTTCAAATTTTTCGCCACAGCGTTGCTGCACTTTTCTTCAGAGAGCTACCACATGCCCGGCGCGCTGAGCTACACCCTGCGCCAGCCCTTGGGCGTGGTGGGAGGCATTTCGCCCTGGAACCTGCCGCTGTACCTGTTCACCTGGAAGATAGCCCCCGCCCTGGCCGCCGGCAACTGTGTGGTGGGCAAACCCTCGGAGGTAACCCCCTACACCGCCTATCTTTTGGGTGAAATTTGTAACGACGCCGGCTTGCCACCGGGCGTGCTCAATATCGTGCACGGGCTGGGGCCAAAGGCCGGCGAGGCCATCGTGCGCCATTCGAAGGTCAGGGCCATTTCTTTCACCGGCAGCACGCGCGCCGGCGCCGAAATTGCCCGCATTGCCGCGCCCATGTTCAAAAAACTCTCGCTCGAACTGGGCGGCAAAAACCCCAACCTCATCTTCGCCGATTGCGACTACGAGCGCATGCTGGAGACTACCGTAGCCTCGTCGTTCAACAACCAGGGCCAGATTTGCCTGTGCGGCTCGCGCATCTACGTGGAGCGCCCCCTGTACGAGCGCTTTCGGCATGACTTTGTGGAGCGCGTCAGGGCCATGCGCGTGGGCGACCCCGCCGACCCGCAAACGCGGCTGGGAGCCGTGGTGTCGAAAGGGCACTTCGATAAAATCCGCTCCTACCTCGAACTGGCCCAACAGGAGGGCGGGCGCATCCTGTGCGGCGGGCAGCCGGTATCCCTGCCCGGGCGTTTGGCCGGCGGCTACTACCTCGCCCCTGCCGTCATCGAGGGCTTGACGCTGACGTGTCGCACCAATCAGGAAGAAATTTTTGGCCCCGTCGTTACCATAGCACCCTTCGATACCGATGAGGAAGCGCTGGCACTGGCCAACGGTGTGCCCTACGGCCTGAGCGCCACCGTGTGGACGAACAACCTCCGGCGTGCCCAATACCTGAGCACCCACCTGCAGGCCGGTATCGTGTGGGTCAACTGCTGGCTCCTGCGCGATTTGCGCACACCCTTTGGCGGCGTCAAACAGTCCGGCATCGGGCGCGAAGGCGGCTGGGATGCCCTGCGCTTTTTCACCGAAACCAAAAGCGTAACCCTGGCAGAGTGGTGAGCGGCAACACGGAAAACATTCCCATCCTGTACGAAGACCGCCACCTGCTGGCCTTGAACAAGCCCGCCGGGCTTTCCTCTGAAAGCGGCCGGGCCAGCCACCCCTCGGCAGAAGCCTGGGCGCTCGAATACCTGCACCAGACCACCCGACGCCAACGGCCGTATTTGCGGGCCGTGCATCGTCTGGATAGGGCCAGTAGCGGCGTACTGCTCTTGGCCAAAAACAAGGCAGCCCTTCAGCACCTGATGGCGCAGTTCGAGGCCCGCACGGTGATGAAGGTGTACATCGCTGAAGTGGCAGGCGACTTACCGGCTGAGGCGGGCACCCTGACGCATTACCTCGGCCGCAGCGCCGATGGGCGCGGTGCCGTAGTAAGCCAGGAGCCTTTCGAGGGCAGCCAGCCCGCCGTCTGTCTGTATCGGCTGTTGGAGCGGCGCGGCGGTCAGTCTGTGGTCGAGCTGGTGCCGCAAACCGGGCGCTTTCACCAGCTGCGCGCGCAATTGGCGTTCATCGGTTGCCCCATCATCGGCGACGAGCGCTACGGCGGGCCGCCCTGGCGCCCGCATGCCATTCGCCTGCACGCGCTGCGTTTGCAGGTGCAACACCCTGCCACTGGCCAGATACTTACCCTGGAAGCGCCGGTGCCGGAGGCGTGGAAAATGCCCGAATAGCGCCATTCCCTTGCGCGAACAGGCTCCCTGATGTTCTGATAATGCCTTCAGAACGGATATCCGATGGCCACGTTAAAGTTGCTGATGTCGCGCCAGCGGGCTCCGCTCCAGTCCACCCAGTGCCCTTCGGTGGGGGTCTGGTAAGGGCGGCGCATTTTGATGCCCCAGTCGAAGCGGAAAACGAAGTAGTCGAAGTCAAACCGCAAGCCGAAGCCCGTACCGATGGCGATGTTGCGGAAAGAGTCCCAGCGCAGTTGCGCTCCGGGGCGTTGTGGGTCGGGCTTGAGCGTCCAGATGTTGCCGGCGTCCACAAAGATGGCGCCCTTGAGCCACCAAAAGAGCGGGAAGCGCAGTTCGCCATTCAATTCAAACCTGAAGTCAGCTGCCTGGAAGAACGGCGGTGCAGGTCGGGTGGCGCACTGGCAGCTTTCATCTATGGTTACGTAGCCGCCCGGCCCCACTTCGCGGATGCGCCAGGCCCGCAGGCTGGCCGGCCCGCCGACGAAGAACTGCTTCACAAAGGGCACGTCGCGCGTGTTGCCAAAGGGCAAGGCCACCCCCGCGCCTACGCGCAAGGCGCCCGTGAGGTCTTCGTTGAAGTCGCGGGTGTAGGCTCCCGTTACGTCTAAGCGCAGGAACTTGGAAAACTCCAGCCCTGCAATGGCCCAGTCTTGCTGGCCAAAGGCCGCCGACCACAGCTGGTTGAGCAAGTGCTCCTCCACACCCGAAAACTCCGTATTCATTCGGAAGAACCACCGCTCTCCGAACACGTTTGGGCGCCCGGTGTACAGATAGGTGAGCGAACGCAGCACAAAGCCCGTGAACAACTGGTCGCCGAAGCTGCGGCGCAGGAACTCATTCTGTCCGAAGATGCTGTCGAAGCTCGACTGGAGCGTGGGGCGGAGCACGTCAATGCCGAGGTTATCAAAGACAAACTGGTGCTCGGCTCCGGTGCGCAGGGTATAGCCCCAGGCGGTGTTGAACAGGTTGTAGGTGTAGAAGCCGCGCAGATCTAAGAAGTTGTAGTTGAGGGCTAAACGTGCCCGTCCGTCGCGGCGCAGGCGCTCGTAAAAGCGGTTGGGTACGATGCGCAGGCGGTTGCCTAAATGCCAGATACCCGAATAGTCGAAGTAGCGCGGGAAGAGCACTTCGTTCTGGAATTTCAATTCCTGCGAGAAGAACAGGTTGCTGCGCGGAGCCGACCAGTCCAGCTCGGTGCTGTACGACAGGTCGGTGCGCAGGTTTTCGGCGCCCTTAAGCAGGTTGCGGTGGTTCGCCGACAGGTATGCCGATATGCCGAAGAGGCGTCCGCTGATTTCACTGCCTGAGTTAGTGGAGGAGTTGAATTCTAATCCGGCGCTGGTGCTCAGCCGTTTGTTGAGCGACAGGGCTATGGTAACGTTGATGCGTCCGGGCGCTACGGAGTCGGCAGGCGTTCGGATGGTTACAAACTGAAAGACGCCCAGTGTGTTCAGGTTTCGGGACGTCAGGTCGAGGTCTTCCTGCCGGTACAGCGAGTCGGGCCGAAAAGCAATGACGGACAGCAGACGCTCGGGCTTGACGGCGAAGCTGGTGGACGAGGTGGTGAAATAGATGTTTTCCAGCGTAGTGTCGCGTCCGGTGCCCACTAAATCGGGCACAAAATCTAAGAAGACCTCCACCTTTCCGATGCGATAGACCTGGTGGGCTGCAGCGTCGTCGGGCGGGTCCACCTCGACGGTTACGCGCGTGCGCGTGCCGGAGCTGTCGCCCAGGAACTCGATAAATGCCGGCTGGAAGAAGGCATAGCCGCGGTTTTTGAGCGCATAAGTGATGCGGCTTTTCTCCGCCTCGAAGACGCTGCGATCCAGCGCGCCGCCGCGTTTGAGCAGCGAGCCGCCGGCAGTCCTTTGCAGGATATGACTGACTTGCGAGTCCGGGCTGGCAAAGGCCACCGACTCGATGCGGTGCAAGGGGCCCAATTCGATGGTATAGGCCACCGAAGCCTCCTGCCAGCGGCGCGGTGAGCGGCTGCGTTTGCGGCGCACGTGCTCTTTCAGGCTGACTTCATACCGGCTGGTCGCCTCTAAGTAGCCGCGCTGGCGCATGTAGTTCTGGAAGTTGTTGCGCGTGCGCTCCGTCAGTGCTTTATCGTAAAACACCGGCGGCTCGGCAATGCGCTTCATGACCCACTGCGCAAAACGCGAGTCTTTGTCGCGGTAGCGGTAATACCACCACAGCCGCACCGGTGGCCCAAAGCCCAGCAAGCTGCGCTCATTCGGCTTCTGCCGAACAAAGCCGCCCAATTCCGACTTCAGCGCCAGTTCCGCATCCAACTGCAGCGGCTCCGGGCTTTTCACTTCTATCTTATAGCTGCGCAGCAGCGGTGCCTCCTCCGCATCTAAATACCGCGACACACTGCACCCTGACAGCAGCACCCCCACCAACACACCTGTTTTTAGCCATAAAAAAAACGGGTAGAGCAATGGCCTCCTGGAATGTCGCTCGTTGGATTGCATGTAAACTTGCCGCCGAAATGGTGAATACTGTTCTTTTTAGAGGATATACCTGCCCCTGGCAGAAACACTAAAAGCGTTCAAGGGCCAATGGTTCAGAAAAACATTGGCGCTTTCGTCAGGCAAAACCCTGGTGTCTTCCTGACAAACTTCACGCCTTTGTGGTGAAACCACTCAAACGAGAAGACCATGCTTTCTGCGCAACAGCTGAAAATGCTGACCGCCCTTCAGGTCAAAAAGTACCGGCAAAAGTACCGCATGTTTGCGCTCGAAGGCGCAAAGTTGGTGGAGGAGCTGTTGGGGCAGCAGCGCATTCGGGCACAGGCCGTGTACGGCACCGCCGCCTGGGCCGAGGCACACGCGGCCCTGGTGGAGCGCGCCGGGGCGCTGTTCCAACCGATTTCAGAGGGTGAGTTGCGCAAAATTTCCTCCCTGACCACCCCGCCCGGCGTGCTGGCCGTGGCCGAAATACCGGCCTTTCAGCCGCCAACGCGAGGGCTGGCGTTTTATCTGGACGGCATCCGAGACCCTGGCAATTTGGGCACCATCCTGCGCGTGGCCGATTGGTTTGGCTTCGGCGCGGTTTATTGCTCGCCCGATTGTGCCGACGCTTTCAGCCCCAAAGTCGTGCAGGCCAGCATGGGCGCCATCTTGCGCGTGCCAGTGGCCGAAATCCCTTTTGCCGAACTGCTCCCCCTGTGGGGCCAACGCGCGGTGGCTGGTGCCGTGCTCGATGGCGAGGACGTCTTCCATACGCCGCTACCTGCCGAAGCCCTGCTCGTCGTGGGCAGCGAAAGCGAAGGCATCCGACCCCAAACCGCCCAACACCTCACGCACCGCCTCACCATACCGCGCGCCCCGGGCAGCCGCGCTGAGTCGCTCAACGCTGCCGTAGCGGCGGGCATTCTGGCGGCCCTGTTTATGAAAAAACAAGGCGGACAATAGGGTAAACGCAGAGGGCCACAGAGGAGGCCCTGGCCAGAAGCGTTGTCTCGTTTTGCACAACCGCGAATTCTTTTTGAAACAGCTGCCAGTGCGCTTGCCGCGTGGGCTTTGCCTCCTTGAGGTTCATTCGCCCAAAGCAGTTTATTTTCGCGGCTTCCAACCAAAAGCGCGGCTTCCTGTTTTTCCGACTGGTTATGGCAAAGAAAAAGACGGCCCCTGCAGTAGCGCCAGAACGCGCCTCAAATGGCGCGGCCGAGGCTGATGCTTATATTGAAATCGTTGGTGCCCGCGTGCACAACCTGCAGAACATCAGTGTGCGCATTCCGCGCAACCGGTTGGTGGTCATCACCGGCGTCAGCGGCTCGGGCAAAAGCTCGCTGGCATTCGACACGCTCTATGCCGAAGGGCAGCGCCGTTTTATGGAAACCCTTTCCAGCTATGCCCGCCAGTTCATCGGCGAGCTGGAGCGCCCCGATGTGGACCAGGTGTCGGGCCTCAGCCCGGTCATCAGCATTGAGCAGAAGACCACCGGCCGCAACCCGCGCTCTACGGTGGGCACCGTCACAGAGGTGTACGACTTTCTGCGCCTGCTCTTTGCCCGCGCGGGCGAGGCCTACTCGTGGGCTACGGGCGAAAAAATGACCCGCTTCACCGAAGAGCAGATTGTCAGCCAGATTTTGAGCAAATACCCGGGGCAAAAGATTGCCCTGCTGGCTCCGTTGGTGCGGGCGCGCAAGGGCCATTACCGCGAGCTGTTCGAGCAAATCCGCAAACAGGGCTATACCAAGGTGCGCGTAGATGGGCAAATCCGCGACATCACGCCCAACATGCAGCTCGACCGCTACAAAATCCACGACATCGAGGCCGTCGTTGACCGCTTAGAAGTGGCCGAAGGCCGCACCGACCGCCTCAACGAGTCCGTCCGAACCGCCCTCAAAATGGGCGACGGTATGCTCATGGTAGCGCCTCTGGACAACGAAAATGCTACGGCCATCAGCACCTATTCCAAACGGCTGATGTGCCCTACCTCCGGCATCTCTTACGAAGAACCCTCGCCCAACACCTTCTCCTTCAACTCGCCCTACGGCATGTGCCCCCACTGCAAAGGATTGGGCGAAGTGTACGAGCCCGACCTGGAGCGCATCATCCCCGACGACTCCAAAAGCATCAACGAAGTCGGCATTGCGCCTTTGGGCGAAGTGCGCGACAACCTGACATTCAAGCAACTGCGCTCTATTGCCAAAAAATATCGCTTCTCCTTTGCCACGCCCATTCGCGACATCCCGCGCGAAGCGCTCGACCTCATCCTTCACGGCGGCGACGAAACCTTTGAGGTCAGCATCACCTGGGGCGGCGACGAGTGGAGCTACAACCTGGCGGCCGAGGGCTTAGTCAATATGCTCAAGCGCTGGTACACCGAAAGCAGCAGCGAAAAAATCCGACAGTGGGCCGAAGAGTTTCTGGCCATTGTGCCCTGCCCCGAATGCCAGGGCACACGCCTCAAAAAGGAAAGCCTGTGGTTCAAAATCGGCGGAAAAAACATCGCCGAACTGGCCGAAATGGACCTGACGGAGCTGTACACATGGTCGCAGCAAATCGAGGCCCAATTAGACGAACGCCAGCGCCTCATCGCCCGCGATGTGCTCAAGGAAATCCGCTTCCGGCTGCACTTCCTGCTCCAGGTCGGGCTGGACTATTTGGTGCTTAACCGCCCGGCGCGCACCCTCTCTGGCGGCGAAAGCCAGCGCATCCGCCTGGCTACCCAAATAGGCTCCCAACTCACGGGCGTTACCTACATCCTCGACGAACCCAGCATCGGCCTACACCAGCGCGACAACCATCGCCTCATCGCCGCCCTCAAAAACCTGCGTGACCTGGGCAACTCCGTCATCGTCGTCGAACACGACCGCGACATCATGCTCCACTCCGATTACCTCATTGACCTCGGCCCCGGCGCCGGCCGATTAGGCGGCCGCATCGTGGACGAAGGCACGCCCGAAGTCTATCAGCAAAACCAAAGCCTCACCTCCGACTACCTGGCCGGACGCCGCAACATCGAAGTACCCAAAAAACGCCGCCCCGGCACCGGACAATGGCTCACCCTCTACGGCGCGCGCGGCCACAACCTCAAAAACGTTACCCTGCGCCTGCCCCTGGGCACCTTCATCTGCGTTACCGGCGTCAGCGGCTCGGGCAAAAGCTCGCTCATCAACGAAACGCTCTACCCCATCCTGCGCCAGCATTTCTACCGCAGCCTCAAACGCCCACTCCCCTACGACCGCATCGAAGGGCTGGAACACATAGATAAAGTCATCGAAATAGACCAAAGCCCCATCGGACGCACGCCGCGCTCCAACCCGGTAACCTACACCAACGTCTTCGGCGACATCCGAAAACTCTTCGCCGACACGCCCGAGGCCAAAATCCGCGGCTATGCCCCCGGGCGCTTCTCCTTCAACGTCAAGGGCGGCCGCTGCGAAGTGTGCGAAGGCGCGGGCATGCGCGTCATCGAGATGAACTTCCTGCCCGACGTCTCGGTGCCCTGCGAACGCTGCATGGGCCGGCGCTACAACCGCGAAACGCTCGAAATTCTCTACAAAGGCAAGAGCATCAGCGATGTGCTCAACATGACCATTGATGAGGCGGTGGATTTCTTCCAGCCCATTCCCAATATTTACCGAAAGCTGAAAACCCTGCAAGACGTCGGCCTCGGCTACGTTACGCTGGGCCAGCCGGCCACCACCCTCAGCGGCGGCGAAGCGCAGCGCGTCAAATTGGCCGAAGAACTGAGCAAGCGCGACACCGGACGCACCCTGTACATCTTAGACGAACCCACCACCGGCCTGCACTTCGAGGACATCCAGCACCTGCTGGCCGTGCTAAATAAGCTGGTGGACAAGGGCAACACCGTCGTGGTCATCGAGCACAACTTAGACGTCATCAAAACGGCCGATTACATCGTGGACATCGGCCCCGAAGGCGGCGCCCGGGGCGGCACCATCGTATGCTGCGGAACCCCCGAAGCGGTGGCTCAAAGCCAGAAGGGCTGGACCAGCCCGTTCCTGCGCGAAGAGCTCCAGCGCGGCGGCATCAAGCTTGGAAAAAAGCCAGCAGCAGCGGTCAGTTGAGCACGTCCAATTCGCTCAGAATTTCCAGTAGCAGGCGAATGTCATCGTGAAATTCCTGCACCACCTCGAAGCTCACCGTGTTTCGGAAGAGCGACGGCTCCAGCAGGTTTTTCGGATGTGAAAGCGCGATGTAAACGTTGTCTTCGATGATGGACAGGTAAATATCTTTTTGCTGGCTGGCTTGCGAAAAACGCTCGCGAAAGCGCAGGATAGCGCGCTGCAAATCGGTGGAAATCACATCGGCCACGCGCACTTGCGGGGTAGCGTATGTGTCGAAAACAGCCTCAAACTCGTCGAGCAGTTGCTTCGTAACCCGGCGACCGCCCAGGCGATGGAACGCCCGCTCGCTGTGGCTCAGGTACTTGCGGCGCGAGTCGGGTAGGATGAGTACGCTGCCCAGCATATCGGCCCGATAAAAATCGCCGCACACAAATACGCCGCGAAAGATGGGCTCCAGGCGCGCACGCACGGAGGATACCTGCCGCACATCGAGCTCGCACATCTCAAAGGGCAGCTCGCGCACCCAGCCCGTTATCCGGTCTTCGCCGTGGTAGATATCGGCCCGGGTGAAGATTTTGCTGGCCAGAAACTTCTCCTTCGGGATTTTGCCTTTGGCGTCGTAGCGCAGATCGCGGTAGTTGATGTCGTTGTCTATGAAATCGAGCACCAGCCCCACGATGCGCGGCTTGAATTCCTGATAATAGACCTGAACCTGATGACCCAAGTAGCTCGTCCACAGCCCTACGGGTATGAACAGCAGCAGCGTCAGGACGAAGATGTTCAGATAAATCTGCAAGGCGCCTATGCCAGCCAGAAGGAAAACCGATACGCTCAGCAGCCGTATCAGGCGTTGGCGTCGGCGCTCTAAGTTGACCAACTCCGGGAAGATGTTCTGGTTGTAAAAAACCCGAAAATCGTGGAAGGGCTGCATACGGGCGCGGGAGGGTCGCCAGGGTTTTTATTGGGCGCTGCTGGCGTCTGGCTCGTACTTTTTCAGGTAATCGTCAATGGCGCGCTGGAGGAGGTCTTTCAGGTACAGGTTTTCAATGCGGGCTAAGGAGCGCAATTTTTCCAGCTTGGCGCGCTCTACTGTTACGGTCAGGCGCTTGAGGGTGGCACCAACTTCGGCGGCTTCGGTCGAGTAGGTTTCGGTGGGGCGTATGAGGGCATCTATGCCAGCGCTGCGCGTGCGGACGGGTGTTTGTGCAACGCCCGCCGGTGGTGTGTCGGCATCGCTTTCGGGCGTTTCGTCGAGGTCCACCATGGCTTCCTCAAAGAGCGCCTCTAAGTCGCGTACGAAGTTTTTGGAGGAGCTGCTGCGGCGTTCGCGTGCGGTGCTTTCCACCTGAGGCAGGGCAGCACTGGTGGTATCGCCCGAAGATTGGAACAACTCGTCGAGGCCTTCCGAGAAACGTTTTTTGCTCATGCGTTCAGGCGGTTTGCTCTTGTTGAGTGGCGGGCACAAAAGCGGTATTCTCTACGCGGGCCAGAAATTCGCGGGCCAGCTCCAGGTAGTCGTGCGCGCCGGTGGATTTAGGGCTGTATTCAAAAATATCTTTGCGTTGGGCGGGGGCTTCGGCTAAGGCGATGTTGTCGCGGATGTAGGTGCTGAACACCTTGTCGCCGAAGTACTTGTGAATGATGTCCACCACGTCGCGGTTGAGGACGCGGCGGCTATCGTACATGGTAGCGATGACGCCGGCCATTTCCAGCTGCGTGTTGAGGCGCATGCGCACTTTGTCAATGACCTGTTTGATTTTGGCCAGGCCCTGCACGGCGAGAAACTCGGTCTGCAGCGGGATGAGCACGTAGCGGCTGCTCGTCAGGGCGTTCAGCGTAAGCAGGCCCAGCGAGGGTGGGCAGTCAATGATGATGTAGTCGTAGTCCGCCTCCACTTGTGCGAGCAATTCGCGCAAGATGAACTCGCGGCCGGCCTCATTGATGAGCTCCATTTCGGCGCCGGAGAGGTCGAGCGAAGAGGTGATGACGTCCAGATTAGGCTTGTAGGTTACCGGCATGAGTTCACCTTCGCCGCGCAGGGCTTCGTAGATGGTGTAGCGCTGGCGCGGGATGCCCAGCGATATGGTCAGGTTGGCCTGTGGGTCTAAATCTACCAGCAGCACCTTTTTGCCCAGTTCTACCAGACCGGCGCCGATGTTGATGGCGCTGGTGGTTTTGCCGACGCCGCCTTTGTGGTTGAGGAGTGAAACAATGAAGCCCATAGTGTTCGGTTTGTGCTTTCGCCTGCAGCAGAATGCTTATCGAGCAACAAAAGTAGAATAAATTGGGCAAAAGCCTTGCCAGCGTGTAATGGCATTAGCCATAATGCCTTTGCATTCACCTTTTTTCCGCACCGGTTGCCGGGGCAGTGAGCCCCTCTGGAGCACGGCGGCACCTTCCCCGGCAACAAGGTCTTTTACAGGTGCATGCGCGGACAAGGGAAATGGGTCAGGCCGTATCAATAGCGGTAGCGGCTCATCTTACCTTGCTCGTTCTGAATGATATAGGCATCCGGGAAGGCGCCTGCGCGCAGGCGATCGGTAGCGCGTTTGGCTTCTTCCAGGTTGGTGAAGCCCGTCAGCATGATGGCCGTCATTTTGCCGTCGGGCAGTGGCCATTTTTCGATGCGTCCGCCGACGCCTTCCACCTGCCGCGCATTGAAATTATCGGGGTTTTCCATGGCGCTCAGGCGGATGTAGTACTCTTTGGCCGGCGAAACGGGTGCCGCCGTAGATGGCGTCGAATACGTGCTCGGTGCGGTGGGTGCGCTCGATACGCTCATGGGAGTGAATGTGCCGGTTCCGGAGCGCGGAGCGGCGGATGCACTGGCGTTGTCTGATGCGCTCTCTACCACGACCACAGCGCCCGGGAAGCCCTGGCGTGCAGCCTCGGCACGTGCGGCTTCGGCCTGGGCGGGAGTGTCCCATGGGCCTAAGCGCACGTGCATGAAGTTGTTTTCAGTGCGGACGTATGCGGTGCCAAGGTTGCTCAAGCGAGCGTAGTCGTTCAGTTGCAATGGTTTGTCGGCAGGCGACGAGGCCACCTGCACAGCATATCGCTGGGCCGGCGCCGTGGGCGTCGTCGAATACGTCATCGGGCTTTTGACCGATTGCACGGAGGCGACTGGGGCATCGCTCACCAACAGGTCGGGGTTAACCTGCGTTTCGCGCACCACAAAGGCGTCCTTGATGGTCGGCGTTATCTGCGCCAGCACGGCATCCGCCTGCTCACGCGAGGGGTAGGCGCCCAGCCGGAGCTTGTACAGGTTCCCCTCGCGCACGGTATACAGGTTGCCCAGCGAGGTGTATTCGCTGTATCGGCGCAAGCGGCTGGCAGAGAAATCCTCCGGGTTGGCCGCCAATTGGATGGCAAAGGCTTCGCCTTTAGCCGTGGGCGACGAGGGCTTCTGCGGCTTAGACGAGCTCGGAGGCTTCGAGGCGTTGAGCTCGTCCATAGAAATCATACCCGAGCCGCTGCCTGGCGTTGTCGTCGAACGTTGCGACGGCTTAGCAGCGGGGTCAGGCATCATGGCGTAATTCGCATTGTCTTCGTGTACGATGCTGTACACACCGACAGTGCCCTTGAGATAGCCCTCTTTCTCGTACACGACTTTATAGTCTAAGTTGGGCTTGAGCGACAGGTTGTATTTGCCAGCGGCATCGCTGAGGGCGACGGTCTCGTGGTTTTCACTTTCGGCGCGCGCCGTTATCTGCACGTCGGCCAGCGGGCGATTCGTGTTCATGTCGCGCACGATGCCGCCGTAGCGCATGCGGTTAGAGGTCTTCAGGCGCACGGTCAGGTCGCGTCCAGCCTGTTGGTGTAGGGCGATGAAGGCGTCTTCGTGGCCACTTTTGCGCACGATGAGGTTGCATTCGCTGTTGGCCGGGTAATAGAAGGCCGCGCGGCCGCTTTCGTCGGTGCGCTGGATGCCCAGGTCGCAGGCCGTCAGGTTGACTTCGGCTCCGGGCACGGGCTGGCCGCTCGGGTCGGTAACGGTTATGGTGAAGCGCTCGATGTTGCCCATGCGCACCGGGATATCGTCGTCGTCGGGCGTGGTGCTGTACGTTACAGGTGCTGGCGCCGAAAACGGCGAGGTGGCCGACCGCGAGGCGCCGCCGTCGCCCATGAGGACGACCTTCAGGCTTTTGTCGCCGGCAGAGCGGATGGGCGCCGTGGCGGACTGGTATCCGTCTTTGCGCACGGTAGCCTGGCAGTTGGCCCGGCCCGCCGGGGTCTGAAAGGTGTAGCGCCCGGCGGCATCGGTCTGTCGAATGCCGGCACCACTGCTGCAGGCAGAGAAGTCAATCTCAGCGTAAGGGATAGGGCGCTGCTGGGCGTCCACGACCTCGATGGTGAACTCATCTACCTGTTTGCGCACCTGCCAGATGTCCTCGTGGCCGCGCCCGCCAGAGCGGTTGCTGGTCAGATAGCCGTAGCCGCTTCGGGCGTCGAAGATGAAGCCGTAGTCGTCGCGCGAGGAGTTGATGCCAGTGCCCAAATGGAGCACCTGCGGAGTGCCGAAATCGGTCAGGTCTATGCGGAAGATGTCGAAGCCGCCCAGACCTGGGTGCCAGTCGGAGGCAAAGTAGAGGACGTCGCCCTCTACGAACGGGGTAATTTCGTTGCCCGGAGTATTGATGGGCGCGCCCAGGTTTTTGGGCACCGACCAGGAGGTGCCGTTCCAGGTGGACACATACAGGTCCCAGCCGCCCATACCGCCCGGGCGGTCGGAGGCGAAGTAGAGCGTGTTTCCGTCGGCACTCAGATACGGGAAGCCCGTAGCGTAATCGGAGCCGTTGTACGGGAAAGCGCGCTCGTTGACCCATTTGCCTTCCACCACGTCGGCGACGTACAGGCTCAGGCTCATGCCCTTGTCCGATATCTGGCGCGTGCCGTCCATGAAGCTGTTGCGGCAATAGGCCACGCGGCGCTTGTTGGCGGAGAAGCTGACGGGGCCATCATTGAACGTGTTTTCTAAGTCCTCGCGCAGGAATGTGGGGTTTTGCAAATAGCCATCGGGACCGCGTCGGGTAACGAACAACTGGTTATGGGCACTGCCCGTCCAGTCGCTGCTCGACTTGGTGTTGGTGCGGCGCTTGAGGTCGCTGCGCGAAGAGCTGTACACAATCTGGTCGCCATAGAAAGCTGGGGCAAAGTCGGCGCTGGCTGTGCTGATAGGCTCATTGAGCGCCCGGAAGACGCCCTCGCGCCGGCTGGCCTGGATGGCAAAGTCGCACATCTGAGCATAGTGCTGGCCCACGGCGCTGTTCAGCGCGGCATAAGCCACAAACCACTTCTTAGCGCCCAGATAGTCGCCCGTGTGCATGAGCGCGCGTCCGTAGCGAAACATGACCTCAGAGGGTGAAGGGTCGCTCTGCAAGGCGCGTTCGTACCAGCTGAGCGCGTCCTGCGGGCGGTTGAGTTGGAAGTAGCAATCGCCGCTGCGGGCCAGCGCCTGAGCGTTGTTGGGCTGCTCTTTGAGCACTTGCTCATATGTGCGCAGGGCCAGATTGAAGGCGTTGAGTTCAAACTGTTTATTGGCGCGAGCGAGCGTTTCTTCGACATTGGTCTGGCCAATAGCCGTGCTGGCCATGCCAAACACCAGCATCAGCTGCAAAAATTTGGGCAGCATCGGGTTCATGGTACAACAGATTTGGGTGAAGGTGAAAACGGCGCGCCAGACATTCGCGCGCTGAGGTAATCGGATGGTCCGCATGTTTTTTTGTGCAGAAAAGGCTATCATTCAATCGAATACAAACCGCCAAACAACGCCTGTTTGCGCTATCTGGTATAGCAGAGGGACCATCTTTTGACAACGGAATGCTGCAAAGGTATAACATATGGCGCGGAGCAGACATCCTGTTTTTCCCTGAAAGGCGAGGAAACTGAAGGGCAACTTCGCACGCCGTTGCCGTTTTTAAGGGCGATTACCCCACCTCCACCCTTGCCGGGTCTGGCCACCACTGGACGCAAAGTGCGTACCTTTGCCGGTGCTCAGCCATGTTGACCTTTTGCTATGAAAAATCCTGTCATCTATCAGCCGAAGAATAAGATACGCATCGTTACGGCCGCCAGCCTGTTCGACGGGCACGATGCGGCCATCAACATCATGCGCCGCATCATGCAGGCCAGCGGGGCCGAAATCATCCACCTGGGCCACAACCGCTCGGTGCAGGAGATTGTGGACTGCGCCATCCAGGAAGACGTACAGGGAATTGCCATTACCAGCTACCAGGGCGGCCACATGGAGTTCTTCAAATACATGTACGACCTGCTGCAGGAGCGCGGCGCCGGCCACATCAAAATCTTCGGCGGCGGCGGTGGCACCATCCTGCCCTCTGAAATTGAGGAACTGCACGCCTACGGCATTGCCCGCATTTACCACCCCGACGACGGGCGCGCCATGGGCCTGCAAGGCATGATTAACGACGTGCTGCAGAAGTGCGACTTCCCCGTGGGCAACACCCTCAACGGCGAACTGCAACGCCTGAGCGAGCGCGAACCCCGAGCGGTAGCGCGCCTGATTTCTATTGCCGAAAATAACCCCTCGCTCTTCGAGCAGGCCGTGCGCCCGGCTTTAACCATCACCAGCCCGCCGCCGGTGCTCGGCGTTACGGGTACCGGCGGCGCCGGCAAATCGTCGTTGGTGGACGAATTGGTGCGGCGCTTCTTGCTCGATTTCCCCGACAAAACCATCGGCATCATCTCGGTGGACCCCTCCAAGCGCAAAACGGGCGGCGCGCTGCTGGGCGACCGCATTCGCATGAACGCCATCAACACTCCGCGCGTCTATATGCGCTCGTTGGCCACGCGCCAATCCAACCTGGCGCTGTCGCGCTACGTACACGACGCCGTGGACGTACTCAAAGCCGCCAGATATGACCTTATCATCTTAGAAACCAGCGGCATCGGCCAGAGCGACACCGAAATCGTGGACCACAGCGACCTGTCGCTCTATGTCATGACCCCCGAGTTCGGCGCCGCCACCCAGCTGGAAAAAATTGACATGCTGGACTTTGCCGACCTCATCGCTATCAACAAATTCGACAAACGCGGCGCCCTCGACGCCCTGCGCGACGTGCGCAAACAAGTGCAGCGCAACCGCGGCGCCTGGGACAAACCCGTGGATGCCATGCCCGTCATCGGCTGCATCGCCAGCCAGTTCAACGACCCGGGCGTCAACCAGCTCTACCGCCGACTCATTGACCTGCTCAACGAAAAGTGCAGCGCCGGCTTTGAAAGCCATTTCGTGGCTCCGGAAGAGATGTCCGAAAAGGTGTACATCATTCCGCCCCATCGCACGCGCTACCTGTCGGAAATTGCCGAAACGGCCCGCAAATACGATCGCGACGTCGAGCAACAGGTCGCCATCGCCCGGCAGTTGTGGGGGCTGAAATGCAGCATCGAACTATTAGAGAATAAAGCCAGCGACGAAGCCTCAAAAACAGCACTGGAAACCCTCAAAAAGCAATACGAAACCTTAGAGGCCCAGCTGGATTGGCGTTGCAAACGCATCCTGGAAAAACACGAGGTGCAAAAAGAGCGATACGCCGCCGACCACTATTCTTACACCGTACGCGACAAAGAGATACAGGTCAAGACCCACCACAAGAGCCTCTCCGGTACGCGCATTCCACGCGTGGCGTTTCCACGCTTCCGGGACTGGGGCGAGATCCTGCGCTGGCGCCTGCGCGAGAACGTGCCGGGCGAATTCCCCTACACCGCTGGCGTGTTCCCTTTCAAGCGCGAAGGCGAAGACCCCACGCGCATGTTTGCCGGCGAAGGCGGCCCAGAGCGCACCAATAAGCGCTTCCATTACGTCTCCTTCGGCCTGCCCGCCGCCCGCCTCAGCACGGCCTTCGACTCCGTAACACTCTACGGCGAAGACCCAGACTATCGGCCCGACATCTACGGCAAAATAGGCAACTCGGGCGTGTCGGTCTGCTGCTTGGATGACGCCAAGAAACTATACTCCGGCTTCGACCTGTGCGATCCGAAGACCTCCGTCTCCATGACCATCAACGGCCCGGCAGCCACCATCGCGGCTTTCTTCATGAACGCCGCTATTGACCAACAGTGCGAAAAATACATCCGCGAGCATGGGCTGGAGCACTTGGTAGAGGCCAAACTCAAAGAAAAGTACGACGACCGCGGCCTGCCCCGCCCCCGCTACAACGCGCCTCAATTGCCCGAAGGCCACAACGGTCTGGGCCTTCTGCTGCTCGGCGTTACCGGCGATGAGGTGCTGCCGCCCGACGTCTATCAAAAAATCAAAGCCTACGCCCTCTCCACCGTGCGCGGCACAGTGCAAGCCGACATCCTGAAAGAAGACCAGGCCCAAAACACCTGCATCTTCAGCACCGAATTCAGCCTGCGCGTCATGGGCGACGTACAGGAGTATTTTATCCAAAACAAAGTCCGCAACTTCTACTCCGTCTCCATATCGGGCTACCACATTGCAGAAGCCGGCGCCAACCCCATCACACAGCTGGCCTTTACGCTGGCCAATGGCTTCACTTTCGTAGAGTATTACGCCTCGCGCGGCATGAAAGTGGACGACTTTGCGCCCAACCTGTCGTTCTTCTTCTCCAACGGTCTCGACCCTGAATACGCCGTCATCGGCCGGGTGGCGCGCCGCATCTGGGCCAAAGCCCTGCGCTTTAAGTACGGTGCCAACCCGCGCAGCCAGATGCTCAAGTACCACATCCAGACCTCCGGCCGCAGCCTGCACGCCCAGGAGGTCGCCTTTAACGACATCCGCACGACCCTCCAGGCCCTTTACGCCATCTACGACAACTGCAACTCGCTGCATACCAACGCTTACGACGAAGCCATCACTACACCCACCGAAGAGTCGGTGCGTCGCGCTATGGCCATCCAGCTCATCATCAACCACGAACTGGGCTTAGCCAAAAACGAAAACCCGCTGCAAGGCTCGTTCATCATTGAAGAACTCACGGACTTAGTCGAAGAGGCCGTCCTGGCCGAATTTGACCGCCTGACCGAACGCGGCGGCGTGCTGGGCGCCATGGAAACCATGTACCAGCGCAACAAAATCCAGGAAGAAAGCCTCCATTACGAAACGCTCAAACACACCGGCGAACTGCCCATCATCGGCGTCAACACCTTCCTGAGCAAAGAAGGCTCGCCCACCATCATCCCCGGCGAAGTCATTCGCGCCACTGCAGCAGAGAAAGAAGCCCAAATCGAAACCCTGCGCCGCCTGCACCAGGCCAACGCCGACAAAGCGCCTGCCGCCCTGCAACGCCTGCAGCAAGCCGCCGTGCGCAACCAGAACATGTTCACCGAGCTCATGGAGGCCGTCAAAGTCTGCTCGCTGGGCCAGATCACCCACGCGCTCTTCCAGGTGGGCGGGCAGTATCGGAGGAATATGTAAAACAGGAGAGCGCGCTCCCAGATTGACCCCTCCGCAAGAAAACGCCATAGGCACTGTGTTTGGCAGTAAGGGCCTTCATCTGCCTAAATCTGATCTGTCGCAATAAGTGAAAATTCTAGCCCAAAGGTTGAGCGCATGCTTCTGCCTGGCAAAGGGTGCGCATCCCGAGTCTGTCAGCTTCTCCCTTACAGAGGCGATACCAGGTACTCAAACATCGGAAGGTTCTTCGCCTCTTTTTTAGCCGATTGAGTACCGTTCGATGAGAGCCCCCCAGGACACGCGCTGCACTTCGAGCGCTCTTTTGCTCCAAGAAGACGCGCCTCACCAATTCCGCGTCGAGGCGACGACAGGGCTGCTTGCTGTTCATAACCCAAAAACGGCCGCAGTCCTTACACTTATAGGTTTGCGTGCCCGAACGGTTCTTGCCGTTCTTGACGATGTTCGTGCTTTTGCAGTGTTCGCAATAGCGAGTTTCTGTTGTTATGTTACAAAGCTGCAGCAGTTGAAATTTTCACTGTCAATTAAAATAGGAGAATAGTGGAAGAGTCACCCGGGTACTTTATTCGCTCAAAACGAACGGGTATTCGATAGACCTGTCCTATTTGCCATGGCAAGGGCCTGAATCTTGAATCTGGCCACGCTCAACGAGAAAGATTTTTCGCGCATCCCGGGTCTGGAGTTGCTTGGCAGAGCAAAGCGAAAAAGAACACGCTGGCCTATGGCCCTGCTTTTGGCCAGATGTTCCGATGCGTGCGTATATTTGCTTTTCAAAAGCAAGTTCACTGCATTTTTCACTGCAAAAAACAGGAGTCTATGGGTATCAAATTGGATATTGAGTATCAGCAGCTCCTGGAGATGATCCGGCAATTGCCTTTGAGCCTGATGCGCGAAGTAAAATTGGAATTGGAGCGGCTGATTGAAGAAAAAGAGGCTTCGGGTGAAGAAAATAATTTCCGAGAGCTCCTGCTCCATGGACCGGTGATGGATGACGAGCAGTATCAGGAATTTTTGGCCAACAGAGAGTATTTCAACGCATGGCGAAAGAAATCATCTGCTTAGATACGTCGGTCCTGATAGACTACTTTAGAAAGACCAATAAGGCCAACGCCTTCTTTGAGGTATTGTATATGGAAAACTATGCTTTTGCTGCATCTGTTGTCACGGAATACGAAGTACTCTGTGGTCTCCGCGAAGAGCAAAAGGAGTTCTGGGAAGGCTCATTCTGGCACATTTCCATATTACCCCTCGACAGAAGGATAGCTAAACAGGCTGCACGAATGTTTCAAGAACTGCGGAGGCAGGGGTATTCCATGGATATTCCAGATTTATTTATCGGTGCTACGGCAAGGGCTTATAACTTAAAGCTGGCCACGCTCAACGAGAAAGATTTTTCGCGCATCCCGGGCCTGGAATTGCTCAGCAGATAAAAATAAAAGTAAAGGAGAAAGACTGCCCGCTCTTTAGCATCGTATCCGTGCACTTGATGGGTAGAGGCGGCGCCAATTGCCTGAACGATGTCTTCGCCGGGCAGTTACCTTTGCCGCTAAACTACTGCACATACATGCTTCGCTTTCTGATCGTATTGCTGCTGCTAAATGCAGCCCTTGCTTCCACCTCTGCTCAGGATACCGCTTTGTTCATTCCGCGCAACGTGCTACGCGCCTACGAAAAGGGCACGCGCAGCTTCGATGGCCGCCCCGGGCCAAAGTACTGGCAAAACCGGGCCACGTATCAAATCAACGTCAGCCTCGAACCAAAGAAGCGCTTAGTAAAAGGGCAGGCGACTATCGTGTACTACAACCAGAGCCCCGACACGCTGCGGCTGCTGCGCTTCAAACTGGCTGCCGACCGTTACCGCAAGGGCAGCCTGCGCGACGACGACGTAAACCCCGACGACGTGGGCGAAGGCGTGCGCATCGAGCAGCTGACGCTCAGCGGCCAGCCCGTGCCCGACAAAGAGCGCACGCGCCGCCGCACCTTTCTGGATGTGAACATCCGCCAAAAACCACTGTTGCCGGGCGACTCCGTGCGCGTGCAGATACAATGGGCCTACACGCTCCCCTCCGACAAGCGCGCCACCCGCGAATGCGTATGTGACCCCACCACCTTCTTCGTGCCCTACTGGTACCCACAGGTGGCCGTCTATGACGACATCCGCGGCTGGGCCGGCACGCCCTACAGCGGACAGCAGGAGTTTTACCACGACTTTGCAGACTACGACGTAACCATCACCCTGCCTCGCGGCTTCATGGTGTGGGCTACCGGCGAATGGCAAAACGCCGCTGACCTGCTGGAAAAGCCCTACCTGGAGCGCTTCGAGCGCGCACACCGCGCCGATACGGTAGTGCGCATCTTCACCGAAGACGAACTGAAGCGCGGCGGCGTATTTCGACGGGCCAGCCAGCACGTATTCCGCTACCGCGCCACCAACGTGCCCGACTTCACCTTCGCTGCCAGCGACCACTACAACTGGGACGCCACCTCTGTGGTGGTGGACAGCGCAACCGGCCGCCGCACCTTCGTCAGCGCTGCTTACAATACCGGCTCTTCCGACTTTTATCGCGTGGCGCGCATTGCCGCTGACGGCATTCGGCTGATGAGCTTCTGGCTGCCAGGCTATCCCTTCCCGTACCCGTGCATGACGGTCTTCAACGGCAACGACGGCATGGAATACCCCATGATGGTCAACGACGCCAGCGTGGCCCCAGGAGACCCCACCAACCTGACCGTACACGAAGTGGCCCACACGTACTTCCCGTTCATGATGGGCATCAATGAACAGGAATACGCCTGGATGGACGAAGGCTGGGCCTCATTCTTCGACTTCTTCCTGACCGACTCGCTCACCGGCCGTAAGGGCAACCTGCGCGGCTATGGCTTCTCGGCCGGCAACGACTTCGACGTGCCGCCCATGGTGCGCTCCAGCTTCCTGCGCAGCCCGGCCTACGGCATCGCCTCCTACTCGCGCCCACAGGCCGCCTACACGGTGCTGCTCGACCAGCTGGGCTACGAAACCTTCCACCGCTGCATGGTAGAGTACATGAACCGATGGAAAAGCAAACATCCCACACCTTACGACTTCTTCTTCACCTGGAACGAAGCCTCCGGCCAAAACCTTAACTGGCTGTGGCGCCCCTGGTTCTTCGAGTGGGGCTACCCGGATGCAGGCATTCGCGACGTGCAGCGCGACGCCGAGGCTGAGCGCGACATTATCACCGTCGAACGCATCGGAAACTTGCCCATTCCCGTACATTTGCACATCACTTACACCGATAAAACTTCGGAAACGGTGCACCTGAAGGCAGATGTCTGGAAAAACGGCGAGCGCCTGCGCTCCGTGCCCGGCGCTCCGGGCAAGAGCGTCAGCCGCATCGAACTGGGCGACCGCCTCATCCCAGACGGCGACCGCGCCAACAACTCCTGGAAAAGAAACTAACAACGCATGAATACAACCAAAATCCTGACCTATCTGCTGTACGCCCTGCTGGGCGGCCTCATCCTCGTTGCCGGCTACAAGGCCTGCCAGATGAAAAATCGCCAGGCATCGCTCGCTAAAGAAGCCCAGGAATTCGACCAGCAACGCGACCTCGGTTACACCGACCCCGACTCGCTGGGCACACTCTATGAGGGCGACACCTCCACCGTTGTCATCAGCGACGGCGGCATCGAAGACGAACCCGCCGCTGCTAAGCCATCGGACAATGCGCCAGCACCCATCACCCAACCCGCGCGACCGACAGAAAAGCCCGCAACACCACCTCCGACACAGACAAAGCCGCAAACACCACCTCCGGCTCAGCCGCCCACGGACTTAGACAGCGACACCCGCGACGGCCGCTACCGCGTCGTGGCCGGCTCGTTCACCAAACTCGAAAGCGCCCGCCGCGAAATGCAGCGCATCATCAAAATGGGCTACACCGACGCTGAAATCGGATACTATAATCGCGGCAAATACGCTGCCGTCGTCGTCAAACGCACCAACAGCCTCAGCGAAGCCAACCGGATCGTGGACGACCTCGAACGCCGAGGCATAGATGCAGCAGTGATTGATAAATACCGGAAGAAGTGATCTCCGTCTTCGCTTCAATCGCTGGACAATGGTTCGCGAAAAAATCAGGCGTGCATAACTCGCTGATAATGAGATCTAACGTACTTTAGGATTGTCTTTTATCCCGCCTGGGTTGAGGCTCAAAACAATCGGAAATCATTCCAACAGGCACAGATTAGCGGTAGCAGGGTTGCAGACAAACAAACACGCTTTTGGGCTTTCCACGTCTGGCATACCCATAAGTCTGGAGTTTTTTACAAACCATCGCAGAAAATGCTTTGAGCAATCTGAATAAGATGTATATTTGCCACTGGCGAGCGCCCAGGTTTTGGCACAGCATGCCCATGCTTCAATAAACCGGGCACTCATACGCATCAAACCGTAAGTACCTTTCTTCTTCTTCTTTATGCGGTCTATGCCTTGGTCATACCACTTTACCTCTCTCCCTGAGCACCGGCGGGCCAGTCGGGTGGAACGCGGTAACGACCAGCCGGCTTCCCTGAGCTGCCGACCGATGCGGGTGGCGACAAAGCAGGCGCTTAAAGGTCGCTCCATGAGCGTGCCTGCGCGCTTGCGTGACCATCACACTCCGCCCCCGAGTCCATGCGCTGCAAGGCCCTTACTCAACCTGACGACCGGGTGTTCTACCTCTCCATGTCATTCGCCGGGCCAACCTACTCCGGGACGACTTTGGTGTCTATCCGTGCTCATACCTGCAACATTTGAGCGCAGGTATGACCTTCCTCCCGAAAACAAGATGCGGGCTTGTAAAGCCATACTCCGCCGCACACACGTCAGCGGCCGCACGTTGGAAAAAACAAGAAGCCTGTTTGGCGCATTAAACCCAAAAAACGAGTGTGGCTTTGTCGTACTTTTCGTATTGTTGGCGCCGGCAATGCGAAAAGTACGACAAAAGTTTCGTGTATTTAAGAGTTAGCTGCAAGCGTATTACGACACGATACAACAGAAAATGACTGTTAAACAGGAAAGAAAAAAGTAAACCATTTTGACAGGTGACCAACATACAGACCATATTTCAATCGGGCAACGAGTAAGCCGACACTCATTGCCGACCCTGTGTTTTTTATTTTTTCCCCACCGCACATTTTTTAAAACTATTTTTGAAAGACAGCCACCGCACAGCAAGCACATTTGCATTTTTGCCAACGCACAAACCAACCCAAAAAATGCAAAAGAGCTTGCTCTTGCCTACGCACCCAAGCCCACCCACCACCCTAATACAATACGAGTGGATTTCAAGAGAAAAACGGGCAGACAACGGTATTAAATTTTAACTTTGCAATTTGGAAAATTGAAGTAATAAATGACGACAAAAACAGAAATAAAACAGTTTCAATATGAAATACAAAGCTATCAAGAGGACTGTGTTAATAACATTGTAAGTCTTTTTGAAAGCCTTCGCCAAAAAGCGAATTTTGTTGAGGTTCTGACAGAACACCACAAAAAGAACAAATACAATTTTCCAGTTCAAGACACTAAAAACATTGACATAATGATGGAAACGGGAACGGGTAAAACGTTCACGTTTATAAAAACCATTTTTGAACTGAGTAAGAATTTCGGTTACAAAAAATTTATCATTCTTATTCCGTCTGTGGCTATTCGTGAAGGAACTCAAGCAAACTTAGAAGATACAAAAGAATATTTCAAAAGCTTTTACGCCAACGAGAAAGAAAAGGAAATTGAAACCTTTGTTTATGAAGGTGGAAATATTTCAGCCGTTAGGCAATTTATCGGCACTTCGCATTTATCGGTTTTGGTAATGACGCCAAGCTCATTCAGCCACAAAGACAATATCCTAAACCGACCTTTAGAAAAAGACATTAACACACCTGAATTATTTGTAAATAATCAGGAACCGCCAAAATCATATTTGGAATGTTTGAAACGACTAAATCCAATTGTGATAATGGACGAACCACATCGATTTGATGGGGATGCTTTCAAAAAATATTTTGAAGGATTTGACAACTACTACTTGCGTTTTGGGGCTACTTTTCCCAATAAGAAAAATAGTATAATTCTATCTAACGTAGCATATGTTCTAGATAGCATTTCATCCTTTCGACAAAGTTTGGTCAAAAAAATTGTAGTTTACACGCAAGATATTGTTGAGAACACCGACACGCTCATTGGAATTGAAAAAATTGGAACAGTTAATAAAGCCATTGTTTGTACTTTAACCAACGGAATTATAGTAAGAAGAGAGTTAGGTATTGGGGCAATATTCAATAGTAAAAGCATAAAGAAAATAAACAAAGACAGCATTGTTTTATCTGATGACACTGTTGAAAAAGTTGATTACTCTCTGTCGGACGAATCATTGCGAGCAATGATTAAACAAACTATCAAAATCCACTTTGAAAAAGAAAAAGAATTGTTCGGGCAAGACATTAAAGCCCTTACTTTGTTTTTTATACCCAATGATATAAGTCTTTATCGTGGTGATAATCCCAAAATCAAAAATATTTTTGAGGAAGAATACAAAAATCTACGTGATGAAATTTTAAGAAACCTCGACCCAAACAGTAACTACTACAAATACTTGCAGACCGATTTTGATACAGAAGGAAATTTACAAGTTCACAAAGGATATTTTTCGGGCGACAAAGGAAACGCTGACGAAAAAATAAAAGCGGGAGTTGACGAAATTTTGAAAGACAAAAAGAAATTACTATCGTTTGATAGTCCTACTCGTTTCATTTTCTCCATTTGGGCTTTGCAGGAAGGTTGGGATAACCCGAATGTTTTCACAATCTGTAAACTTTCCAATCAAGGAAGCGAAATATCAAAATTGCAACAAATTGGTAGAGGTTTACGCATTTGCGTAAATCAAAACTTGCAGCGTAAAACGCTTAAAAATCTAAATGACGACCAAGAAGCATTTTGGAAAGTCAACAACCTCGATGTTGTGGTTTCAAACAAAGAACAGGGCTTTGTGGAGGCAATTCAAAACGAAATTTTAAGCAACTCATTCCTTATTTCTGAAACATTCACCGAACAAGATCTCATTAAAACACTCAAAGAAAAATCGGGCTTTGATGATGAAACAATCGTTACGTTGGTTGATGACGTGTTGAAAGAAAAGAAGATGATTGTTCGCAAAGCGATTGTTGACGGACAAAAAATTTACGAAAAATCTCCTGACTTTTCCACCATTCTAAAACAACAAAATTTGCCCGAAGAACAGGTAAAAGCAATTGAAAGCTTGTTTGCAACCGATACAAATACTTATGTTCAGAAAGCCGAAAGGAGAAAAGAGAAAAAGAAAGTCTATATTAAATCCTCTCACCTGCAAGAATTCCAAAACCTTTGGAACGCTATCAATAAAAATGCTTTTTATGTGTTGGAAATGTTGACCGCAGAACAAGAAAGCCAACTGATACAAAACATAAAAACTCAAATTGAAGCCTTAAACATTGAGGAAATTCTTTTACAAACCATTCGTGCAGAACTAAACATAAACAAAATTGGCGAACAAGGAGCAATTACTGAGAAACTAACCAACACCGTTTCATATAAAAGCAAGGTTGATTATTTAGAATTGGTTCGCACGTTGTCAAACAATACCAAAACCCCTATTTCATTTGTGGTTAAGATTTTCAATGCTTTGAGTGATGATTTTAAAACCAAAATGCTTTGCAACAATCCAGAACAGGCACAAAGGGAAATTTCCGAAATAATCAACAAGAACTTAATTGCTATGCTTAAAGCAAACATTAAGTATGACGGTATTAGCGGAACAGGTTTGCCCAATGTGTTCAAAACAGAAAAAGGGAAAACCTATTTAGACACAGGAAGCGTAGGCAAATTTCAAAAAGATATTGAAGGCGATTTCAGTTTAAAAACCAAATGGGTATTTGAAGAAGTGATTGAATACGACAGTGATTTTGAATTGGAAATCGTGGAGCAAGACCCCGACATTGCAAGCATTGAAATTTTCGGCAAACTTCCACGCCTGAAAATCAAAACACCATTGGGCGATTACAACCCTGATTTTTGCTATGCTATTAAAAGCACCGAAGGCAATAAAATATTTCTGGTAGTAGAAGCCAAAGGCTATAAATCTTCAACCGAAATTCCCGAAGATGAAAAAGGAAAGATTGACTTTGCTAAAAAGTATTTTGAGGCATTAGCCGAACACTACAAAGACCAAAACATTAAAATTTCATTTAAAGAACGTATCAATAAAACGCAATTAGCGGCATTGATTAAAGGTGAGTAATTATGAATAAACAAGATTTTATAGATGCAGGTTTCACCGTAGTGGGTGAAGAAACAAAAGAAAATAAACTGATTGCTTTTCTCAAAGAGCATTACCCCAGTGTGATTAAAGATGGCGAAATCAACTTGCAAGAACTCAAAGCCGTTGCAGGACTGCCCGTTGATGAAAAAGTAAACGGTTATGGTTTAAACTTTGTGGGCAGAAACTTTGCCCGTGCCAAATATGCCCAAAAGACAGAAAAGGAATTACGCCTGAATACCGCATTGAGCAAACACATTGACACCACGCAAAATTTGGTTTTGAAAGGCGACAACCTTGATTGCCTAAAAATTCTCAAAAATCATTACAGCGGAAAAATAAAATGTATCTACATAGATCCGCCTTACAATACTGATAAAGACGAATTTGTTTACCCTGACAAATTTGATAAAGAAGAAGCCGAAGTATTAGGGCTTGCTAATTTGAGTGAAAGTGACTTTGCACGTATGGAATTTAGTTTTAAAACCAAAAAGAGCCACAACGGCTGGCTGGCTTTTATGTATCCTCGTTTGCTATTGGCAAGGGATTTATTGAGCAAAGACGGTGTTATCTTTATTAGTATTGATGATAATGAACAAGCTAACTTGAAATTGTTGTGTGATGAGATTTTTGGGGAGGAGAATTTTGTGGCAGAATTTGTTTGGGAGAGTAAATATACAGTTTCTAATGATGCCAAGTGGGTTTCGGGACAACATGAATATGTTGTATGTTTTGCAAAAAGTATTAACCATTTTTCAATCGGAAGATTGAAAAGGACTGAAGAACAAAACAAAAGTTACAAGAATCCCGACAATGACCCTAAGGGGCCTTGGAAAGCAACACCATTACATGCAAAAAGTGGAACCGAAAAATCTAAATATGAAGTTACTTTTGATAACGGAGTAGCTTGGAAATGCCCACAAGGTCGTTATCCCAGATATAGCAAAGATAGGTTAATTGAATTATACAAAAAAGGTGAGCTTTACTTTAATAAAAACGGTGGAGTTGATAAAAAAACATATCTAAATGATACAATTGAAAAAGGTGTAGTAGTTGGTTCAATTATGTATTATAAAAATGTAGGACATACACATGGTAACAATGAAGAACTATCTGAATTAGTAGGAAAAGGAGTATTTGATAATCCAAAAGGAACGAAATTAATAAATCACATTATTAGTATATCTAATACAAGTTCTAATGATATTATCCTTGATTTCTTTGCAGGCTCTGGCACTACAGGCCATGCCGTGATGCAACTCAACGCCGAAGATGGTGGCAACCGCAAATTTATTTTGGTGCAAATTGATGAACCCATAAAAGAAGACAAACCTGCTTACAAATTTTGCATAGAAAATAACTTGCCACCGGTAATTTCCAGCATAACCATAGAGAGATTAAGGCGAGCTGGAGAAAAAATCAAAAAAGAAATAGAAGAGGCAAACAGCAAAGCAGGAATGTTTGATGAAGACAAAAAACAAGTTCCTGATATTGGCTTTAAAGTGTTTGATAGTGTAGATGCTCCAAAATTGAAAGTTGACGATAAAGGACAAATACAATTTCCTGAAATCAACACAGATGCTATCAGTCGTATTTACAATATGATTTTCACCGTTGGTTTAGACGAGCCAACACAAGTTCCCGAAGAAGTGGTAAAAGATTGTATTTACCGTATTGGTAATCACTATTACATAACCAACAGCGAGAAAATTACGAGTGACGATTTTGCAAACGCTATTAAAAACGCCCGCCCCGACAAAGGCGGGGGCAAAGTATTTATTGACGGTTGGACAGCCAGCCTCAACGGCACATTGCAGGCTTATAAAGAAGATGTGAAGATTGTGTTTTAAACCCACGCATTTTGCAAGCGCATTTGCATACCACACAAGCCGACACACAAGCCAAAGTTTGCAAAAGAGCTTGCAAAGCCAACGCAGACAAAAATGGTTTTAAAAAATTTCCCGACTCTTCAAAAAAATAAAAAACGCAACGCACAAGCCGACAGACAAATGACAGGAAAGCCAACAACGACAATGGTTTACAGACACGGTGGACAAGAACGCCAGCAGCTAACAGCGGTTTGGCGTAATGGCGGGTGCAGTGCTTCATATGACAGTTTTGTGGTAGGTTCAAGTGCAGTTCTTCGATTGAACTTTTGTGCTAAAAATTCGCCACTACGCCAAGCCGCAAACCGTTACAAGCAACCCTAAGACGACACAGCAAGCACGAAAATTATGACAATGATTAGCAGGTTAGGATTTAAGCCGACCAAACGACAGACTATAAAATCAGACTTTCTTCGTACAACCACAGACATTACAATCATTATTCCCGTTAAAGACAACCAAAAAGGAATTGACCTCTTTTTGACTGAATTTTTTGCAACTCATTCGGCAGACAATTTTCCGAGAGAAATTATTAGACATTATGCAGATTTGAAGTTATTGATTATCAGGATATTTTGGCGGGTTTGCCATTACCCTAAAATTATGTAATCCCGTACAGGTGATGAAAATAGCCTCCCTAAAGTTGTTCTTATACACTCTGCACTCAT